>JANNSP010000313.1:0-7710 GCA_031402975.1 Hyphomicrobiales bacterium
GCTTCGATGCGTCGGTCGAAGTCGTGAGACTATATCCAAAGCTTCAGGCGACCGACGGCGACCATCAGGTTTCGCGAGGCATCTCGATCATCGACCTGACCGGGCACACGCCCGGTCACGTAGGCGTACGAATTGAGGACGGCTCTGAGAGCATGCTCATGGTTTCGGACATGCTGTTTCATCCAAGCCTGCACCCGCTGGCCTCCGATATCGGATTTGCCTTCGAGCAAAACCCCAAGGCAGCACGGCACATGCGAACCCGGTTTTTCCCGAAAGCGGCCGAGGAGAAGGCACTCATCGCGGCGACGCACATGCCGTTTCCTGGATTGGGCCGGATCGTCTCCGATCGTGGACAGATGCGATGGCTGATGGCGGAGTGGGCTCATCAGGATTAAATTCTGCCCCCCTAAGTACCGGTGAATCGCCAAAGAAAAATCAGGGTGCGACATGGGTAACAAGTATGAATCCTTGGCGTTTACGGATTCGGTGAAATCCGTCCAACAGGAGATGGGAAGCCGCAGCGCCCATACCCTTCGCGAAGCCGGTCGCGAATCGAATAGCCTGCTTGGGCCTAAAGAGGCAATGTTCATTGCCGGGCGTGACGGCTTCTATATTGCTTCGTGTTCCGAGACGGGCTGGCCTTATGTTCAGTTCCGTGGCGGTCCGCCAGGCTTTCTTCGCCTGTTGGACAAAGGCACATTGGGCTATGCCGATTTCAAAGGTAACCGCCAGTACATAACGACCGGCAACATCTTGGCGAACAATCGCGTAGCGCTGTTCCTGATGGACTACCCCCACCGGCGCCGACTCAAAATCTTCGGGCACATGAAAATGGTCGCCGGTGCCAACCGGGAACTCGTCGCCCGGCTCAGCGTTGAAAACTATCCTGGCGGGATCGAACAGGCGGTTTTGATCAAGGTTGCGGCCTTCGACTGGAACTGCCCACAGCACATTACTCCACGATACACGAAGGCAGAACATGACGCCATGATGGCACTAGAGCGGGATCAATTTTTCCCGAGTCGGCTTGGGAATCCCAAATCAGTTGAAGTCTGATGCAACCTGTTGGCCGGTTGGAGGCTGGCAGGAATGGCAAAGCTCTATTCAACCGATCTTCGGGAACGGCTGCGGCTTTTACGATTACCCATGGCTCGGTCAATCTCGCGGCCCGGACATTCTCGGTGAGCAAGGCAACGGCGATGTCCTGGAAATGGCGCCGCCGCTCATCGTCAAGCGCGATTGCCTCGACCGCGCGGCTGAGGCCATTATCCGGGGACAAGCATAAATAGCCCTTCGCCTGGTCGATCGCCTCCAAGAGCCGCGCTTTTCCCTCGGCCTGATGGAATACAGGTAACACATAGTCCCCGAATTCGGCGCGCAGTGCGATAAAATTGACGTCTGACTCGTCGATGGCCACTCGCTTTTCTTTCGCTGTAACCTTTTTGTCCGTGATGACATCGAGATTGATCGACCAGACCTCATCAAACAAACCCTCCGCCTTGTTAAGGAAGGCAGCATAGACCCGTTTTACCTCTTCTAATGTCACCGGACTCCCGGCATTCCATGCCGTGAAAGCACCGGAGTCCGCCGGGCTTGGCAAATGGGAACGGTTATCCAGTGATCAACAGCCAGACCCAGGACAATCGAGGTTTCGTCCACCTGCGCTAGTGCCGCGCCTCCTGCTGTCATGCAGCCGTGACATTGGACTGGTTTCTATCCCGCATGCTCGACAAGGTGACTCCCCGCCAGTCCTGGATGCGCGTGCTCGCTTTGTCGGCATGGAGCGATCTTGAACTTAAAGCCAAGCCGTTCCTGCCTCAACTGTGTGACATGATCCGGCCCCCGGAAACGGGTCTCGTGATGCTGCGTGGCCGGATCGGCGGCACGGGCGCCCCGTTCAATCTGGGCGAAGCCACCGTCACCCGCTGCGCCGTGCGGGTAAAGAATGGCTTCGAAGGCCACGGCTATGTGATGGGCCGCAACGCCGCCCACGCAAATGCCGCCGCGATTTGCGATGCCCTGTTGCAGGACGCAAATCATCAAGCCTCGGTGGACGAACAGGTCATCCAGCCCCTGTCCCGGCTGCTCGCCGAGCGCCGCCGGATTAGCGCCGCGAAAGCCGCGGCGACCAAGGTCGATTTCTTCACCCTGGTGCGCGGCGAGAATGCTTGAGGCGTCCTTCGCAAATCCCGCCCACGATCTGGCGCGGGCCTTCCGCATCATGCTCGACGCAATGGCGCGGCCGGGCCGCATCTATCCTTTCGTACCCGAACTCTCTCCGCCTCCAGCGTTTGATCGGGAATCGGCGGCGATCGCTTTGGTCCTGTGCGACTTCCAGACGCCGGTCTGGCTGGGCAAAAATCTGCGCAACCCGGAGATCGAAAAATTCCTGCGCTTTCACACCGGCGCCCCTCTCACCGCTTCGAAGGAAGATGCCACCTTTGCATTCATCAACGCGGGCTTTCCGCTGCCCGATCTCTCCCGGCTGTTGACAGGGACCCACGAATATCCAGACCGCTCGGCGACGCTTGTCATCACGACAGATTCGCTCGAGCCATCGGCCGGAGTTGTACTCTCCGGTCCCGGCATCGAGAAAACCCAACTCTTCAACGCTCCGCCGCTCGACCGCCAATTCTGGAGCACGATGATTCAAAGCCGAACCGGCTTCCCGCTTGGCATCGACGTCTTCTTCGTGTCGGACGGCGCGCTTGCCGCGATCCCGCGTTCGACCCGCATCGCAATGGCGGAGGCGCGCTGATGTATGTAGCCGTCAAGGGCGGCAAGAAGGCGATCGAGGCGGCCCACCGGCTCCTTGCCGAGGAGCGGCGCGGCGACCCGGCCTTGGCCGAAATCTCGCTGGAGCAGATTGCCGGACAGCTCACCCTCGCCGTCGACCGGGTGATGAACGAAGGCTCGCTCTACGACCGGGATCTGGCGTCCCTTGCCATCATGCAGGCGCGCGGCGATCTGATCGAGGCGATCTTTCTGGTCCGGGCGGCCCGCACCACGCTCGCCCGGTTTGGCTATGCTCAAGAATTCGACACCGGCGCCATGGCTATCAGGCGGCGCGTGTCGGCGGCCTTCAAGGATGTTCCCGGCGGCCAGATTCTGGGGCCGACCTTCGACTACACGCACCGCCTCCTCGGCGATGGCATGAACGCGACCGCTCCCGCCATCGGCCCAACCGGCGTCGACGCCACCATCCCCAAGGTCCTGTCGCTTTTGGGCGCCGAGGGACTGATCGAACCCGCTCCCGCATCATCCAGCGATCCCGGCGACATCACCCAGGACCCGGCAACATTTCCCATGCCGCGCGATCGGCGGCTGCAAAGCCTGGCGCGCGGCGACGAGGGGTTTCTTCTGGCGCTCGCCTATTCGACCCAGCGCGGCTATGGCCGCACCCATCCGTTCGCCGGCGAAATCAGGCTGGGCGAAGTCGATATCGAATTCCAGCCCGAGGAGCTTGGTTTCCCCATCGTGATCGGCGAAGTGACGCTGACCGAATGCGAGATGATCAACCAGTTCAAGGGAGCGGCGGGCGTGCCGCCACAGTTCACCCGAGGTTACGGCCTGGGCTTTGGCCATTGCGAACGGAAGGCGATGGCCATGGCGCTCGTCGACCGGTCGTTGCGGGCTGGCGAACTGGACGAGGAGCGCGCGAGCCCGGCGCAAGATGAAGAGTTCGTGATTTCGCATTGCGACAACGTGCAGGCCACCGGTTTTGTCGAGCATCTCAAGCTGCCGCACTATGTCGACTTTCAGTCCGAACTCGTTCTCCTGCGCGCGCTGCGAACCGAAAAAGACGGCTTGCAGGCGGCAGCGGAATGACCGCTCCCACCTATAACTTCGCCTATCTCAACGAGCAGACGAAGCGCATGATCCGCCGGGCGCTGCTCAAGGCGGTGGCCATCCCCGGCTACCAGGTTCCCTTCGCCGCCCGCGAAATGCCGATGCCGCTCGGCTGGGGCACCGGCGGCGTCCAGGTGACGGCCGCGATCCTCACCCCCGAAGACACGCTCAAGGTTATCGATCAGGGGGCGGACGATACCACCAATGCGGTCAGCATCCGCCAGTTCTTCGTGAAGACATCGGGCGTGACCGTCACCGAGTCGACGGAGCGGGCGACGATCATCCAGACACGTCACCGCATCCCCGAAACACCCCTGACGGAAACCCAGACGCTGGTGTTCCAGGTGCCGATCCCCGAGCCTTTGCGCTTTCTCGAACCGCGCGAAACCGAGACGCGCAAGATGCATGCGCTTGAGGAATATGGCGTCATGCATGTCAAACTCTACGAAGACATTGCACGCTATGGCGAGATCGCCACGACTTATGCTTACCCGGCCGAAGTCAACGGGCGCTATGTGTTCGATCCCTCGCCCATCCCCAAATTCGACAATCCGAAGCTCGACAGCACCCCGGCTCTGCAACTGTTCGGCGCGGGCCGCGAGAAACGCATCTATGCCGTGCCGCCTTACACGCGTGTCCGAAGCCTCGACTTCGAGGATCATCCGTTCGAAATCCAGCGCTGGGACAGACCTTGCGAAATCTGCGGCGCGCGCGACAGTTTCCTCGACGAGATCGTGACCGACGACAAAGGCGGGCGCCTCTTCGTGTGCTCCGACACGGACTATTGCGGCAAGCGTCAGGGCAAGCGATGACGCCGCTGCTCGCCGTCGAGGCCATCTCCAAGCTCTACGGGCTGCGCACCGGCTGCGCTGACGTCAGTTTCGACCTGTGGCCCGGCGAAGTGATCGCCATCGTCGGTGAATCGGGCTCGGGCAAGACCACGCTGCTCAAATGCATCTCGGGCCAGATGCAGCCGACAACCGGCACCGTCCGCTACGCCATGCGCGGCGGCAGGGTTCTGGCGCTCGATCGGATGAGCGAAGCCGAGCGCCGGTTTCTGATGCGCACCGACTGGGGTTTTGTCCATCAGGATGCGCGCGAAGGTTTGCGCATGAGCGTCTCCGCCGGCGCCAATGTCGGCGAAAGACTGATGGCTGTGGGCGAGCGGCATTATGGCCGGATCAGGTCGTCGGCGCTTGACTGGCTGTCGCGGGTCGAGATTGCCGCCGACCGCATCGACGACAGCCCTTGGTCCTATTCGGGCGGCATGCGCCAGCGCCTGCAGATCGCCCGCAATCTGGTGACGTCGCCGCGCCTCGTCTTCATGGACGAGCCGACCGGAGGTCTCGATGTGTCGGTGCAGGCCAGGCTTCTCGATCTTCTGCGGGGCCTGGTGAACAGCCTGGGCCTCGCCGGCGTCATCGTGACCCATGACCTGGCGGTCGCCCGGCTCCTGTCGACGCGCATGCTGGTGATGCAGGGCGGCGAGGTGATCGAGGCGGGCCTGACCGACCAGATTCTCGAAGATCCGCAGGCGCCCTATACGCAGCTCCTGGTGTCCTCGGTGCTGCAGGTGTGACGCCATGACCCTGCTGTTGAAAGTCAAGGGGCTCCGCAAGTCGTTCACGCTGCATCAGCAAGGTGGAACCGTCATACCTGTCCTCGACAATGTCAGTTTCGAAGCTGTGGGCGGCGAGGCCGTGGCCATCACAGGGCCTTCGGGGCGGGGCAAGAGTTCCCTCCTCAAGCTTATCTATGGAAGTTATCGGGCCAGTGGCGGGACCATCGATGTGTTGCACGAGGGCGGATGGGTCGATGCGGTGAAAGCCAACCCCCGCGAGATGATTGCGATGCGCCGCCGGACACTCGGCTATGTGACGCAGTTTCTCCGCGTCATCCCGCGCGTGCCGACGCTCGACATTGTCATGGAACCGCTGCTGGAGCGCGGCGCCACCCATGATGAAGCTGGGGCGCGGGCGCGTGACCTGCTGTCACGGTTGAACATTCCAGAGCGGCTCTGGCGGCTTTCGCCGATGACTTTTTCCGGTGGCGAGCAGCAACGCGTGAACATCGCGCGCGGCTTCGCCTCCCATCATCCGGTGTTGCTGCTCGACGAGCCGACCGCCTCGCTCGATCTCGACAACCGCCGCCGCGTGCTGTCGCTCATTGCCGAGGCGCGCGACGCCGGCAGCGCCGTCATCGCGGTTTTCCATGACGACGATGAACGCCGCGAAATCTGCGCCCGGTCGGTTTCCCTTTGAGGGGCAAACCCGTCAGCGGACTGTCATGAAATGCCGATAGACATTGGCCTCTCGATTTCAGGATGAGACCGATGGGAAATGTCAGTATTTCAGCATTGCGCAAGACATATGCGAGCGGAACCAAGGCCCTGGATGGCATCGACTTCGAAATTGCCGAAGGCGAAATGGTGGCGATGATCGGCGCCTCCGGGTCCGGCAAGTCGACCTTGATCCGCCATGTCGCAGGGCTCGTCGCCGCCGATCGGGGGAATGGCGGCTCGGTTCGGGTGAACGGCCGGAACATCCAGTCCGGCGGCCGCATTGCCGACGACATCCGCGCGCTCCGGCGCGACATTGGAGTGATCTTTCAGCAGTTCAATCTGGTCGGCCGCCTGTCGGTGCTCACCAATGTGCTGGCCGGACGCCTGGGCCGCATGTCGCCGCTCAGCGGCTCGCTCGGCCTGTTCCCGCTCGACGACCAGCGCCTGGCGTTGCGGGCGCTCGAGCGTGTCGGTATCGCCGCGACGGCGCGCCAGCGCGCCTCCACTCTGTCCGGCGGCCAGCAGCAGCGCGCCGCCATCGCTCGCGCCTTGGTGCAGGGCGCGCGCGTGGTTCTGGCCGACGAGCCCATCGCCTCGCTCGACCCGGCGTCCGCCAGGCGCGTCATGGAAACCCTGACCCGGATCAACCGCGAGGATCGCATCACCACCGTGGTCGCTTTGCATCAGGTTGAATATGCCCGCCGGTTCTGCCACCGCACCGTCGCCATGCAGGCCGGCCGCATCGTGTTCGACGGCCCGAGCACGGATCTCACCAACGATCGCCTGAAGCAAATCTACGGCTCGGCCAGCGAGGAACTCGTATTGCCCGACGCCGCCGATCTCAACGGCCCCCGCGCCGTTGCTGCCTGACCATCAAAACATAACCAGCAGGAGGCCTGTAATGAATCTGATGTTGAAAGCGTTTGTCCTGGCGGCCGTGAGCGGCCTGGCATTTTATCCGGCGGCGGCCGGCGCGGCCGAAATCAATTTCGGCATCATCTCGACCGAATCCCAGCAGAACCTGAAACAGAACTGGGAACCCTTCCTCGCCGAAATGTCGAAGGACACCGGCATCAAGATCATGCCGTTCTTCTCCTCCGACTATGCCGGCATCATCGAGGCGCAGAAATTCAACAAGATCCAGATGGCCTGGTACGGCAACAAGTCGGCCATGGAAGCGGTCGACCGGGCCGAGGGCCAGGTCTTCGCCCAGAGCGTCGATGCCGAGGGCAATCCCGGCTACTGGTCGCTGATCCTCACCCACAAGGACAGCCCGATTTCGAGCGTCGAGGACATGATGAAATGCGACAAGTCGCTGACATTCGGCAATGGCGATCCGAACTCGACCTCGGGCTTCCTCGTGCCGTCGGTATATCTGTTTTCGGCCAAGGGGATCGAGCCCAAGGACTGCTTCCGCGCCGTCACCAACGCCAATCATGAAACCAATCTGATGGCGGTGCTCAACAAGCAGGTCGACATCGCCACCAACAACACCGAAAGCCTGCGCAATTTCACCAAGAAGGATCCGGTGAACGCCGCCATGCTGAAGGAAGTGTGGCGCTCGCCGCTCATCCCCTCCG
>JANNSP010000314.1:0-6984 GCA_031402975.1 Hyphomicrobiales bacterium
TCGTTTTCCGGCGTTCCGGCCATCACTATCCTCCCACCGCGTTTGCAACTGAAATCGCGTGTCAGGCTATAGGCCGGCAATGGGAGCAACTCGAATACCTGGGCCTCCTTCGAGGCTGCGGCGATGTCGCCATTCTTGAGCGCTTGGCGCACGCGGTCCAGTTTCATTGCATCTTCGGCGGAAAGATAGGGGCCCCAAGCGCCATCGTCCGGGATCAGTTCCACCTTCACTTCCGCCATGTAGTTTCCGGCGCGTACACGCCTGGTAACGGTCTTTGTCATTTGGGTCGCCTCGTCAACAGATCGGAAAGCCACTTCGATTGATCAGGCCGGTAAGCGGTAATCAGCACCGCCACCTGATCGCCGTTTTTGGGAATGCCCCAAAGCGCATGAACTCGGCCGCCAGATTTCATATCTGCCAGAACCAGCACACTCGGTCCCTTCCACGCATCAGGATAATCTTCGACCACGCTGCATTCAGTCAGACCGGCCATAGCAAGTTTCTGAATACGCTCAAGTACTTCACTCACTCCGCCGCCTCTTTCTTCCCCCGTCGCAGCACCTCTTTCAGATACTGCCCCGTATAGCTCCGCTTCTCGCGCGCCACGTCTTCCGGCGTTCCCGCCACCACGATCTCTCCGCCGGCATCGCCTCCTTCGGGGCCCAGGTCGATGATCCAGTCGGCGGTCTTGATGACTTCGAGATTGTGTTCGATCACGACGACCGTGTTGCCCTGGTCGACGAGCTCATGCAGCACTTCCAGAAGTTTCCGCACGTCGTGGAAATGCAGGCCCGTCGTCGGCTCATCCAAAAGATAAAGTGTGCGGCCCGTGGCGCGCTTCGACAGTTCCTTGGCGAGCTTCACCCGCTGCGCCTCGCCGCCCGACAGCGTCGTCGCCTGCTGGCCCACATGGATATAGCCCAGCCCCACGCGCTCCAGCGTTGTCATCTTGTCGCGCACGCTTGGCACGGCGCGGAAAAACTCCGCCGCTTCCGTCACCGTCATGTCGAGCACATCGGCGATCGACTTGTCCTTGAATTTTATTTCTAGCGTCTCGCGATTGAAGCGGTGGCCGTGGCATTCGTCGCAGGTCACATAGACATCGGGCAGACAATGCATCTCGATCTTGATGACGCCGTCGCCCTGGCAGGTCTCGCAGCGCCCGCCCTTCACATTGAACGAAAACCGCCCCGGCCCGTAGCCCCGCGCTTTCGCTTCCGGCAACCCAGCGAACCAGTCGCGGATCGGCGTGAAGGCGCCGGTATAGGTGGCGGGGTTGGAGCGCGGCGTGCGGCCGATCGGCGACTGGTCGATGTCGATGATCTTGTCGAGGAGTTCAAGGCCTTCGATCCGGTCAAGCTCGGCGGGGGGCTCGCGCGTGTTCATCAGTTTCCGCGCGGCGGCGCGATAGACCGTGTCGATCAGCAGCGTCGACTTGCCGCCGCCCGACACGCCGGTGATGCAGGTGAACACGCCCAATGGAATTTCGGCGGAAATGTTTTTCAGATTGTTGGCGCAGGCCCCGAACACGCGGATCGAGCGGCCCTTGTCCCAGCGCCTGCGGTAATGCGGCAGCGGCACCTGCTGGAAGCCGGTGAGATACTGACCCGTCAGCGAATTGGGATTGGCCATGACTTCGGCGGGCGTCCCTTGCGCCACCACATGGCCGCCATGGATGCCCGCACCCGGGCCGATATCGACGACGTAATCGGCCTGGCGGATGGCCTCCTCGTCATGCTCGACCACGATCACCGTGTTGCCGATATCGCGGAGATGCACCAGCGTTTCGAGAAGCCTGGCATTGTCGCGCTGGTGCAAGCCGATCGACGGCTCGTCCAGAACATAGAGCACGCCGGTCAGACCCGAACCGATCTGCGAGGCGAGCCGGATGCGCTGGCTTTCGCCGCCCGACAGCGTTCCCGCATGGCGCGACAAATTGAGATAGTCGAGTCCGACATCGACCAAGAACTGCAGGCGCTCGCGGATTTCCTTGAGAATACGCTGGGCGATTTCCTGTTCCTTCGGCTTGAGTTTCGGCAGCAACTCCTCGAACCAGACGCGCGCCTCGCGGATCGACAGTTCGCTGACTTCGCCGATGTGCTTTTTTCCGACCTTCACGGCGAGCGCCTGCGGTTTCAGGCGATAGCCCTTGCAGGCCGCACACGGATGATCCGACTGGTAGCGTGCGAGCTCCTCGCGCATCCAGTTCGAATCGGTTTCGCGCCAGCGCCGCTCGATATTGCCGATGACGCCCTCGAAAGGTTTCCGCGTCTTGTAGGACCGAAGCCCATCGTCATAGGTGACGGTGATCTCGTCCTCGCCGGTGCCGAACAGGATCGCCTCGCGGGCTTTTTTCGGCAGGTCCTTCCACGGCGCGGTCATCGAAATTTTGTAATGCTTCGCCAGCGCCGAAAGAGTTTGCGCGTAATAGGGGGACGTGTTGCCGGTCTTGGCCCAGGGCAGGATGGCGCCATCGCGGAGCGAGAGTGAATCATCGGGCACCACCAGATCGGGCTCGAAGCGCAGTTCCGTGCCGAGCCCGTCGCATTTGGGACAGGCGCCGAACGGATTGTTGAACGAGAAGAGGCGCGGCTCGATCTCGTCGATGGTGAAGCCCGACACGGGGCAAGCGAAGCGCTCGGAAAAAATGATCCGCTCATGCGTCTCGTTCTTCGATTTGTTGGCGCTCTCCTCGGAGGTTTCGGAGGGGGGCAGGGGCTTGTCGGTGAATTCGGCGACGGCGAGGCCATCGGCGAGCTTGAGCGCCGTTTCGAAACTGTCGGCGAGCCTGGTCGCCAGATCGGGGCGCACCACGATCCGATCCACCACCACGTCGATGTCGTGCTTGAATTTCTTGTCGAGGGACGGCACCGCGTCGATCTCGTGGAACTGTCCATCGACCTTGACCCGCTGGAAGCCCTTCTTCTGCAGGTCGGCGAGGTCCTTCCGGTATTCGCCCTTCCGTCCACGGACGATCGGCGCCAGCAGATAAAGTCTCGTCCCCTCCGGCAGCGCCAGCACGCGGTCGACCATCGAGGTCACCGTCTGGCTTTCGATGGGAAGCCCGGTCGCCGGCGAATAGGCGATGCCGATCCTGGCGAACAGCAGGCGCATGTAGTCGTAGATTTCGGTGACGGTGCCGACCGTCGAGCGCGGATTGCGGCTCGTCGTCTTCTGCTCGATGGAGATGGCCGGCGACAGCCCGTCGATCTGGTCGACATCGGGCTTCTGCATCATTTCGAGGAACTGCCGCGCATAGGCCGACAGGCTCTCGACATAGCGCCGCTGGCCCTCGGCATAGATCGTATCGAAGGCGAGCGACGATTTGCCCGACCCCGACAGGCCGGTGAACACGATCAAGCGGTCGCGCGGCAGTTCGAGCGAGATGTTTTTCAGGTTGTGCTCGCGCGCCCCCTGAATGGAGATGACTTTCTTGTGTTCGGCCATGACTCTGACTAGATCAAAAAGAGAACAACGGCAAGATGGACCGTGCCATGCCGGCATGTAATGTCGCGGCCCAACAGGCGAAAGGCGAATCTACCATGACGTTGCGAATGGCGCTGGCTGTCATGTTTCTGGCGAGCGGAACCGCGCTGGCGGCAGGGAGCGGCGATCTCGACTACGTACTCGCTGCCAGCCTGCCGCCCGGCATCGCGGACGCCTTCGCCGGCAAGCCGCGATATGTCTTCGAGGCCCGTCTCAACCCATTTTATCTGCACGGCGATTTCGACGGCGACGGGTGGCGCGACACGGTAATCCTGCTCAAGGAAAAAGCCACGGGCAAGTCCGGCTACGGGTTTGTCTTGAAGCGAGGCAGGGTCGCCGTGGTGGGGGCGGGCACGCCGATTGACGGCATGGGGGACGATTTCTCCGCGCTTGACGCCTGGCATGTCGAGCCCAGGGGGAAAGTCTTGCAAGGCGCCAGCGACGAGTCACCGCCAAAAATCAAGGGCGACGCGTTGATGGTGATCAAGACCGAATCGGCCAGCGGTCTCATCTACTGGAACGGCAAGCGCTTCCGCTGGTACCAGCAGGGCGATTGATGACGACCAAGCTCGACGTCCTGCGCGGCACTTTCGGCTTCGACAGTTTCCGCTCCGGCCAGGAGCCGATTATCGACAGCCTGCTGGCCGGACGCCATGTGCTGGCGGTTATGCCGACCGGATCGGGCAAGTCGTTGTGCTACCAGATTCCGGCCCTGGTGAAACCCGGGCTCGCCATCGTCGTGTCGCCGCTGGTGGCGTTGATGAAGGACCAGGTGGCGGCGCTCAAGCTGGCGGGCGTTGAGGCCGAGACGATCAACTCGTCGGCGTCGCGCGAGGAGAATGTCTCGATCTGGCGGCGCATCTCGGAAGGCCGTGTACGGATCGTCTATCTGGCGCCGGAACGGCTGATGACCGAGCGCATGATCCAGGCCTTGCGGAAGCTCGACGTGTCGATGATCGCGGTCGACGAAGCCCATTGCATTTCGCAGTGGGGCGCTTCGTTCCGTCCCGAATACGAGGCCCTCAAACAATTGCAGACCGCTTTTCCCGGAGTTCCCATCGGCGCCTTCACGGCCACCGCCGACGAAGCGGCGCGGCGCGATATTGTCGGCAAGCTGTTCGGCGGCCTGGCCGATATCTACGTGGCGGGATTCGACCGGCCCAATATCAAGCTCACAGTCGAGCCAAAATCCACCACCAAGAAGCAGCTCGCGTCTTTCATGGAGGATCACGTGGGCGAAAGCGGCATCGTCTATGCCCTGTCGCGCAAGAGCGCTGAGGACCTGGCGTCCTTTCTCGCGGGCAAGGGTCATCGCGCCGTCGCCTATCACGCCGGGCTTACGTCCGAGCAGCGCAGTCTGGCGCAGGAGCGCTTCATGGCGGAGAAGGGCATCGTGGTGTGCGCCACCATCGCCTTCGGCATGGGCATCGACAAGCCCGACGTGCGCTTCGTCTTCCATGCCGATCTGCCGGGCTCGCTCGATGCCTACTACCAGGAGATCGGCCGGGCGGGCCGCGACGGAGAGCCGGCGGAAGCGCATATGGTGTTCGGCCTCGACGATATCCGCATGCGGCGGCGTTTCATCGACGAGGAGCAGGGGGGAGACGAGCGCCGCCGCCGCGAGCACAAGCGACTGGACGCGCTGGTCGCCTATTGCGAAGCACCCGGCTGCCGCAGGGAATGCCTCCTCGGTTATTTCGGCGAGGCCTCCGGCCGTTGCGGCAATTGCGATGGCTGTCTCGATCCCAAACAGACCTTCGACGGTAAGGCCGAAGCTGCGAAAATTCTCGAAGCCATCCGCTTGACCGGTGGACGTTTCGGCCCGGCCCATATCGTCGATGTGCTGGAAGGCAAACCCAACGACCGGGCCGTGCAATTGCGTCACACCGCGCTCGCGGTTTTCGGTGTGGGCAAGGATCGCGGCCGGGCCGAATGGCAGTCGATGATCCGGCAGATGGTCGCGGGCGGTTACCTCGCCCTCGATGTTGGCGGATTCGGCGGACTCGCCATTTCACCGAAAGGCCAGGGGCTGCTCCGCGGTGAAACGGATTTCCACTACCGCCGCGACCTGATGCGCATCTCGAAGAGACGCCAGCGCGTGATCGCCGCCGAGCCCGGCGATGCTTTGCTGCTCCGTCTCAAGACCCTTCGCCTCAAGCTGGCGCGCGCGCGAGGCGTCGCCGCCTATGTCATCTTCGGCGACCGCGCCTTGATCGACATGGCGGCGCGGCGGCCGTTGACCAAATGGGATTTCGCCGAAGTACACGGCGTGGGCCAGGCCAAGCTCGCGGAATTCGCCGAACCCTTCCTGGGCGAGATCAGGGCGTTCTTGTCGGAAGAAAAGGCTGCGTAATTCCCTTCTCCCGATGGGAGAGGTAGAATTCGAACATACTACTTCGGTGTCTCGACCCACTGGACGATCTTGCCCTGCTGTCCGTAGGTCCAGGACGATCCCGCTTGTTTGCTGATGCCGAGAAAGGCCGTCGCGGCGCCGGCATATTTCATGTGCATGTTGTCTCCCTTGGTGCCGTAGGCCCAGGGGTCGATGCACAGGAACTCATTGAACAGGTCGACTGGCCCGGCGACGCCGTGCGGCGGTGCCACCGTCGTCACCCGGTGCCCGACGATGCCGACATAGTGCTGGCCGCCGAGCGAGGCGCGCACCGGAATGTTCTTCTTCAGCTTGTCGATAATCCACTGGACCGCGTCCGACCCCTTCTTGCCGGGATAGCGCTGGTCGTCCGGCTCCTTCATCGGCCAGCCCATATAGCGCACGAACACCATCTTGATGATCGAGCCGCACCAGTATTGCTGATTGACGGAAGTCAGGAACCCGCCGTTGTTCTGGTTCCACGGAAGTTTGCTCTTGCCGTAATTATCCAGTGACTCCTTGGTGGTGGGCATGAGAGTGGGCAATGTATGTTCGGGCTCGTCGACCAGCATCTCGTAGACCCGGGCGCGGTCGCTCAGCTCGCCGCCCGAATCCTGGTTGCGGTAATATTGGGAATAGCTGCCGGGATTGGCCTTGGTCGAGACGGTCTTGAAATAGTGCCAGATGAGATCGGTGTCCCAGGAAGCGTCGCGCGTGTGGGCCATGGGGATGCTCCTTGCCTTCCGTGCAACAGTGCGCTGAAGCGCATGTCGAACTCCACAACGCCCCGTTCAGCCGCCGGTCAGCTTTGTCCGCATCTCCGAGACGGCGTTGGCATGGGCGTCGAAGCCCTCATAGGTGGCGAAGACTTTCGCGTGGGCGGCCATTTCGGGATAACCGCTCCGCGTGACATAGACGATCGAGCTGCGCTTCATGAAGTCGAACACCGAGAGTGGAGAGAATGTCCGGGCCCAGCCTCCCGTCGGCAGCACATGGTTGGGGCCGATGACGAAGTTTCCGAGCGTCGTGGGCGCGTGTTCGCCGAGCAGGATTTCGCCCGCGTGCTTGACCAGGCCCAGATAGGCGAACGGCTCTTTCGCCAGGATTTCCACATGCTCGGGGGCATA
>JANNSP010000315.1:0-6991 GCA_031402975.1 Hyphomicrobiales bacterium
AACGCCGAGGCGCTGCGCCTCACCCGCGAAACCGGGTTCGCGCATTTCTGGAGCCGCTCGCGCGGGCGCTTGTGGAAGAAGGGCGAAACTTCCGGCAACGTCCTCGAAGTCCACGAAATCCTCACCGACTGCGATCAGGACGTGCTGCAGATTAAAGTAAAGCCGCAAGGCCCCGCCTGCCACACCGCGCGGCGCAGTTGCTTTTACCGGCGCCTGGACGAGGGCAAACTGGTTTTCTTGAGCTAGGCCTGCCTAGCGCGAACGGACGCCAATTTTAATGAAACTCTATTCTTTCCAGTTAGGCCGGTTTTAACGCCGCTTTCCTAAGGTCACGGCTAGTGGACGAGGGAATGACGATGACTTTTTTTAGACATGCTGCAATCGTTTTCTCCGTGGTTTTGCCGGTCATGCTGGCGTCGCCTGTGATGGCGGAGACCGTCGATGTCGCGGCCTGCCGGACCGCCGACAGTTATAACGAACCAGATGCGACGGTTAAGGCCTGCGACCGCGTCGTAGCAAGTCCCACGGCTACCAACACCGAGAAGGCCTATGCGCAATTCAAGCGGGGCGAATCGTTCTATTGGGTGAAGCGCCCCGAATTGGCGATCCCGGCTCTCGACGCGGCGCTGAAACTCGATCCTGATCTGAATGAGGCCTACTTGCGGCGTGGATGGGCGCGCTTCAGGACCGGCCAATTGGCCGCCACCGCTCGGGATTTCAGCGATTTTTTGTCGCGTGAGCCCGATAGTTCCGAGGCCTATTCGGCGCTTGGCGCATTTGCGTTCGATGTCGGCGGCAGCCGGGAGAACGCCCTGCACGCCTATGAAAGAGGTCTGGAAATCAATCCGGATGACTTTCTGACTCGACTCAACTTGACGCTTCTGTTTGCGTGCCGCGAATGCGACGTGAAACGCGCCGTGGCCGAGTTTGACCGCATCCTTTCCGCTGACCGGGCGGAGGTCGCCAAGGTTCGCTATTACGGGCGCAGGAACAAGGACGATTTCGATTTTTATGCTTACGTGGTTCATACCCGAGCGCGTTTTTATTCGGACGTTCTCATGTATCGGGAAGCCCTGGCCGATGCGGACTGGCTGGTCGCCCAGTACCCGGCACTGGCTAAAAGCTATGATCTGCGCGCCGATCTTTATTCGGACACCGATAACCATGTCGCGGCGCTGGCCGATGCGGAAGCGGCGCTGGCGCTCGACCGCTTCGCCGTCGAGTCGCCGAGGATCAGGCTCAATTCGTTCTTGAGACTGGGGCGTTATGCGGAGCTGCTGAGCGAATCCGAAAAACTCATCAACGCAGGAACCTGGGATCAAACGACGCCATATGCGTATTTTTACCGGGCCTACGTTCACA
Source organism: Hyphomicrobiales bacterium (assembly GCA_031402975.1). Lineage (GTDB taxonomy): Bacteria > Pseudomonadota > Alphaproteobacteria > Rhizobiales > Aestuariivirgaceae > Aestuariivirga. The sequence goes on from JANNSP010000315.1 coordinate 1,363, forward strand.
AACACTTCGGCCGCTATGACGAGGCCTTTCACGACATGGCGGAGGCCGTCGCCTCCGACAACTGGCTGGCGCGGGCCGTCTCCAGCCACATGATCAAGCGCGGCTTCCTCAGGGAAGAACTCAGGGAAGCCTATCGGGGCCCCAGGCCCGACACCAGCATCAAGGAATTCCAGAATGGCTTGCAGGCCTGTGTCGTCGATCCGGAGTGCCTGATATGAAATCGTTTGTCGTGTCATTCATGTGTGTTGCGTCGGTGTTGCTCGCTGGCGCGTTGCCCGCCCGTGCCGCCTATTCGCTTGTCCAGAGCCCTACATGCCCGGCGAACATGTCGTGTATGGCCCTGGCTCAAAACTTTTCATCCCGCCCAGTTCCAATGTCCGCTGTACTGACAGAGTTTGGTGCCATCCCCGCGGTGCCCGCCAACTGCACCGGAAACGTCATGGGCAATCTGACCAAGGCGGAAGCATCGATTTGCGAACGTTTTGTCGAGTCCAACAAAGGAACACGCCGCGAAATCGCGACCGCGCTGGTCAATCTTGGCAATGCCTATGTGTGGCTGGAAAATGGTTTCGAAAACGGTTCACCGCGCGGCTACCAGAAGGCGCTAAAAACCTGGGACCGCGCCATCGCGCTGGATGACCAATTCGTTGACGCCCATCTTGCCAAGGGCAACATGGTGGCAATCAGCGAAACGCCCGCCGAGGCAGTGCCAATTCTCGAAAAGGCGGCGGCGCTTGCTCCCAACGACTGGCGCCCTCACGCCGGACTGGCGAACGTATTCTACCAGACCCACCGCGAGCCCGAGGCGCTGGCGGAGGCCGAGAAAGCAGCGGCACTCGCGCCAGGCAATCCCAGCGCCCGCTACGTCAAAGGAAAGATGCTGGACTTCATCGGACGTTCCGAAGAAGCCATCCCCGACCTCATCGAAGCGACGAAAGGCTACGATCCACGCATCAAACGTCTGCCTGGGATCATGCAGGACAGAAACCCATGGGAACACCTGGCCGACGCCTATCATCGCACCGGCCAGCACAATTTGGCGGCGGCGACGATCACGAAATATGTCGATAGCCTTCCGGCCAGCATGATCGATCTGGAGCTGCTGGCCGACCGCGCCACTTATCTCGAAGCGGCGGGCAGGTTTGCGGAAGCCGCGGAAGATTTGAGGAAAGCCGCCGCCATTGGTTATCCGGACCTGTCGAACCAGTATCAGACGCGCCGGGCCATTGTCCTGGTGAAGGCGGGGCGCACCGATGAAGCGCGCGAAGAATTCGAAGCCCTTCTCCGGCGCGGCGACCTCAACGCAGTCCTGAGAATCCAAGTCTTCCTGAAAAACCAAGGGTACGACGTAGTCACTATCGACGGAAAGTACAACGACGGCACCAAATCTGCAGTGGCTCAATGCCTCAAGGACGAAAGGTGTTCAGAGGGCCTCGGCCAGCCGATCTAGGAAAGAAAGTCCGTCATCCGCCCTGTCGGGCACCTTCTCCCATTCTTCGAATGGGAGAAGTCACATATACATTTGCCTTCGCCCGCGCGGCACGCGTGGGAGAAGGTGGCCAATAGGCCGAATGAGGGACTTCCCGCTTTACGCCGCCTTCTTCTTCGGCTGCACTTCGCTCAAATAATCGGCCCTGAGCGTCCGCACCATGTCGCTCACCACGAACTTGTAGGGGCCGATCTCGCCCACCGGCGTCACCTCCGCCGCGGTGCCGACGATAAAGCAGCTTTCGAAGCCTGACAGTTCGTCCGGCATGATGACCCGCTCCGTCACCTTGATCTGGCGGCGCCGCGCCAGCTCCATCACGGTCCGCCGGGTGATGCCGTCCAGAAAACAATCCGCCACCGGCGTGTGGATTTCGCCGTCTTTCACGAAGAAGATGTTGGCGCCGGTGCATTCGGCCACCTGGCCCCTCCAGTCGAGCATCATGGCGTCGGCATAGCCTTTGCGCTCGGCCTCGTGTTTCGACAGTGTACAGATCATATAAAGCCCGACCGCCTTGGCTTTCGCCGGGGCGGTCATGGGATCGGGCCGCCGCCATTTCGCCATGTCGAGCTTGATGCCGTTCTCCAAAGCCTTCGGATCGAAATAGCTGGGCCATTGCCAGATGGCGATCGCCACGTTGATCCGCGCGTTCTGCGCCGCAACGCCCATCATCTCCGAGCCGCGCCAGGCGATCGGGCGCACATAGGCATCGATGAAGCCCTGTTTCGCCAGCGTGTTGCGCGAGGCCTGATTGATCTCATCGACGGTGAAGGGGATTTTCATGTCGAGCATCTGGGCCGAGGCGAACAGCCGCTCGGTATGCTCGTTGAGCTTGAAGATTTCGCCGCCATAGGCGCGCTCGCCCTCGAACACGGCGGAGGCGTAATGCAGCGCATGGGTCAGCACATGCACCTTGGCGTCCTTCCATTCGACGAACTCGCCGTTCATCCAGATGACGCCGTCGCGGCTGTCGAATGGAACGATGGACATGGCATGCCTCCCTTATTCTGCTTATATCAGCCTAACCAACTTGGAATAATATGTCAATATGGCTGACATACTTTATACACCCGACGATCTGGAGACCGTGGCCCTGATCGAGCTCTTGTTTTTCGCCTATCGCGATTTCGTGTCCGATCCCGATGTCATGCTGAAGGATCTGGGATTCGGGCGCGCCCATCACCGGGTCGTGCATTTCGTCGGCCGCGATCCGGGCATGACGGTGGCCCAGCTTCTCGATATCCTGCGCATCACCAAGCAGAGCCTGGGACGGGTTTTGAAGGACTTGATCGACCAGGATTACATTTACCAGAAGGAGGGCGATGCCGACCGCCGCCAGCGCCTGCTGCATCTGAGCCCCCGCGGCGAAAGCCTGCGCCTCGCACTGATGGCGCCGCAGATCGCCCGCATCCGCCGGGCCATCGACCAATCGGGCCGGGATGCCGGCCGCCATTACCGCACCGTGCTCACGCATCTGGTCAGTCCCGAAAACCGCGACAGCGTGCGCGACTGGATCGAGAAGGCGGGCCTGACGGGCGACGGGGAGGGGCAGCGTGGCTGACCGGCCGCACATTCTCGTGGTCGATGACGACCGGCGTCTGCGCCAGTTGCTCCGCTCCTACCTGGCGGAGAACGGCTTTCGCGTCACCGTGGCGGCCAATGCCGCCGAAGCGCGCCGCCGCATGGAGGGCATCTCCTTCGACCTGATGATCCTCGACATCATGATGCCGGGCGAAAACGGCAAGCAGTTGACCGAGCGGTTGCGCGCCGCCAGCGAGAAAATTCCCGTCCTCATGCTGTCGGCGCTGGCCGAAACCGAGGACCGGATCGAGGGATTGGGCTCCGGCGGCGATGACTATCTGTCAAAGCCCTTCGAGCCCCGCGAACTCGTGCTGCGCATCCGCAATCTGTTGCGCCGCACGGCCGTCGCGCCGCCGCGGGGCGAAGTGCGCTTTGGCGCCTTCAGTTTCAATCTGCCGAAGGGCGAGCTTCGCCGCGAGGGCGAACTGGTGCGCCTCACCTCGCGCGAGAAGGACCTGCTGCGGCTTCTCGCCGAACATGTGGGAAATCCCGTGGCCCGCGCCGATCTGGCCCAGCCCGGCTCCGAGGAGAGCGCGCGCAGCGTCGATGTGCAGATCAATCGCCTGCGCCAGAAGATCGAGATCGATCCGTCAAGTCCGATCTTCCTGCAGACGGTGCGGGGCTCGGGCTATGCGCTCCTGGCCGATTGAGGGGAAAGATGCCTGACCGCGGCGGACTGTATCAAGCCTTCAACCGCTTCCTCGAGCGTCATATGCCGCGCGGCCTCTATCAGCGCTCGCTGATCATCGTCATCGCGCCCATCGTGCTCTTGCAGACCATCATGGCCGGCATCATCCTCGACCGTCACTGGGACAACGTCACCAAGGTCCTGGCGCGTTCGCTGGCGCGCGAAATCGGCCTGGTCATCGATCTCTACGACCGCTCGGCCAAGACCGAGGCGGAGTTGGCGGAGATCGAGGAGGTGGCGAACAAGCGCATCCGGCTCGGGCTCGATATCATGCGCGGGGACAAACTGCCGCCGCCCGTCCGGCGGACCCTGTATTCGCTGGTCGATGACAAGCTCGCCCGCTATCTGGCGCGCGAAACCGGCCGGCCGTTCTGGATCGACAGCAGCGGCACCGGCGGCCTGGTCGACATCCGCGTCGAGGTGGAGCCGGGTCTGATCTTCCGTATACGGACGGACGAGGAGCGCACCTATGCCGCCAACACCGACGCGCTGCTGCTGTGGATGCTGATCTCGTCCTTGGTGCTGGCCGTCATCGCGGTGCTGTTTCTCCGGAAGCAGATCACGCCCATCGTCGAATTGGCCAACGCGGCGCAGAGTTTCGGCCTCGGCCGCGATATTCAGGATTTCCGTCCGCGCGGCGCCACCGAGGTCCGGCGCGCGGGCGAAGCCTTTCTCGACATGAAGGACCGGATCGGCAAGCATGTCGAACAGCGCACCGCCATGCTGGCCGGCGTCAGCCACGATCTCCGCACCATCCTCACCCGCTTCCGCCTTGAACTCGCGGTTTTGGGCGACGGGCCGAAGGTCCGCCCCCTCAAGGAGGACGTGGCCGAGATGCAGCGCATGCTCGAAGCCTACATGGCTTTCGTCAAGGGTGCGGGCGGCGAGAGTGCTGAGGAAACCGATCTTGCCCCGCTGTTTCACGGTGCTACGCGCAAATCCGAAAACCTGACGCTTTCGATCGGCGACGATCTGCGTGCCAGGGTCAAGCCCAACGCTTTCGGCCGCCTTCTCGCCAATGTCATCGGCAACGCCGTCCGCTATGCCAAGCACGTCGCCGTCAAGGCCTCGATCGAAAATCACCTGCTGACGGTGACCGTCGACGACGACGGCCCGGGCATCGAACCAGCCAGGCGCGCCGACGCGTTCCGCCCCTTCGTCCGCCTCGACAATGCCCGCAACCTCGACGAGACGGGCACCGGGCTCGGCCTCGCCATCGCCCTTGACATCGCCCGCGCCCATGGCGGCGATGTGCGCCTCGGCGACAGCCCCATGGGGGGCCTCCGCGCCGAAATCCTCATTCCGGTGTGATCAGAACAGCCGTCCGCCGTCCGGCACACTGCGTTCCGGCGACAGCAGCACCACTTCGCCATCGGCATCGGGAAAGCCCAGCGTCAGAACCTCCGACATGAACTTGCCGATCTGGCGGGGCGGGAAATTGACGACCGCCGCCACCTGCCGCCCGATCAGGTCGTCGCGGGTATAATGCCTGGTGATCTGCGCGGATGATTTCCTGATTCCCATCTCCGGCCCAAAATCGATCCGCAACTTGAAAGCCGGTTTCCGCGCCTCGGGAAAATCCTCGACACCGACGATCGTGCCGGCGCGGATATCCACTCTAAGAAAGTCGTCGAAGGAGATGGTCACTTCTTGCCCTTCCCCCCTCGCGGGGGCAGGTGGCGCGAAGCGCCGGATGAGGGGGCGGTTCCGCGAGTCGCGACGGTCCAGACTCGCTGCGCCGCCCCCTCATCCGTCTCGCGCCAAAGCAGCCAAGCCTGCGCAGGCTGCGCAAGCTTGCCTGCTTTGCGCGATCCACCTTCTCCCACGAGGGGAGAAGGAGAAGAGAGATGTGTGTGCATTCAAGCTCCGGAGAA
>JANNSP010000316.1:0-22394 GCA_031402975.1 Hyphomicrobiales bacterium
GGCGCCGAAACCGAGTTTCGATTCCTCACCCGGTGACAGCATCGGCAACAGCCCCTGCCCCATATAGACGCCGTCGCGATACAGCATGACGGGTCCGGGCAGCAGCGGCGTGTCGCCGTTCAAGGTGAAGGCGGCGGTCAAATAGGCGTTGGGGTCGAGCTTCGGCACGGCGCGCGCGCTGAGCTCCGCGTCGATCTCGCCGCTGCCGATCCTGACTTTCTTGGCGGTGCCGGTGTTGTCGATCGAAACCTTGCCGGCGATGTTGTAGAGCGCCTGGAAGCCCGCCACTTCGACGAGCGCCTGAAGCTGCAAGACATTGGCGCGCTTGGCTCGGCGCGTGTCATCCTCCTTGCCAAGCGACTGCTCGGCCATCAGCGGTTCGGCCGCGGGTGCGATGGCCTTGCTCGACTGCATTTGATCGAGCGATCCGTCGCCACGTGCCAATTGGTCCGCCATCATCGCGAGCTGCCAGGCGACGAGATCGGGCGCCGCCGTGGCTCCGACCGGACGCGCCGTGGATAGCGTCAGCGCCACATCGGTCCAGTTCTCGGTCGTGCCCTGCATGACTTCGGCGCGGCGCACGAGGTCGATCTTCGCCTTGGCGTTCTTGTCGGGCGACGTGAGGCGCGCGTCATAGATCGGACGCCAGCCGGCACTGGCAATCCGGTATTTGAGCTTGAACGTGCCTTGGGCGGCGGCGGGCGCGGCCAGATGAACGCTGACCACCATGCGGGCCTCTTCGCGCGGAGCCAACTGGGCGAGCTCAGTCGACAGATCGTTGTTGAGCTTGTCGATCTCGCGCTGGCGCAGCCGCGAGTCGAAGATGATTTTCGAGAACACTTGCAACCTGGCGCTGACGAGATCGAGCAGTCCGCCAAGTTCCGTGGCGCCGAAAGGTTTGAATTCGACATCCTTGACCGGCTGCGGAATGATGCCGGACGCAAGCTGCTGCATCAGGTTTTTCTGGTACTCGGCATCGGAGACGGCTTGGTCCAGCCGGTTGCGCTCGTCTTGCAACACTTCCATTTCGCGTTCGAGGCGCTTCCTCTCGGCATTGGTTTCGGCGGACGGCACATAGATCATTTTCGAATCGACCGAGCCGATCTCGACCTGGCCTTCGGAGGTTCCCTCGACCCGGAGCGTTTCGGTGTCGAGGTCGCCGGGCAGTCCCTCGAAGATCAGCGTATGCTCGCCGGCTTCAAGCTTTGCTTCGGCGATACGGGTGATTTCGGCGCCCGACGGATAAACCGTGACCGCGTCGATCCGGGAACTGACCGGAATATCGGCGGCGAAAGCGGGAGCTGTGAAGGCGGTGGAAACGAGAAGCAAGGCTGCGAGACGGGTCTGCATGGGGTTCCTCCGATCGGCCCCCCGGCCAACCGGAACGCACTAAGCAACCCGCGTTGCGGCGAATTCGGGGCCGCTTTGCGTCAAAATGCCAGTGGCGTCGCGTGGCGCACCTGGGGAAGTGCGCGCACCGCCTTCAGCACGGAGGGCGGCAGCGGCTCGTCGATCTGAACCAGGCAGATGGCGTCTTCGCCCCGTGCCATGCGGCCCAGATTGAACGTCGCGATATTGACATTGGCCGCGCCAAACAGCGTGCCCAGCGCGCCGATGAAACCCGGCTTGTCCTGGTTCGTCACATACAGCATGTGGGGCGCGAATTCCGCTTCGAGGTCGATGCCCTTGATCTGGATGATGCGGGGCTTGCCGTCGGAAAATACCGTGCCGGCGATCGAGCGTTCGAGACCCTCGGTGCGGACGGAGAGCCGGATATAGGTTTCGAAGGCGCCGCGCTGGCTTTGCCGCACCTCGTCGACCCTGATGCCGCGCTCGCGCGCGACCACGGGTGCTGACACCATGTTGACGGTGCCGATCATCGGAGTGAGAAGCCCAGCCAAGGCCGCCGAGGTGAGTGCCCTTGTGTTCATTTCGCTGACATCGCCCGCATATTCGATGACCACGCCGGTGACCGGCCCGTCTGTGAGCTGGCCCGCGAACGAGCCAAGCTTTTCCGCCAGCGCAACATAGGGCTTGAGGCGGGGCGCTTCCTCCGCCGTGATCGCCGGCATGTTGAGGGCGTTGGTGACGGCGCCACTGAGCAGATAGTCCGCCATCTGCTCGGCCACCTGGAGCGCCACGTTTTCCTGCGCCTCGCCGGTCGAGGCGCCGAGATGCGGCGTCACCACCACGTTGTCGAGGCCGAAGAGTTTGTGCGCGGTCGCGGGTTCGGTTTCGAACACGTCGAGTGCCGCGCCGGCTGCCTGGCCTGACTTGAGCGCATCGTAAAGCGCATCCTCGACGACGAGGCCGCCCCGCGCGCAGTTGATGATGCGCACCCCCTTCTTGCATCGCGCCAGCGCGGCAGCGTCGATGATGTGGCGCGTCTTGTCGGTGAGTGGCGTATGCAGCGAGATAAAATCGGCGCGGCGGAAGATGTCATCGAGTTCCACTTTCTCGACGCCGATCAAGATGGCGCGTTCAGGCGACAGGAAGGGATCGTAGGCGATCACCTTCATCTTGAGCCCGAGCGCCCGGTCGGCGACGATCGAGCCGATATTGCCGCAGCCGATGATGCCGAGCGTCTTGTTGAACAGCTCGACCCCCATGAAGCGGTTCTTCTCCCACTTTCCCGCATGCGTCGAGGCGTTTGCCTCCGGAATCTGGCGGGCCAGCGCCATCATCATCGAGAGCGCATGCTCGGCCGTGGTGACGGCGTTGCCGAAGGGCGTGTTCATGACCACGATGCCGCGCTGGCTGGCGGCGGGAATATCGACATTGTCGACGCCGATGCCGGCCCGGCCGATCACTTTAAGTTTCGCGGCGGCGGCGATGATCTTGCGGGTGACCTTGGTGGCCGAGCGGATCGCCAGCCCGTCATAGCCGGGGATCGCCGCGAGCAGCGCATCCTTGTCCTTTCCGAGATCGGGAAGATAGTCGACGGCGACACCGCGGTCGCGGAAGATCTGCACGGCGGTTTCGGACAGCCGGTCGGAAACGAGAACGCGGGGGCTCATGACACGGTCCTTTCATAGGCCCAGTCGAGCCAGGGCAACAATGCTTCGATATCCGATGTTTCGACCGTGGCGCCGCACCAGATGCGGAGGCCCGGCGGCGCGTCGCGATAGGAACCGATGTCGTAGGCCACGCCCTCGTCCTCCAGCAGTTTCGCCATTTTTTTCGGGATCGCCGGATCGCCCCGCAGCGTCAGGCAGACGGAGGTGTTGGACGCGGTCTCCGGCTTCCTCGCCAGATTGTCCGCCCACGGAGTTCTGGCGATCCAACGCGCGATCGCCGCCGCGTTGGCATCGGCGCGCGACCGCAGCGCCTTCAATCCGCCGATACGGCGGGCCCAATCCAGCGCCACGAGATAGTCCTCGACGCACAGCATGGAGGGCGTGTTGATCGTCTCGCCCTCGAAAATTCCGGCGATCAGCCTGCCGCCCGATGTCATGCGGAAAATCTTCGGCAGAGGCCAGTGCGGCGTATAACTTTCGAGCCGCTGGACCGCGCGGGGTCCGAGGATGATGACGCCATGCGCGCCCTCGCCGCCCAGCGCCTTTTGCCACGAGAACGTCACAACATCGAGCTTGGCGAAATCGAGATTCTGGGCAAACGCGGCGGAGGTGGCATCGCAGATCGTGAGGCCATCGCGGTCCGGCGCGATCCAAGTCGCATCAGGCACGCGCACGCCCGATGTCGTGCCGTTCCAGGTGAAGACCACGTCGCGGTTGAAATCGACCTGGCCGAGATCGGGCAGTTCGCCATAGGGCGCAGTCAGCTTCCGCGCATCGGCGAGCTTCAATTGCTTGACGATATCGCTGACCCAGCCCTCGCCGAAACTTTCCCAGGCCAGCACATCGACGCCGCGTTGCCCGAGCAGCGACCACAACGCCATTTCGACGGCACCCGTATCGGACGCCGGAACGATGCCGATCAGATGGGACGCCGGAACTTCCAGCACCTCGCGCGTCCGCTCGATCGCCAGACGCAATCGCGCCTTGCCCTCGCTCGAGCGATGCGAGCGGCCGGTGAACGCGGTTTCGAGGAGTTTGGGCGACCAGCCTGGAATCTTGGCGCAGGGTCCGGAAGAGAAGTGCGGAGTGACCGGGCGCGCCGCCGGTTTCATTGCCGTCATCGTTTGCTCCATCCTTGCAGATGGACCGGCCCTCGGTGGGGAGGGCTAGCCCGCCCCCGCTATGCCCGAGCCGGATTGAGAAATCAATAACGGCGAAAGCGGCGGCGGATTTCTCCACCGCCGCCCCCGCTCGCGTCCGAGGACTCTCGATCGAGCCTCAGAAACCGATACGCACGCCGCCGAGGATCTGGTGTTCCATCGGGTCCGAACCCGACACCATCACGTCGCGGAAACGGTAGCCGAGATCGAGCGTGATGTTCTCCGTCATGTCGATGCCGACACCGGCCATCAAAGCGAAGGCAGCTCCGTCGTCATCATCGCCGCCCGAATTGCTGGTCCAGCCGTAACCCGCGCCGGCACCCAGATAAGGCGTGAACATGGTGTCGTTGGCCATGTCGAAATAAAGATTGCCGAGCACCGTGGTGACGCTCAGGTCGGCGCCGGGCGCCACTTCGTAATCGCCCGCCCAGTCGAGACGGAGATCGGTGCGGAGATTGTCGTTGAAGCGATAACCGACGCCGCCGCCAACCGCGAGAGCGCTATCCTCGTCGCCATCGGCCCAGTCGAGAAACGACCAACCGAGATCGCCGCGAAGATAGAAGCCCATGGCCTCATAGGTGTCGGCGGGAACATCGGCGTCGGCCGCGCGCGCCGCCGCCCCAGCAGCGATCAGCATGGCGCCGGCAAGCAGAGAAACTTTGAGTGCCTTCATGTGGAAACCTCCTGCAAACTCTTGGTCGAATGGCGAGGAAGCTAGGAGCGCCAGGTGTCGCAACCCGGGCGTCAATGAGGCGGAGTCGTGACGGCTGCGGACTGTTGCCACAGGGCCACAGCCCGCTGTGCCACTCTGGCATGGTGCATTGACGAGGCCCACACCATACCGTTAGGCCGGTCCTCCACAACCGGGGAGAGACCGAATGAAGAGAATGACGATCGCGGCAGTTCTGCTGAGCGCATCGGCAGCCCATGCCGAGTGCCCGCTCGACCGGATCGAGGCGGCGCTGGCTTCGCCGCTCGATACCATGAAGCCGCTGGAGCGCGAGGCGAGCGAAGCGCAATCGACCGAAGGCGGCACGTGGAAAATCTATCGCGAGACGGATGGCCGCGTGCATACGATCATCCGCATCGACGGCGGCGAATCGGGGCGGAACGACACGCGGCTGTCCGTCGTCGACCGCCAGACCTACGGCATCGCCTCGACGCGGACCGACTACATCCGCCACGCTTTCCTCGAAGGCCCGTTCGCCTACGCGCGGGTCACCTCGGACTATTATTTCTTCTGCGAAGGCAAGGTCTACCTGCCCGATCCCAGCGCCTCGATGGTGGACATGGAGACTTATCCCAAAGACGCGGAAACGGTCCGAACACGGATGATCGAGGACAAGGATGTGGCCGATTTCACCAAGGGGTTGAAGCGGTAGTTACGCCGCCGCCTTGGCGATGACGCCGCAGAGTTCGTCGACAATCTTCCGTACCAGGACTTCATCGTCGCCCTCCGCCATCACGCGGATCAGGGGCTCGGTGCCAGAGGGGCGGATGACCAGCCGGCCGGCATTGCCGAGGCGCGCTTCAGCCTCGGCGACGGCGCTTCGGACATGGCCGTCGTCGAGCGGCTGTCCGGATTTGAATTTCACATTCTTCAGAACCTGCGGCAGCGCCGTGAACTGGTTGCACACCTCGCTCACCGGCTTTCCCGTCCGCACCACTTCGGCCAGGACCTGGAAGGCCGCGAGCAGCCCGTCGCCCGTCGTCGAGAAATCCGACAGCACGATATGTCCCGACTGTTCTCCACCCACATTGAAACCATGCTGACGCATATGCTCGACCACGTAACGGTCGCCGACCTTGGTGCGGGCCAATGTCAGTTTGTGTTCGCCTAGAAATCGCTCAAGGCCGAGATTGGACATGACGGTGGCGACAAGGCCGCCGCCTTGCAACTGGCCGCGCTCGTTCCACGACCTGGCGATGAGCGCCATCACCTGGTCGCCGTCGACGACGCGGCCCCGCTCGTCGGCGATGATCACGCGGTCGGCGTCGCCGTCGAGTGCTATGCCGATATCGGCGCGGAGTTCGCGCACTTTCTCGCACATCGCCTGGGGCGCGGTGGACCCGCATTTCTCGTTGATGTTGAAACCGTCGGGCGTATTGCCGATCTGGATGATCTCAGCACCCAGTTCCCACAGCGCGGTGGGCGCCACCTTGTAAGCGGCGCCGTGGGCGGTATCGATCACCACGCGCAAGCCGTCCAGCTTCATGTCTTTGGGAAATGTGCGCTTGGCGAATTCGATGTAGCGCGCCTGGGCATCCTCGATGCGCCGCGCCCGGCCGATTTCGGCGGGGGCGGCCAGTTCCATCGACGCCGGCTGATCCACCATGCGCTCGATCACCTGTTCCTGCGCGTCCGACAGCTTGTAGCCGTCGGGCCCGAAAATCTTGATGCCGTTGTCTGGGTAAGCATTATGCGAGGCCGAGATCATGACGCCCAAATCAGCCCGCATCGAGCGCGTCAGCATGGCGACGGCGGGCGTCGGCACGGGTCCGAACAGGAACACGTCCATGCCGGCGGCGAGCAGGCCCGCCGTCAGCGCCTGCTCGATCATGTAGCCCGACAGCCTGGTGTCCTTGCCGATCACCACGCGGTGGCGGTGCGAGCCCCGGCGATAGAGGTTGCCCGCCGCCATGCCGACCCGCAACACCATGTCGGCGGTCATCGCCCCGCTATTGGCGGTGCCCCTGATCCCATCAGTGCCGAAATATCTGCGCATGGTTCGTTCCTGCAAACTATATGCCGCTGCCATCCGGATCTGCCGCAGCGATCGCCACGGCGAGGGCCTGAACGGTGGCTTTTACATCATGAACCCTTAAAATGTGAGCGCCATTGAGGGCCGCGTGGACGGCTCCCCCCACCGATCCGTGAACCCGGAGAGACGCGGTTTTCTCCTCGCTCAAGGCGCCGATGAACCCTTTGCGCGAAAGACCCAGGACGAGGGGAAGCCCCAGCCCATGAAACAGCGTGAGATGGTGCAGCAGATCGAGATTGTGGCGGAAACTCTTGCCGAAGCCGATGCCCGGATCGATGAGGATGCGCTCACGCGCGATGCCGCCAGCGACGCAGGCCGCGATCCGCGCTTCGAGGGCGTCATAGACGTCGAGTGCCACATCCTCGTAGCGCGGGCTCAATTGCATGGTCCGGGGATCGCCCTGGGCATGCATCAGGATGATGGGCAGCTGGAGTTTGGCCACGGCGGCAAGGGCCGAGGGATCGTGCTGGAGAGCGGACACATCGTTAATGAGGGTGGCGCCTGCTGCGGCGGCGCGCGACATGACTTCCGCCTTGCGCGTGTCGCAGGACACAGTGAGGCCTTTGGCGGCCAGACCTTCGATGACCGGAATGACACGCCTGAGTTCCTCGTCCTGATCGACCCCTTCCGAGCCGGGCCTCGTCGACTCGCCGCCCACGTCGAGGATCAAGGCTCCCTCCTCCGCCAGTTTCAGACCATGGGCGATCGCGGCCGAGGCATCGCCAAGCCGGCCGCCATCGGAGAAACTGTCGGGGGTGACATTGACGATACCCATCACCAGGGGACGGTCAAAAGCCTGTCCACCCAAGGGATGGCGGGGCGCCTCGATCCGCTCCAGCGTGGCGCACTTGGCCAGATCGCCATAGGGCAAGACCTCGCACTTGCCATCGCGGTTGACGATTTCGGCGGCAAGGAAGGCGATGAAACTGCTGCCCCCCAGACGCCCCGCCCGCCGTTCCGTCACCGCCCGAAAGGCATCTGGTCCGTGACTCAGGCCGAGCGGGCGGAGATAAAGCTTGGACACGACCTAGCTCCAAATTCCTCTAACCCTACCGTCCTCGCTCCCGCGCCAGCGGGGAGAGGAAGGGGACCCATCATGCGGCACGCATGATGGGGGAGGAGAGGGGCCGTCCGCGCAAGATTTGCCAGAGGGCCCCTCATCTCCCCCATCGCGAAGGCGCGACGGGGCCCCTTCTTCTCCCCGCTGACGCGAGGCGAAGACGAGAGTGGATTTCACGACTGCGGTTGCGGTTCCATGTCGCCGGTGCCGGTGCCGCGTTTGGCGCCGCCGGCGCGCGGCACCGGGGAATGGGCTTTTTCGGGCTTGCCGCCGCCCTGGCTGCCATCGTCGCGCTTGGGCCGGATACCCTTGATCAGGTTGATGATCTCGTCGCCGGTGAGCGTCTCGAATTCGAGCAGGCCCTTGGCCAGGGCTTCCAGGTCCTTGTTCTTCTTGGTCAGGATCTTGCGGGCGACCGCATGGCCCTCATCGACCAGGCGCTTCACTTCCGCGTCGATCTTCTGGGCGGTCGATTCGGACACGTTCTGGGTGCGCGACACCGAGTGGCCGAGGAACACCTCTTCCTGGTTCTCGCCATAGGCGACCGTGCCGAGTTCGGCCGAATAACCCCAGCGCGTGACCATGGCGCGAGCCAGCCTCGTTGCCTGCTCGATATCGGACTGCGCGCCCGACGTCACGTTGTCGCGGCCGAAGGTCAGTTCCTCGGCGATGCGTCCGCCCATCATGATGGCGATGCGCGAGGTCATCTGGGTGAAGCTCATCGACAGCCGGTCGCCCTCCGGCAACTGCATGACCATGCCGAGTGCCCGGCCACGCGGAATGATGGTGGCCTTGTGGACGGGATCGGACTTCGGAACATTCAACGCAACCAGCGCGTGGCCCGCCTCGTGATAGGCGGTGAGGCGCTTCTCGTCCTCGGTCATGGCGAGCGAGCGGCGCTCGGCTCCCATCATCACCTTGTCCTTGGCCTCCTCGAATTCCGACTGGGTGACCATCCGCTTGTTGCGCCGGGCCGCGAGCAAAGCAGCTTCATTCACCAGATTGGCAAGATCGGCGCCGGAGAAGCCGGGCGTGCCGCGCGCAATGGTCCTGGCATCGATATCGGGCGCCAAGGGCACGGGGCGCATGTGAACCTTGAGGATTTTCTCGCGGCCCGCGACGTCCGGATTGGGCACCATGATCTGGCGGTCGAAACGGCCGGGCCGCAGCAAAGCCGGATCGAGCACGTCGGGCCGGTTGGTGGCGGCGATCAGGATGACACCCTCATTGGCCTCGAAGCCATCCATCTCCACCAGCAACTGGTTGAGCGTCTGCTCGCGTTCGTCATTGCCGCCGCCGAGACCGGCGCCGCGATGGCGACCGACCGCGTCGATTTCGTCGATGAAGATGATGCAGGGCGCGTTCTTCTTGGCCTGCTCGAACATGTCGCGCACGCGCGATGCGCCGACGCCCACGAACATCTCGACGAAATCGGAGCCCGAAATGGTAAAGAAGGGAACATTGGCCTCGCCCGCGATCGCACGCGCCAGCAGCGTCTTGCCGGTGCCAGGAGGACCGATCAGAAGCGCGCCTTTGGGAATCTTGCCGCCGAGGCGCTGGAACTTGTGCGGGTCTTTGAGGAAGTCGACGATCTCGACCAGGTCGTCCTTCGCTTCATCGACGCCCGCCACGTCTTCAAACGTGATGCGGCCGTGGCGTTCGGTCAACAGCTTGGCTTTCGATTTGCCGAAGCCCATGGCCTTGCCGGAGCCGGCCTGCATCTGGCGGATGAAAAACACCCAGACGCCGATCAGCAGCACCATCGGCAGCCAGTAGATCAGCGCGTTGGTGAGGAACGAGTCGCTCTGGGCGGGGCGGAAGGTGACTTCGATTTTCTTGTCCTGCAGGATCTTGAGCTGGCCCTCGGTGATCGGGCCATAGGTCTGCACAGTGCGTCCGTCGGTCAGCTTTCCGGTGACCTGTTCGCCGGTATAGACGACCGAGGTGACATCGCCCGAATTCACTTTCTCGAGGAATTCGGAATAACTGATTTCGGAGGAAGCGGTGCGTCCGACCTGGCCCTGGAACAGGCTGAACAGCGCGAACAGCAAAAGCGCGATGACGATCCAGACGGCGAAATTGCGGAATTGATTCACGTGTCCCTCACATCTGGCAGAAGCCCACGAGGCTTCGCCGCCTGCTCATCCTAGAGGAGCCTAACATAGGGCGGCGTTAACGGAATTCCAAGCGCGTGAACAGTGTAAACGCGAGGTTAGCCGGATTGCCCTGTGAGACGCCGGACCGTCACCCCGGAGCCCAAGCCGAGATGGGGCACGGACTGGATTTTCCCAAGGGACAGGACGGCGGGAAGGCTGGCCTGAACGAAGGCCGGAATATCGGCCCGGCGGGGCAGATTGCCCAGCGTGCCTGCCGCTATGACTTCGCAGCCGGGCGGGCCCTCGATCTCGAAGCGGCCATCCCAGATGACCCGGCCGCCGGCGGGAACGACGACGGTGGCGCGATCGATGCGGCCCGGTTCGCGCCCGATCAGCAGGTGATCCTTGCGCCGCGCGATGATGGCGCCACCAAGGGTGCGGCGGGTACCCGGCTTGTAAATCCAGTTGCACAGCAATTCCAGTTCCGCGGGCTCGGGGATTTTTCCTGCGCCGTGGCGGGAGATGAGCCAGCCCAGAATGCGCGGCCTGAGCGCCTCCGTCTGGTCGAGGAAAGGTGCGAGCGGAACCGTGCAGTGCCCGGTGTCGTGGAAAGTGACATGATGCTTGACCCAGGCGTGCGTGGCGCTCCGCAAGCCATGAACGGCTTTTGCCGCCTGATAGGCCAGTTCGCCCAGAGCTTCAGGCGTGATCCCCAGCGCATGAAGCACCGGCATCGCCTTGCGGATGCGGGCACGCTCGAAGCGGTCGTCGCTGTTGCTCGGGTCCTCGATCCAAGCCTGGCCGAGGGCGCGGAGATAGCCCCGCAGATGGTCCCGGCGCAAGGTCAGCAACGGACGGAACAGGCGGGTCTGGCCCCAGTTTCCCATGACCGGAATACCGGCCAGGCTATCGAGGCTAGAGGTCCGCGCCAGGCGCATGAGAACGGTTTCGGCCTGATCGTCGAGGGTGTGACCGGTCAACAGCGAGGGGACGGCGTTGGCCTCGCACCACTGCCCCATGAGATCGTAGCGGGCGCGGCGCGCGGCGGACTGGATGCCGGTTGCGGGCTTGTCGCCCTCCCATTGCAGAACCTGATGAGGAAGGCCGGCCGCCTTTGCACAGCCGGCGACGAATTCCGCCTCGCTGGCGGATTCAGGGCGCAATCCGTGATCGACCGTCAGGACCGTGATTTTCGTAGGGCTCCAGCGGGCCGCCAGGCGCAGCAGCGCCAGCGAGTCGGACCCGCCTGAAACCGCAAGTGCGATATGAGTATCGCCAACGACGGGCTGGAACAGCGCCGCCAGAACATGAGCGGAGAAATCGCTTGCGTCAGGCGTTGCAGCCGGCACGCTTGGCTTCGGACTGGGCGCGCTTCCTGGCTTCGACCGCCTTGGGGTATTCGCTGGTGACCGCGCCATAGGCAGCACAGGCCTGCTGCTTTTGGCCCAGGCGACCGAGCGAGATGCCGAGCTTCAGCAGGCTGTCGGCGGCGCGCCGGCTTTTGGGATACTGCCGGTAGCCTTTGAGGAACGACTGGGCCGCCTGCTTGAAATCGTTCTGGGCGTAATAGGTCTCGCCCAGCCAATACTGCGCGCTGCCGGCGAGACTGTGATCGGAATATTTCTCGATGAAGGTGCGAAAGCCCATTTCCGCCTCGTCGAACTGGCGGCGCAGCAGGCTTTCGTTCGAGCGCTCATACAGAACTTCCGGGGATTCGGGCGCCAGCGCCACGGTTTCGATCGTATCCGACCCGCTCTCAATGCTGTTGTCCTCGTCGAAGCCGCCTTCCTGCTGGCTGGGCGGCACCAGAACCTTGCCCTGGAAGCCGCCGTCATTCTGCTGGACGGCGCTATTGTCAAGCGTGCCCAGGGCTTTCGGCCCCGGCGCCTTGCCGAGCTGGATTTGTTCCTGGGTGCCGTCTTCCTTGATGATGGTGGTTACCATGGGCTCATCGTCGGGGGGCAATTCCTGGAATTGTTCAATACCCTCGTCGGCCTGCGCCGCTGCCCTGATTTCGGGTTTCTTGAGGCCGGGCGCCGGTGCGGAACGTTCGAGGGAGCCGGTCTTGCCCCCGGCGCGCAGCTGCTTCATTTCAAAAGTGAGCTGCTCGACCTGGCCGATCAACTGCCGCATCTGGTCCTCGATCCGGGTGACGCGAAGCGCCAGTTCCGCTTCCGACTGCGCCATCGCGGGGGCGAGACATGCTCCCGCCGCCAGCAGTCCGGCCGCCAGGGAAAATTTCATATACGTCATGTCAGCAACCACGTTTCACTCGTCTTCCGAGTGGACTGCAAAGGCGGTAAAATTGAGGCTTGGAAGGATCAGGTCGCACCACCGGTGATGACCGTGACAGAGCGCCGGTTCTGCGACCAGCACTGTTCGGCGTCGCACAGCGCTACCGGGCGTTCCTTGCCATAGGCGATCGATGCAATGCGGCCTTCGCCCACCCCTTGGGCAATGATGAATTCCCGCGTCGCGGTCGCCCGCCTGGCGGACAGCGAGATATTGTATTCACGCGTGCCGCGCTCGTCGGCATGGCCTTCGATCTGCACCATGACATTGGGATACTGCTGCAGCCACGCCGCCTGCTTGCGAAGTGTTTCCTCGGCCTCGGGCGTCAGCGTCGACTGGTCTTCCTGGAAATAAATGCGGTCGCCGACATTGACGGCGAAGTCCTGCTCGGAACCGGGTCTCGCCTGGTTGCCGGTAGAGGCTTCGAGGTCGGGCGTGTTCTTTTTCGAACAAGCCGCGATCGCCAGGAAGCAGCAGCATAGGGCCGCGATCCTGAAGCCTGCCAAACGTCGCATCATGACTTCCACTCCTCGGGCGCGCGGGCTGCCTCGCGCGCCCAGTATTTTGTGTGAACAGGGTTAATAATTGCTGACCGGCGCCCGTGCTAGCTGGTTTTGGCGCCGCCGGTAATGACCGTCACAGCGCGGCGATTTTGTGACCAGCACTGTTCGGCATCGCATAGCGCCACCGGGCGCTCCTTGCCATAGGCGATGGACGACATGCGGCTGGCCTCGATCCCCTGGGCCAGTAGAAACTCACGCGTCGTCGTCGCCCGCCTGGCCGACAGCGAGATATTGTACTCGCGCGTGCCGCGTTCGTCGGCATGGCCTTCGACCTGCACCATGACGGACGGATACTGCTTCAGCCAGGCGGCCTGCTTGCGCAGCGTCTCCTCAGCCTCGGGGCCGAGTGCCGACTGGTCCTCGGCGAAATAGATGCGGTCCCCGGCATTGATCGCGAAGTCCTGTTCCGACCCCGGCGCCGCATTGCCGATGCCGCTCGTCGCCTCAAGATCTGGCGTGCTCTTCTTCGAACATGCGGCGAGCGCCAATACGCAGCAGAACGCCGCGGCGATCCGGAAACTGACTTTGCTGAACTTCATGACTTTCCCACTCCTTTTGTGATTGTTCGATCCGGCAGCCGCCCAGCATCCCCGCGAGGCCTGCCCGGTTGTTCAATTCAGTTTCGGCGACCAGGCCGGATCGGAACTGAATCCCGGCGTCGGCACCTGCTGTTCGTTGTAACCCGTGATATCGACCGAAAAGAGCTGCGGGCCTCCCTGCTCGCCGCCTGACTCGCGGAAGAACATGAGAACCCGTCCGTTGGGCGCCCAGGTCGGCCCCTCGTTGTGGAATCCTTCGGTTAATATTCTCTCACCGGACCCGTCCGGCTTCATGACGCCGATGGCGAATTTACCGCCCCCCTGCTTGGTGAATGCGATGTACTGGCCGTCGGGCGACCATACCGGGGTCGAATAGCGCCCGTCGCCGAAGCTGATGCGGTTCTGGCCCGACCCGTCGGCGCCCATCACATAGATCTGCTGGGCGCCGCCGCGGTCCGATTCGAACACCACCTGCGAACCATCGGGCGAATAGCTGGGCGCGGTATTGATGGCCGGCACATTGGTGAGCTGGCGGGTGTCGCGCGAGCGGAGATCGAGTTCGTAGATGTTGGAGTTGCCGCCGTCCTGCAGGCTCATGATGACGCGCTGGCCATCGGGCGAGAAGCGGGGCGAGAAACTCATATTGGGAAATTCGCCGACGATCTCGCGCTGCTTGGTATCGATGTTGAGCAGGTAAACGCGGGGGCTGTCGTTGCCGAAGGACATATAGGTGATTTCCTGCGCGTTGGGGGAAAACCGCGGCGTCAGCACCAGATCGCGTCCGTCGGTCAAGGTCCGCGGATTGAAGCCGTCCTGGTCCATGATCGCGAGCTTCTTGACGCGGCGGTCCTTGGGTCCCGTTTCGTCCACGAAGACGATGCGCGTGTCGAAATAACCATCGATGCCGGTCAGCGACTTGTAGATGACGTCCGCCATCAGATGCCCCATGCGCCGGATGTTCTTCGGCGACGCCGTGAACTGCTGAGCGGCGAGCTGCTGCTGCGAACTCACGTCCCATAGCCGGAATTCGGCGCGAACCTTACCTCCGGCGACGGTCACCTGCCCCGTGACCAGAGCCTTGGCCTGGATCTGCCGCCAGTCGGCAAAGCGCGGCTCCTGCTCGAAGGACGCGATCTGCTCAATGAAGGATTCGGGCGCCAGGGGATTGAAGTAGCCCGACCGCAGAAGATCGTTGGAGATGACATCTGTGATCGTCGTCGCGGCTTCGCCGCCGCCTTCGTTGGAAAGAAACGGCGTGATGGCGATCGGCAACGGATTGATCCGCCCGCCGGACACGTCGACCTCGAGGGCGAACGCATGGGACGCGATCAGAAATAGCGTGGCGAGAGTGATCGCAAGGGTCTTCTTCAGCATGGGGAGGGCAATCCGGCTCAGCTTTCGAACATCATGTTCGGGTTGAAATTGATGGTGATCTCTTTCCACAGATCGTATTTCTCGCGTGGCAGGAAATCGTAAGCCTGGCATTCCATGACGGCGGAAACGGCCGACTGCGCCGTGGCGTTCGACAACATGTCGCTGCCGGCGCTCAGCACTTCCGGCGCCCCCTGCACGCTGCCGTCGGGATTAAGCGTGAAGCGCACCTTGACGATGATATTGGCCTCGCGGGCGCCCGGCGGCACCGACCAGCATTCTTTCAGCTTCTGGCGCAGCGCGTCGACGATGTCGGCGGAAAGCGAATCGTCCGTCCCCTGAAGATTGGCCTCGGCGAGCTCGGGCTCGGCGGTCTTCTCGAATTCGGGCGCGGGCGCCGCATCCTCGTCGATCTTGTTGAGGAAAGCGGCGATCTCGTCGGGATCGAGCTTGGGTTTCTTCTTTTCCGGCTTCTTCGGCTTTTCCTTGGGCTTCACTTCGGCCGTCTTCGGCTCTTCCTTCTTCGGCTCGGGTGTCTCGCTGACCGCCGACTTGATGAGGTCTTTCAACGGATCGGCCTCGGCCTTTTTCGGCTCTTCCTTCTCAGGTTCGGGCGGCTCGGGCTGGGCCTCGGGTTCCTTTGCAGCCTTCTTCACCTCTTCGGCGACCTTGGGCGCGGGCTCGGCCTTCTTGGCCTCTTCGATCTTTTTCGGCAGCGGTTTTTCAACCGGCTTTTCCTCGGCCTTGACGGTGGCCTTGCGCTTCGACACGTCCTCGATCTTGCTGATATCGACCTGGATCGCGTCCTGCGGCTTGACCTTGAATGCGTCCGGACCGGGCAGCACGATGAGGGCTGCGCCGAGAATGGCGCCATGCAGAACCAGCGATGCCGGAAGGCCCCAGCGCATGCTCAGTTGGGCTCCGGGGTGGTGTCGATGTCGCCGGTCACCAGCCCGATCTTGCGGTAGCCGGCGCCGTTGAGCAGGCCCATCACTTCCATGACCGAGCCGTAATTGACATTGGTATCGGCGCGCACGAAAATCTGCTCGTCATAACCGTTCTTGGCGATGGCCACGAGCTTGGGCGCCAGTTCCTTGAGCAGGATCTTGGTTTCCTGGAGGAAGATGCTGCGGTCGGCCTGAACCGTGATGGTGATGGGCTCGGTCGAGCTGTCGATCTGCGAGGCCTCGGTCTTGGGCAATTCGATGGGGACGCCCACGGTCATCAGGGGCGCCGCCACCATGAACACGATGAGCAGAACCAGCATGACATCGACCAGGGGCGTCACGTTGATCTCGCTCATGGCGGCACGCGAGGGCTTGCGCCGTGAATTGCGCCGCGCATAGCCTCCGCCGTTTCCGCCTGACAGTCCCATCCTACACCCGCTCGTCCAGCTGGCGGGAAATGATCGCGGAGAATTCATCCGCGAAGTTTTCCAGCCGCGTTCCGATCTTCGCCGCGTCGGCGGTGTACATATTGTAGAAGATTGTCGCCGGTATGGCGGCAACAAGGCCGATGGCCGTGGCAAACAGGGCTTCCGCGATGCCGGGCGCCACAACCGACAGATTGGTGTTCTGCGAATTGGCGATGGCCTGGAACGAGATCATGATGCCCCACACCGTGCCGAACAACCCGATAAAGGGGGCGGCGGCCCCGGTTGTCGCCAAGAACAGCAGGCGGGCTTCGATGTCGCCCATCTCCTTCTGGATCTGCACGTCCATCTGCTTTTCGATGCGCTTCATCACCCCCTGGAAGCCGGCCCGCATCGCCGCATCCTGGCTCCGTTTCCATTCCCGCATGGCTGCCATGAAGATCGCCGCAAGTCCGACATTGCTGCGGGTGCCGAGCGCCAGATAGAGGTCGTCCAGCGACTGCCCCGACCAGAAGCTCTGCTCGAACCGGTCGTTGGCGCCGTTCATCCGCCACACCGCGATATATTTCTCGACGAT
The DNA here is from genome assembly GCA_031402975.1 of Hyphomicrobiales bacterium. Classification (GTDB taxonomy): domain Bacteria; phylum Pseudomonadota; class Alphaproteobacteria; order Rhizobiales; family Aestuariivirgaceae; genus Aestuariivirga. The sequence goes on from JANNSP010000316.1 coordinate 16,810, forward strand.
GATGGCCCAGCACCAGATGGACGCCGCCGCCAGCCCCACCATGACCAGGAACACCGGCCAGCTCGCCTGCCACACCAGATGCCAAAGGGAAACCTGGCCGCCCTGCCCGACTGTTTCGATTATGACCGGATCCATCTTCCCTTTTTCATGCTGTGAGGACTTCGCCCCACGAATTCCCGTGACGCCCGGTTCCGTCACTTTTCAACGAAGGCGCCCTGAAACAGGCCAAATCTGTCGAAACTGCGGCGATTGTGAAGTTTCCTCCATCAATCGACGCAAGTGCCCCGCCATGACCCATCTCACCCATGGCGCAATTATGGTTAAGTTCGGGTTACGGGTCCCTGCCGCCGAGGGTTTTGAACGCCTGCCGCATGGCCGGGGTCAATCGCCGGGGTTTTCCCGTTGCATCAACCAGAACCACCGTGACGGCCGCGCTGAACAGCGCATCGCCGTCCCGCTTGATCGTCTGGTCAAGCTCCAGGCGGGCGCCACCCTGTTCCACGAACCGCGTCTCGACCTCCAGGAGATCGTCGATCCGGGCGGGTTTGAGGAAATCGCAGACCATGCGGCGGACCATGAACCCCATGGCGTCGAGCCGGTGATGGTGGATGCCGATAAGGCGGAGACAGTCGGAGCGCGCCCGCTCGCAGAATTTGAGATAGTTGGCGTGATAGACGGCGCCGGAGAAATCGGTGTCCTCGTAATAGACGCGGATGGGAAGGATGTGGACAGGGCCGTGAAGTCGCCCGGCGAGGTCGGGCCAGCCAGTCACGAGGCATCGTCCAGCGGCAAGACGCCCTGCGTGATTTCGGAGCGTTGTGGCACGCCGAGGCCGAGATGGCGGAAGGCATGCGGCGTCAACAGGCGTCCACGCGGCGTCCGGTTGAGAAAGCCGAGTTGAAGGAGATAGGGCTCGACGATATCCTCGATCGCGTCGCGGGCTTCCGACAGCGACGCGGCGATGGTGTCGATGCCGACCGGGCCGCCGCCGAAATTGACGGCGATGCAGCGGAGATAGCGGTGATCGAGGCCATCGAGGCCGCGCTCGTCGACGTCGAGATTGCGCAACGCCTCATCGGCGGCGACACGGTCGATGACTGCCGTCCCGGCGACGGAGGCGAAATCGCGCACTCGGCGGAGCAGCCGTCCGGCGATGCGGGGCGTGCCGCGCGACCGCCTGGCGATTTCACGGGCGCCCTCCTCCGAAACGGCGACCCGCATGACGCGCGCACCCCGGTTGACGATTTCGAGCAGTTCCTCCTCGCTGTAGAAATCGAGGCGGATGGGAATGCCGAACCGGTCGCGCAGCGGCGTGGTGAGAAGGCCGGTCCGGGTGGTGGCGCCGATCAAAGTGAATTTCGCCAGATCGATCCGCACCGAACGCGCCGCCGGCCCCTCGCCGATGATGAGGTCGAGCTGGAAATCCTCCATCGCCGGATAGAGGATTTCCTCGACCGCCGGATTGAGCCGGTGGATTTCGTCGATGAACAGCACGTCGCGGTCTTCGAGATTGGTGAGGAGCGCTGCGAGATCGCCCGCCTTGGCGATGACCGGGCCCGAGGTGCCGCGGAAATTGACGCCGAGCTCGCGCGCCATGATCTGCGCCATGGTGGTCTTGCCGAGCCCCGGGGGCCCCGCGAACAGCACATGATCGAGGGCCTCGCCCCGGGCTTTCGCCGCCTCGATGAACACCCGGAGGTTTTGCTTGACCTTCGACTGCCCGACGAACTCGTCGAGCCGCTGCGGGCGCAGATGCGTGTCGATCTGGTCCTCGGGCTTGGGCTCGCGGTCGATAAGGCGGGCGGTCATGTCACCGCCAGTTCGCGGAGCGCCAGGCGGATCATTTTCTCCGTCGACTGATCATCTCCGCCTTTCCTGAGTGCCGCTGCGACCGCGGTTCCCGCCTGCAACTGGCCGTAACCGAGATTGACCAGCGCCGAGACGGCGTCGGACGCGGCGGTGGGCCGGGGTGCGTCGAGGTCGGCCTGGAGTTTGGTGAGCGACGCATCGGTGAGCGCGAAGGCCGGCGCCTTGTCCTTCAATTCGAGCACGATCCGCTCGGCGAGTTTCTTGCCGACGCCGGGAGCCCTGCCGATCATCGCCTTGTCGTTGAGGGCGATGGCACTGGCGATGTCGTGCGACGACAGCGTGGAAAGAAGCGCCAGCGCCACCTTTGTGCCGACCCCCTGCACCGTCTGCAGCAGGCGGAACCATTCGCGCTCCAAGGTCGAGGCGAAACCAACGAGCCGGATCAGGTCCTGGCTGACCAGCATTTCGGTATGGATCTCGGCGAATTCGCCCGCGGGCGGAAGTGCGGCAATCGTCTTGGCGGAACAGAACACATGATAGCCGACGCCCGCCACATCGACGATCACCCAGTCGGGCCCGAAGGTGTCGATGCGGCCCTTGAGCTTGCCAATCATGGATGGGTATCGGGGGCGATGATATCGAGTTCCGGAAAATAGGTGCGGAAGCGGGACGCATCACGGGTGAGCAGCCGGTAACCGACGATTGCCGCATGCGCGCCTATGAAAAAATCGGGGAGACTTTGATGGCGCGGGCCTCCTCGCCTGCGGTATTCTTGGTAGGCCTTGCCGGCCCGGAAAGCCGCGGCCCAAGGTAAATCCTCGCGCTCCATCCATACCGTCTTGACGATGCGATCAAACTCAAGCTGATCGACATAAGGCACCGATGCCTCAGCATAGATCACCTGGTTGATCACGAGTGTCCCGCTTTTGGAGAGTTCGGCAATATGACGTTCGGCCCAGGCGCTCCAGACGGGACGCGCTTCAATGACATCGACCAGAACATTGGTGTCAATCAGCGTCGAGGTCATTGAACGGCCCGCGCGTGAGTTCCATCAGTTCCTCGGACGTCATGGGAACGCGTTTTGCTTTTCGCCCCATTTCCTGCAGGTGCTGAACGAGCTTTCTGCCGGCATTTCCGTCATCGTCGTTCGAGTTGCCCACCAACACGATCTTTCCCCCTTCCTCTTCGAATCCGATATTGCTCCCGGGGCCAACACCCAGCTTTTCGCGAACCGCCTTGGGGATCGTGACCTGTCCTTTGCTTGTCATCCGCATGGTAATACCTCTGTGGTATTACTTAACTCCAACACGTGAACAAGTCAAGAACGCGCCAGGATTTTCGCCAGTGCGTGCGCTCTCCGGTGATGGGCGTGGCAGATGGCGATGGCCAGCGCGTCGGTCGAATCGGCGCTGGTCATGAGGGCCCTTGGCAGCAGCACACGCACCATGCGCTTGACCTGGTCCTTCTCCGCGTGGCCCGCCCCCACCACCGATTTCTTGACCTCGTTCGGCGCATATTCGCTGACCGGAATTCCGAGGCTGGCCGGCACCAGCAACGCAATGCCGCGAGCTTGGCCAAGTTTCAGGGTGGCGCGGGCGTCGCGGTTGACGAAGGTTTCCTCGACCGCGGCTTCATCGGGGACGAATTCCCGCAGCACCTGGGTCAAGGCCGCGTGGAGTTGCAGCAGGCGATGCGCCAGCGGTTCCGCCGCATCGGAGTGGACGCATCCCTCGCCGACATAGGAGAGGTGCTGCCCCGCCTGCTCGATCACACCCCAGCCGGTATTGCGCAAGCCGGGATCGATGCCGATGATTCGAACCATGGGCGCCAGGCTAGCAGATCAGGCGGCGTTGAGTTTCGCGATCACGTCGTCTGCTATGTCGGCATTGGAAAAGACGCTCTGCACGTCGTCGTCGTCGTCGAGCGCGTCGATGAGCTTGATCAGGCTCTCGGCCTTCTCCTGGTCGAGGGGCGTGAGCGTCTGCGGCTTCCACACGATCTTGACGCTGGCCGCTTCGCCGAACCTGGACGACAACGCCGCCGACACTTCGCCGATCGCTTCGAAGGCGCTGGTGACGCTGTGGCCCTCGGCATCAGACTGGACGTCGTCGGCTCCGGCCTCAATCGCCGCTTCGAGCATGGCATCGGGGCTGGCCTTGGCCGCCGGATAAACGATCTCGCCCACCCGCTGGAACATGAAACCGACCGAACCCGACTCGCCCAGATTGCCGCCGTATTTGGTGAACATTGCCCGGACATTGGAGGCGGTGCGGTTGCGGTTGTCGGTCAGCGCCTCGACGATGACCGCGACGCCGCCCGGCCCATAGCCCTCATAGCGCACCGCGTCGTAATTCTCGCCGTCACTGCCGGCAGCCTTCTTGATGGCGCGCTCGATATTCTCCTTGGGAAGATTTTCGGCGCGAGCGTTCTGGATGGCAAGTCTGAGCCTCGAATTGGCGGCGGGATCGGGCAGCCCCGCTTTGGCGGCCACGGTGATTTCGCGCGACAGCTTGGAAAAGTTCCGGGCCCGGACTTTGTCCTGCCGGCCCTTGCGGTGCATGATGTTCTTGTATTGCGAATGTCCGGCCATGGTGTGTCGTTATAGTCACGGTGCGCCACCCGAGACAAGGCGCTTAACCCGCCATATCGGTTACAACCTTCGCGACCCGTAAATCAATCAAGGAACTATATCTGTTGCAGCAAGGCCGTTTACTCCAACGAGCCTGATCACGAAATCTGCTGTAGCATCTCCGGTTACGTCCCCCTTCAAGAGGGTGTCTGTGCTTTGTGTAGCGTACCAAATGGATTTCGCGGTAGGCACAGTTCCCGCGAACGCGAACTCCTGATTACCCGCAGCCAAACGATCAGCGTCCATTGCGCTCAAATCAATCTTATCGGTGCCGCGCAGGAAATTCAAAATCCTATCCCATCCTGCTGCGGTGGGAGTTTCTGACGGGACGACATAAACGAAAACGTCCGAAGCACCATCACCGCTACCCCCATCAAGCACATCGACTCCGAAGCCCCCATAGAGCCAGTCCGCCCCAAAGCCGCCGCGGAGAATGTCGTTCCCAGACCCGCCGGTTAATGAATTATCCAGTGAGTTGCCGGTAAGAACGTCGTTGAATGCAGTTCCGATAACGCCTTCAAAATTCAGAAGCCGGTCGGTTCCTCCTCCCCTTGTACTCTGATAAACCGACAAGCCAAGATTGACGAAAACTCTAGACCCGGCACCCTCATATGAGGCAATGTCAAAACCACTCATTCCATCGAGGTAATCATTGCCATTTCGGCCCGATAAAATGTTTGGACCTTCGTTCCCTAGGATCCTGTCATAAAAATCGGTGCCAATAACGTTCTCAACTCCGCGAATTGTATCGACACCGCCTCCTCCAGTATTCTGCGCTCCCAGGAGAGACAACTGAACATTTACTCGTGCCGGAGCACCTTCATAGGACAATGTATCAATACCTAGACCACCGTAAATCGTATCATTCTCAATTCCCGCGTTGATAACGTCGTGGCCATTTCCACCGACAATAAAGTCAACTCCAGTGCCGCCAAATAGATGGTCTGCACCGGCATCACCTTTCAAAGAATCATCCTCGCTCCCACCGGAGAGCACATCGTTACCTCCGCCGCCGGAAAGCTGATCGGCCCCGCCGGCACCACTGATGGAATCTGATCTTAGGCCACCGGTGAACTGCTCTGCGGTGTCGTCGCCCACAATAGTTAAACCCGCTATAATTACATCTTTAGTTTGGTCTACGAACTCA
>JANNSP010000317.1:0-5148 GCA_031402975.1 Hyphomicrobiales bacterium
CGAATTGTCGGTGCGCTCGGCCAACTGCCTGAAGAACGACAACATCGTCTATATCGGCGACCTGATCCAGAAGACGGAAGCGGAAATGCTCCGCACACCGAACTTCGGTCGCAAGTCGCTTAACGAGATCAAGGAAGTTCTCGCCCAGATGGGTCTCCATCTCGGCATGGAAGTGCCGAATTGGCCGCCCGAGAACATCGAGGAACTCGCCAAGAAGTTCGAAACCCATTACTGAGTCTTACGGCAAGGAGTTTAGGTCATGCGTCATGGTTTCAAAGGCCGGAGGTTCAACCGCACGGCGCCACACCGGACGTCGATGTTCGCCAACATGTCGGCGGCCCTCATCAAGCATGAGCAGATCGTGACGACGCTGCCCAAGGCGAAGGATCTGCGCCCGGTGGTCGAGAAGCTGATCAGCCTCGCCAAGAAGGGCGGCCTTCACGCGAGGCGCCAGGCGATCTCGCAGGTTCGCGACGAGACGCAGGTCAAGAAACTGTTCGACATATTGGCGGCGCGCTACAAGGAACGCCACGGCGGCTATCTCCGCATCATGAAGGCGGGCTTCCGCTTCGGCGACAACGCGCCCATGGCGGTGATCGAATTCGTTGATCGCGACGTGGCGGAGAAGGGCAAGGACTCGGGCCCCTCCATGCAAACGGAAACTGGCGAAGTGGAAACTGCGGCCGCCGCTTAAGTCTTCATTTACCCAACCATTTCATGGGGTAGCTCATATACTACCCTTACGTTGCTTTTCAGGCTATTGTCTTCAACGAGTATTTCGCGGGCTGCGGCCTGTTGCTTTAATTCGTCAGGAGATTTTAGCAACAATGGCGACCTATTTCGATATTTTCAACGAGCCGTACAACCCTTTCTCCACACTCGAGGAGTCTACCGATTACCTCCTGAAGGCCTGTGACAGATACGATGTCCTAAACCTGTCTTACTGGTTTCTCGGCAAGTCGCTGCAGTTCCCGGACCGTATGACCTGGCTGTCGACCTACAGTCCTGACTATATGTCGGTCTATTTGCGCGAGTTCAGTCCGCACGGCGATCCGGTATTCAGCATTTGCTTCGACCGTCTGCTGCCTCTCGATTGGGCCGGCTTGCGCATGACTGACGCAACCGCCAAGATAATCCACCATACAGCCGAGCAATATGGCGTCGGCCATCAGGGCATTTCGTTCCCGATCCGCGACGTGGATTTCGGCGAAGCGATGTTTTCGATCAATTCCGGCTGCGACGACCGTCACTGGGAAAAAATTCGCGGCAGGCTGGCGAATGTCTTTCACTTGTTCGCGCATTATTTTCACCTGCGCATGAGGGATATCATCTCCGGACGTCCCTACAGCGCAGAATTCGATCTGAGCCCCCGTGAACGCGAAGTGCTGCTGTGGGCCGCGTCCGGCAAGACCGCCTGGGAAACTGCCTCGCTGATCGGCGTCAGCGAACGCGCCATCCGCCTTTATACGGCAAACGCCATGACGAAGCTTCACGCCCACACCAAGACACAGGCCGTCGCTATCGCGGTTAGGAACGGGATTCTTCAGTAGATTGCGGAGCGGCGCCAAAGCCTTCCATCCGCAGCGCCCACTGCAATCCGACGATGGCGCCCTTGACGCGGGGCATGAAGGCGAAGGCGAGGGCCAGCGTCAGCACGGTCCAGCCGATGAAATGATAGACGAGCGGCGGGTGCCAGAGGCGCTCCACCACCAGCACCGCCGGCACGACGATGTGGCCGACGATGACGATGGTGAAATAGGGCGGCGCGTCGTCGGCGCGATGATGGAACAATTCCTCGCCGCACACTGGACAGCGTGGCGCCACCTTCAGATAGGCTTCGAACAGGCGGCCCTTCCCGCAATTTGGGCAGCGGCACAGGAAGCCCCGCCACATCGATTTGAGCCATGAGCGCGCCATGTCAGCGGCGGCCCTTGCGGGGCGGGGCGCGGCGGGTGCGGGCCATGGGCTTTCCCTTGCGGCCTTCGGAGACAACTTCGAAACGCATGCCGCCCGACACCGGCGTCACTTCCATGAGACGCACTTCCAGCCGGTCGCCGAGCTGCCAGGTATCGCCGCTGCGCTCGCCGATCAAAGCGTGGCGGGTCTGGTCGTAGACGAAATATTCGGAGCCCAGCGTCGTCACCGGCACGAAGCCGTCGGCGCCCGACTCGTCGAGCTTGACGAACAGGCCGGCACCGACGACGCCGCCGATGCGGCCGCGGAAAACGGCTCCCGCCTGGGTAGCGAGATGCGACGCGATCAGCCGGTCCGCGGTTTCACGCTCGGCCGCCATGGCGCGCCGTTCGGCGTCGGAAATCATGTCGGCGGTTTCGGAGAGGCGCGAAATATCCTCCGTGGACAGACCATCTTCGCCCAGCCCCAAAGCCGACACCAGCGCGCGGTGCACGACGAGATCGGCGTAGCGCCGGATGGGCGAGGTGAAATGCGCGTAGCGGCTGAGCGACAATCCGAAATGGCCCTTGTTTTCGGGCGAATAGACGGCCTGCGCCTGGGTGCGCAGCACCACTTCGTTGACCAGGTGCTGGTAATCCTTGCCTTTGACCTCAGCCAGGATGCGGTTGAAATGCCTGGGCCGCATCACCTGGCCGAGCGGCAATGTCATGCCGACGGTCTTGAGAAACTCCGCAAGGGCGCGCACTTTTTCGAGGCCCGGCGGTTCATGCACGCGGTAGAGCAGCGGCGTCTTCTTCGCTTCCAGTTCCTCGGCCGCCGCGACATTGGCCTGGATCATGAATTCCTCGATGAGCTTGTGGGCATCGAGCCGAAGCGGCGTCACCACCCGGTCGATCAGGCCGTGAGCATCGAGAATGAGTTTGCGTTCGGGCAGATCGAGTTCAAGCGGCTCGCGCGCGGCACGCCCTTTCATTAGGATGCCATAGGCCTGCCACAGGGTTTTCAGCACCGGCAGCAGCGTCTCGGTCTTGTCATTTGTCCGCCCGTCGATCGCCGCCTGCGCCTCCTCGTAGGAGAGCTTCGCCGCCGAGCGCATGGTGATGCGCTCAAAGCGGTGCGCGGTCTTGCGGCCGTTTCTGTCGAAACTCATGTGGCAGGCGAGTGCGGGGCGGTCTTCTTTTTCCCGCAGTGAGCAGAGGTCGTTGGAAATGCGTTCCGGCAGCATCGGCACGACGCGGTCGGGAAAATAGACCGAGTTGCCGCGGATGCGCGCCTCGCGGTCGAGTGCCGTGCCGGGGCGCACATAGGCCGCGACATCGGCGATGGCGACGATCACCTCGACGCCGCCGGTCGTGTCGTTCACTTCCGCCCAGACCGCATCGTCGTGATCGCGGGCATCCGGGGGATCGATGGTGAGCAGCGGAAGCTTTCGGAGATCGGCGCGGCGGGCGGGAGAAAACTCCTTGAGCTTTTCCGCTTCCGCCATGACGCGATCGGAAAACTCGTTTGGAATGCTGTGCTGATGGATGGCGATGAGCGAGATGTTGCGCTGGTCGTTGAGATCGCCAAGCCGCTCGCGGATGCGGGCCATCGGAAGCCCACGGCCCCGCGTCTCGTCGATCTCGACCGCCACCAGTTCGCCGTCTCGCGCGTCGTTGTCGCCGCCCGCCGAAACCTGCAATTCGTTTCGGGATTTCTTGTCGACTGGAATGATCCGGGCACCATGGCCCTTGGTGATCCGGTAGACGCCCAGAATGCGCTTCGACGGATCCGAGAGTTTGCGGATGACGCGGCCCGAGAATTTGTAGCGGCCGCCGCGCAGCGCCACGATCTTGGCCAGGATACGATCGCCTTTGCGGGGAGGATCGGTTCCCTCGATCAGCACGCGGGGCGGCTTGCCTCCGGCGCGCTCGTCCCATTCCACCGGCTCCCCATAGGCCTCGCCGTCATGGTCGAGCCCTATGACTTCGAGCACCGCGACCGGGGGGAGGGTGGACGTATCGACGAACTTCCTCCGCCGCTTCGCCAGCTTGCCGTCATCCGCCATCTGCTTGAGAAGCTGTTTGAGACCGATCTTGGCGGCACCCGTCACCGAAAACGCCCGCGCGATCTCGCGCTTCCCGGCAAGTCCGGGGGACGTCTGGATGAAATCGAGAATATCGGCTTCGGTGGGAACTGAGAGCTTGGGTTTCGGCTGTCTAGGCATGAGGCAGAGATAGCGATTGCTTGCCCGCAAAGGAAGTGGGCGCGCAGTCCACTCTGTCGATGAAGAAGATGCCCGGATCAAGTCCGGGCAAGATGAGAGGAGAGCGTATTCCCACTTCTCATCATCGCCGTGCTTGACACGGCGATCTTCTTTGGCGAGGTCAGGCGCTGGCGGAAATGACTTTCGGTTTTTTCGGCTTTGCCGCCTTCTTCGCCGGCGCTTTCTTCCTGGCCTTCTTCTTCACCGGTTCCTTGCCGTCCTTGGCCGCGATCAGTGCAATCGCCTGGTCGAGCGTCAATGTCTGGGGGTCGGTTTCCTTTGCCAGCGTGGCGTTGATCTTGCCGAATTTCACGTATGGCCCATAGCGCCCCGCCATGACCTGGATCGAGCCGCCGCCCGCCGGATGGGCCCCCAGGTCCTTGAGGGCGCCTGGCCGTGCGCGGGTAAACCCTCGGGCCTTCTTTTCCGCCAGGATATCGACGGCGCGGTTGATGCCGACGGTGAACACCTCTTCGGCCGAATCGAGATTGGCGTAGGTGCCGTCATGCAGGATGAAGGGTCCGAAGCGGCCGAAATTGGCGACGATCTCCTTGCCGCTCTCGGGATGGATGCCGACCTCGCGCGGCAGCGACAGCAGTTTGAGCGCCTCTTCGAGGCCGATCGATTCAGGGTTCGTTCCCTTCGGAATGGACGCCCGCCGCGGCTTTTCGCCATCGACCGCCTCGCCGAGCTGCAGATAGGGACCGAAGCGGCCCTGGCGGCGCGTGACTTTCTCGCCGGTTTCGGGATCGGCGCCGATTTCGATGCCGTCGGCCGGAACCGCTGCCTCGCTGCCGGGCGTCATCGGCCGGGTGAATTTGCAGTCGGGATAGTTCGAGCAGCCGATGAAGGAGCCGAATTTGCCGAGTTTCAAGGACAGTTGGCCATTGGCGCAGGAGGGGCAGGCGCGGGGCTCGCCTCCGCCTTCGGGGGTGGGGAAGATGTGGGGCGCCAGAATGACGTTCAGCGCATCCAGCACATTGGTGATG
>JANNSP010000318.1:0-2669 GCA_031402975.1 Hyphomicrobiales bacterium
GTGTCGGGCATGACCGAGACCTTCATCACCGAGCGCCATCACACCTTGACCGGCAAGACCGAGAAGGTCTCAATCGACGATGCGAGCCTGTTCCTCGCCCGTTTCGACAACGGCTCGCTGGCGAGCTTCGAGGCGACGCGCTATGCCCGGGGCCACAAGGCGCTCTACACCTTCGAGATCAACGGCGAGCACGCCTCGATCTTCTGGGACCTGCACGATCTGCACCGGCTGCAATATTTCGATCACCGCGACGAGGGCAGGCTCAGGGGCTGGCGCTCCCTTCACATCACCGACGGCGACCATCCCTACATGAACAAATGGTGGGTCCCGGGCCTGCAGATCGGCTATGAGCACACCTTCATTCATCAGGTGGCGGACTTTCTCGAAGGGTTGGACAGCGGCAAGCCTGCCGCCCCCACCTTCCGCGAGGGACACCAGACCGATCTGGTCACCGATGCGGTTCTGAAGTCGGCGAAAAGCGGCCGCTGGGAGACCGCAAAAGCCTGATCCATCAGGGTGCCTGGCAGCGATCTTGCGAGTTTTTGCAGGGCTGCCGACAGATGCCTTGCAAATCTGGAAAGACGCGATAGTGTCAAATAAAAACAGTCCCATGCGGACGCTGAGGGAGAGCAATGGCTAGCGGCAATGTCGCACTGAAACTGTCTGGAGTTAGCAAGTCCTATGGCCAGGTGCGGGCGCTCGACAATCTGTCCTTCGAGGTGGCGGAAGGCCGGTTCTTCGTGCTTTTCGGCCCAAGCTCGGTCGGCAAGACCACGACGCTGAGAACCATCGCGGGCCTGGTCAGGCCCGACAGCGGCACGGTCGAGATTTTCGGCAGGGACTATACCGCGGCACCCATCGCCGGGCGTGGCGTGTCGATGGTTTTCCAGTCTTTCGCGCTCTACCCCCACCTCACCGTCTATGACAATTTCGCCTATCCGCTGCGCGAGGACAACGTTGCCCGCGCCGAGATCGATCGCCGGGTCAAGGAAACGGCGGCGATGCTGAAACTCTCGCCCCGCCTCGAGCGCAAGCCCGGAACGCTGTCGGGCGGCGAACAGCAGCGCGTGGCATTGGGCCGCTCGCTCATCCGCCACCCCAGAATCCTCCTCCTCGACGAGCCGCTCACCAATCTCGATGCCAAGCTCCGGCACGACATGCGGGCCGAGTTGAAGCGCCTGCACCGGCAGTTCGGCCTGACCATCGTCTTCGCCACGCCCGACGAGCTCGAGGCCCTGTCGATGGGCGAGGAAATCGCTGTGTTGCGCGATGGCGCGGTGGTGCAGCGCGGCACTCCGGACGATCTCTATGACCATCCCTCCGATGCCTATGTGGCGGGCAAGATCGGTTCGCCCCACATGAACATCCTGAAGGCGACTGCGGCTTCGGATTCGAAATCGTTCGACACGCCGCTCGGCGCCATGACACCGTCCCGCAAGATTTCCGCGATGGCCAGCGAGGCGGCTTTGATCGGCATCCGCCCCGCCGACATCCGGCTCGCCGCGAAAGGCGAAAAGGCGATCGCGGGCCGTGTGCATCTGCTCGAGCCGCTTGGCGACATCACCATCGTTTCGGTCGAGGCGGGCAGTGAAATGCTGCGCATGGTTCTGCCCGAGGAGCATGCCAACAAGATGAAACCGGGCGATCACGCGCAGATCGTGATCGACCCCAGCAAGATTCACATCTTCCGCGCGGCGAACGGTCAGGCAATGACCTGACCGGCGACGCCTGAAGCCTATCGGTCAACAATGGGAGGAACCTGGATGAACGTGACGATGAAACTGAAAGGACTGGCAACGGCCGCGGGCTTTGCAGCTGTCCTGGCCATGGGCGGCGCGCCCGCCTCGGCCGAGGACATAGTGCTCAAGATGGCGGTGCCGGACTGGCCCCCGACCCGCATCATGAAGGATTTGTTCGACAAGAACTACAAGGCGTCGTCGGGCAACAAGGTGACGCTCGACATCGACTTCATTCCGTGGCCGGACTATTACACCCGCCTCAATGCCTCGCTCACCTCGGGCGAGCAGAAATACAACATGGCGGTGTCCGATTCGCAGTGGCTCGGCGCCTTCATCGAGGGCGGCTATTACCGCAAGCTCAACGATCTGATCGACGCCGACCCGGAACTCAAGGCGACGCTGGCCGACATGCATCCCAACCCGTTGCAGGCCTATGCGACCTATCCCTACAAGAGCGAGAACTATTACGGCTTCCCGCAGATGCCGGACATCTACATCAACTACTACCGCACCGATATCGTCTGCCACGAGGACGAGCAGAAGAACTTCCAGGCGAAATACAACCAGAAACTTCCCTGCACGCCCGAGGAGATGGACGACGTCGATTGGGACACGTTCGAGAAGATGGGCGAGTTCTTCATGCGCAAGAAGGGCGACATGCTGGCCGGCGCGCCCGCCGACGACGATTTCTACGGCATCGCCTACCAGGCCGGCAAAGCCTATGACTTCTCGACCATGCAGGTGAATGCCTTCATCTGGCAGTATGGCGGCAACGTCTGGGACGAGACCCAGGCGCCCAAGGGCAAAGCCGAAGGCGTGGTGAATTCGCCCGAAGCTGTGAAGGCGCTCGACCATTATCGGGGAACTTACAACGTCTTGTGCCAGCAGAGTTGCAAGGGTCTTCGCCACTGGGGGGAGGGAGGCCACGTG
>JANNSP010000319.1:0-16081 GCA_031402975.1 Hyphomicrobiales bacterium
CACCGGCGGGGAGCCTTCGCCATGGGCGGCATGGCGGCGCAGATCCCCAACCGCAAGGACCCGGAAGCCAACCGCATCGCCTTCGAGAAGGTCAAGGCCGACAAGGAGCGCGAGGCGCGGAACGGCCATGACGGCACCTGGGTCGCCCATCCCGACATGGTGTCGCTCGCCATGGAGGTGTTCAACGAACTGATGCCGACGCCGAACCAGCTTTACGTCAAGCGCGAGGATGTCGCGGTGGGCCAGAAGGAACTGCTGGAAGTACACCAGGGGACCAAGACGGAAACGGGGTTCCGCGAGAATATCCGGGTGGGTGTCCTCTATATCGAAGCCTGGCTCAGGGGGCGCGGCGCTGTCCCCATCTATTCGCTGATGGAAGATGCCGCGACCGCCGAAATCTCGCGCTCGCAGATCTGGCAGTGGCTGAAATTCGGGGCGAAGCTCGAAGGCGGACGCAAGGTGACGAAAGCGTTTTTCGATAGCTGCCTCAAGGAGGAGATGCAGCGGGTGAAACAGGAAGTGGGGGCCGAGGCCTTCTCCGGCGGCCGTTTCCGCGAGGCGATCGCATTGTTCAAGACGATGTCGACATCAAGGAACTTCGAAACCTTCCTGACGGTGCCAGCCTATCGGAAGATCGTGTGAGCATGCGAAAACCAAGGTATATTTGACAGAGGCTACGGATAGGGGAAGATAGGAGGCTAACGGGGAGATGAATATGCTGATTTGCAGACGGACATTCCTGGCCGGCGCAATTGCGTCCACCGCCTGCAGCCTTCCGGTTTTTGGCGCTACCGCTTCGCGGCCGGAATTTTTCAAGGGTTCCATCGAGGATAACGGTGTTTCTTTTCGGGCCACCAACTACAGGAAGATAGACAAGCGCTGGCGGCGCCAGCTCGTCAAATATACGAGCACCGAACCCCAGGGCACGGTGGTCGTAGATACCAAGAACCACTTTCTCTACATCATCTTCGAAAACCAGACGGCGCTCCGCTACGGCGTTGGCGTGGGGAGAGAGGGCTTCAAGTGGTATGGCGTCGCCAAGATCATGCGCAAGGCGATCTGGCCCCGCTGGGTGCCGCCGCCGGAAATGCTCGTGCGCAAGCCGGAGCTGCCCAAATTCATGGATGGCGGACCGGACAACCCGCTTGGCCCCCGGGCGCTCTACCTGTTCCGTGGCGGGCGTGACCTGGGCTACCGGCTGCATGGAACGACCGAACCCTGGAGTATCGGCTCCGATGCGTCGAGCGGCTGCATCAGGCTGTTCTCGGAGGATGTGATCGACCTCTACCAGCGTTGCCCGATCGGCACCAAGGTGCTGGTTATCAAACATCTGGGGGCGCCGGTGATCGACGAGTCGGCGCCGGCCGATGCCCTCTAGAGCATGCGGGAGAGCTTTAAAATGATCCCCCATCTTGCCGGCCGGCTGCTTTGCGTCCTCCTGGTTTCAATCGGCCTGGCCGCGTGCAGCACGTCGCGAAATTCGTCGCCATCGGCGCCGGCCGCCGATCTCACCAATGAGCCCGACTCGGGCGGGGTCAATGTCCAGCCGGGGAGCGAGAAGGATCTGATGGTCAATGTCGGGCGCCGGATATTCTTCACGGAGAATTCGGCCGCGCTTGACGAGACCGCCAAGGTCACGCTCGACAAACAGGCTGAGTGGCTTGCCCAATTCCCCCAATGGAAAGTCAAGCTACAGGGCTTCGCCGACGAGCCGGGAAGCGAGGCGCAAAATGTGGCGATATCGAAAAAGCGGGCGGAGGCGGCGATGCAGTATCTGGTGTCGAAGGGAATCGCGCCGGAACGCATGTTCGCCAAGGGTTACGGCCGGGACCGTCTCATCCAGGACTGCGCCGACCTTTCCTGCAAGGCGCAAAACCGGCGTGTCATCACCAATCCGCAGGATGCGCCGGAAACCTAGGCAGTTTAATGGTACAGCTGCCCCGGCTCGAACGGGGGACCCCTAGATCCACAATCTAGTGCTCTAACCAACTGAGCTACAGCTGCACACGGGGGTTGTCCTAGTCGCTGGCGCGGGCGATTTCAAGACAGCAAAAAGGCCCGCAAACGAGTTGCGGGCCTTTGCCATGCAAGCCTGGGGCGGGGAGGAGGTCGCCTTCGGCTCGCAATGTCCGTTAATCAGGCGGCGAAGGACTTGGAGACGTCGCCGAAGGACTTCATGAAGCCTTCCTGCACCGGCTTCACGGTTTCCTTGCCAAGCTGCATCGAGAGTTCACCGATGGCGGTGGCCTGCTGGGTCAAGGCCTGGGTCTGCTCGCGGGCGAAATCCTGCTGCAGGCGGAAGAATTCCGTCGGCTCCTTGACCGCCAGAAGCTTCCGGGCGAAGGCGAAGCCGGAATTCAGATTGGTCTGGGTGATTTCCATCGCCTTCATCTGCAGGTCGGCGAAACGGGCCTTGTAGGCCGACGCCGCGGCATCGAAGAGCTGCACGTTGCCATGGGCCAGTTCAGCGGCCTTGTCGAAAGCGGCCTGGGTCTGGTCGACCGACTTCTGGGCGAAATCCTGGGCGCCACGGGCGTTGTAGGCGGCGGATTCGCCGATCTGCTCGGCCGAGGCTTCAAACGGGGTTTCGTATTTCTGCTTCTTGTTGCTCATGTCCGGCGCTCCTGTTTTGCGGGTGAAACATATATAGAGCAGGCGATGGTGCATTGCAACATAATTTTGCAGCGCACCCTAGAGTTAATGAAAGATGGACGGCCTGTGCCAGAATCGCCTATCCTGCTCCGGTGGGGTAATGGATCGAGGAGTGTCGCCTTGTGGCTGAAGCGTTGACCCCGACGCTTGAGGATTTGCGCGAAGGTGCTGTGCCGGCCTGGCTGTGGGACGGCGTCCGGGCCCGCATCGTCTGGGCCAATCCCCCGGGAGTAGCGTTTTTCGGCGGTGAATCGCTGTTCGACCTGATCGACCGCCCGTTCGATGCGGGCGAAGCCGGGGTCGAGCGGATCATGGCTCTCAACCGGTCGCTGCGCCGGGGCCAGGTCGAAACCGCGCATTTGCATTTCCCGTCGGCGGGAACGGCTGCGGCGTTGACCTGCCGATGCACCATCCATGCGCTGACCGACGGGCGGCCCGGTCTGCTGGCCGTCGCAGCCGAGGCGACGCCTGAGCGTAACGCGCTCCCAAGTACCGGGATTCTGGCCGCTTTCGACCTCCTGCCCAGCGCCGCCGGACTCATCGGACGCGACGGGTCGATCCTGCATCTGAATGCCGCCGCCCTGCTGCTTCTGGGCGCCCTGCAGCGGGTCAGCCTTGCCGCGCTCATGGGAGACGTGGCGCTGGCCGAGGAATTCCTCACCCGCACCGAGGCGGCGGGCACGGCCAGCATGACCGGTCAATTTCCGGCGCGCACCGGACAGCGTGATCTGCGGCTGACGCTCCGCAAGCTGGCGCTGGCGGAGGGCGGCCCCTATGCGCTGCTGCTGGCCGACGACATCACCGAACGGCGGGCGCTGGAACGGCGGCTTTCAGCACCCGACAGCCGTCCTGCCCCCGGACTGGCACCGGCCGAAGCGGAGGCCTTCAAGCAACTGGGCAAGGTTCTGAAGGACGACGCGGGCCTGGCGCCCAAGCCCGAAGCGCCGCCGTCCCGGCGCTCCCTGCCGGCCATACCCCAACTGGTGCGCGCCACCATTGATCGCCTGCCCGATGCCGTGCTCATCGCCAAGGACGGCCAGCTTCGCTATGCCAATCCTTCGGCCCTCCGGCTGTTCGGCTATAATGGCGCCGAGGATGTCATCAACGATACGAAATTGTGGGAGCGGTTCGTGGCCCTGGGGCAATCGCTTCCAACCACCGAAATCGAGTATGGGAATGGCCAGAGCCTGACCGCGACGGCGCAGATGTCGGTCGTGCCGTGGCTTGGCGGCCCGGCCCGGCAATTCGTCATCAGGCCCCTGGCGACGCCACAAGTGGTGTCGGTTGTGGAGCCGCCGGTGGAAGCGGACCCCCCAGCACCCCCTGCCCCGATTGCCGAACCGCCGATCGATCCCGTCCCTGCCCCGATTCCGCCACCCGCGGTGTCGGTGGCCGACGAGGAATTGCGCGCCATTCTCGATACCGCAACGGACGGCATCATCACGCTCGATGCGCAAGGGCTCATCCATACATTCAGCGCCGGGGCCGAAGCCATTTTTGGCTACCGGATCGCCGAAGTGGCGGACAAGCCCTTTGCCCAGTTGCTGGCGCCCGAAAGCCGCAAGGTGCTGCGCGACTATCTCTCGGTCTTACAGGGACCGGGCGTGGCGAGCGTGTTCAATGACGGGCGCGAGGTGACGGCGGTGGTGAAGCAGGGCGGCACCGTGCCATTGTTTCTGACACTCGGCAAATTGCAGGCGCCCAATTCAAGGGCCGCCTTCTGCGCCGTGGTGCGCGATATCACGCAATGGAAGAAGACCGAGACCGAGTTGCGCGATGCGAAGGAAGCGGCCGAGGCGACGAGCCGGCAGAAATCCGAGTTCCTCGCCCGCATCAGCCACGAGTTGCGGACGCCACTCAACGCCATCATGGGGTTTTCCGAGGTCATGCGCCTGCAGCGCTTCGGCGAAATCGGCAACGAAAAATACCGGGGCTATGTCAACGACATCCATGCCTCGGGCGGGCATCTGCTGTCGCTCATCAACGACCTGCTCGATCTCTCCAAGGTCGAGGCGGGAAAGCTTGAGCTCAACTTCACCTCGGTCAATCTTGGCGAAATCACCGATCACGCCATCCGCATGTTGCAGGAACAGGCGACGGCGGCGCGTGTCGTTCTGCGCAAGACGCTGGCCCCCGATCTGCCCAATGTGGTGGCCGATCTTCGATCGATGCGCCAGATCATGCTCAACCTATTGTCGAACGCGCTCAAATTCACCGATCCCGGCGGCCAGGTGATCGTTTCGGCGCAGATGACGCAAGGGGGTGAGCTGAAACTCCGCGTGAAGGATACCGGCATCGGCATGTCGGCGGAGCAGTTGCGCGACGCGCTCGAACCGTTCCGCCGCGTGGTGACCGACGGACGCGACACGCCGGGCACGGGATTGGGCCTGCCGCTCACCAAGGCGCTGGCCGAAGCCAACCGCACCAAGTTCGAGATGACCAGCGAAGCGCGCAAAGGAACGCTGGTCGAGATCACCTTTCCAACCACCCGCGTCCTGGCTGAATGACGTCGAACGAAGTCAGTCCTCCCGCCAGCACCATCCACAGTCCGGCGGCCGAGCGCTGGCTGAATGCCGCCGCCGTCATAGCGGCTTTGGGTCTCGCACTCCCGGTCATCACCATCGCGGTCCTGGCCTTCATGCCGACCGAGAATGTGTGGCCGCATCTGATGGCCACCGTGCTGCCGGGCTATATCCGCGAAACGTTGCTTTTGCTCGGCGGCGTGGGGATTGTGACTTTCGTGCTGGGGACGTCGAGCGCCTGGCTTGTCACCATGTGCCGGTTTCCACTGCGCCGCGTGTTCCAGTGGGCTTCGCTCGTTCCGATGGCGGCGCCCGGCTACATCGTGGCCTACACCTATGTCGATTTTCTCGGTTATGCGGGACCCCTGCAGACCAAACTCCGCGCCCTCGCCGGCTGGCAGCGCCCCGACGACTACTGGTTTCCGGAAATCCGCTCGCTCGGCGGCGCCATCTTCGTCATGTCGATGGTGCTTTATCCTTACGTGTTTCTCACCGCGCGGGCGAGTTTCATCCGCCAGCCCG
This sequence comes from Hyphomicrobiales bacterium, assembly GCA_031402975.1. GTDB lineage: Bacteria > Pseudomonadota > Alphaproteobacteria > Rhizobiales > Aestuariivirgaceae > Aestuariivirga. Next base: position 5,697 of record JANNSP010000319.1, read on the forward strand.
GCACGCAGCTCGAAGTGGCGCGAGCACTCGGACAGACCGCGTGGGGCGCATTTCTCCGGGTGGCGCTGCCACAGGCGAGGCCGGCGATCGCGGTCGGCGTCAGTCTGGCGCTCATGGAGTGTCTGAACGATATCGGCGCCGCCGGATTCTTCGGTGTGCGGACATTGTCGATCGGCATCTATACGACCTGGCTGGCCCAGGGAAACCTGGGGGGTGCTGCCCAGATCGCCGCGGTGATGCTGGTCTTCGTCTTCGCGTTGCTATGGATCGAGCGCGGGGTTCGGATGAAGCAAGCCTATGCCATGCCGGCACAACGCGCGCGCAAGACGCTGCGCTTCACGCTCAAAGGCTGGCGGGCGTGGCTCGCCTTCGCCATCTGCGCGCTGCCGGTGTTGCTTGGTTTCGTCATTCCGGGACTGATACTGCTCAATTTCGCGCTTCGCCATGTCTCCGGCGCGCTGTCGGTTTCTTTTCTCGAGGCCGCCTGGCATTCGCTGGTTCTCGCCACGTCCGCCGCGGTGATCGCGGTGCTGCTGGGGTTGCTGCTCGCCTATGCCAACCGGCTGACCGAGAGCCCCGCGACGCGACGGATCGTCAGGCTGGCGGGTGCGGGCTATGCCATTCCGGGAACGGTGCTGGGGATCGGCGTGCTGATTCCGCTCGCGGCTTTCGACAACGCGCTGGACGGCGTCATGCGCTCGAGTTTCGGCGTCTCGACAGGGTTGCTGTTGTCGGGCTCGATCGCCGCCGTCACTTTCGCCTATGTCGTGCGGTTCCTGGCAATCTCCTTCGGAACGATCGAGAGCGGGCTGGAAAAAGTCACGCCCAACCTTGCCGCGGCGGCGCGAACCCTGGGGCGGGGACCTTTCGCCGCATTGCGCGAAGTGCATCTGCCGCTGCTCCGCCCGGCGCTGGTGTCGGCGGCACTGCTGGTGTTCGTCGACTGCATGAAGGAATTGCCGGCGACGCTGATCCTCCGGCCGTTCGATTTCGAAACGCTCGCCACCACGGTGTTCACGCTGGCGTCCCTCGACCAGCTCGAGGAAAGCGCGTTTCCCGCCCTTGCCATCGTCGCCGTGGGACTGCTCCCAGTCATCCTGCTGTCGCAAACGTTGCGCGATCCGAAGTTCAAGATGTAAGTTCCCTCAACTCAAGTCCGGCAAATTCTTGTAAAGCTCGAGCGCCTCCGGATTGGCGAGGGCTTCCTGGTTCTTCACCTCGCGGCCGTGGACGACATCGCGCACCGCAAGCTCCGTGATCTTGCCGGATTTGGTGCGGGGAATGTCGGCGATGCGCACGATTTTCGCCGGCACATGGCGGGGCGAGGCGCCGTCGCGGATTTTCTTTTTGATCGCGGCGACGAGAGTGGCGTCGAGCGTCACCCCCGGTTTCAGCCGGACAAACAGCACCACGCGGACATCGCCTTCCCAGTCCTGGCCGATGGCGAGTGCTTCGAGAACCTCGGGCACCTGCTCGACCTGGGCATAGATTTCCGCCGTGCCGATCCTCACTCCACCCGGATTGAGGGTTGCATCGGAGCGGCCATGGATGACGATGCCGCCATGGTCCGTCACCTCGGCGAAATCGCCATGGCACCACACGCCGGGGAAACGCGCGAAATAGGCGTTGTGATATTTTTCGCCAGCGGGATCGTTCCAGAACATAACCGGCATCGACGGGAAAGGCCGTGTACAGACGAGTTCGCCCTTCGCCTGACGAACGGGCTTGCCGAAATCATCGAAGACATCGACGGCCATGCCGAGCATCGGCCCCTGGATTTCGCCTGTCCATACGGGATCGAGCGGATTGCCGCCGACGAAACAGCCGCAGATGTCGGTGCCGCCCGAAATCGAGGCGAGATGCAGATCGCGCTTCACCGAGCGATAGACGAAATCGAAGCTCTCGGATGCAAGAGGCGAGCCGGTGGAAAGCATGGTCCTGAGCGTCGAGAGATCATGCGTGTCACGGGGGTTCCAGCCGGTCTTGCGCACCGCGTCGATATATTTGGCCGAGGTGCCGAAGATGGTCATGCCTTCTTCGCCGGCATAGTCGAACAGCACGCGCTCGCTGGGATGAAACGGCGAGCCGTCATAGAGCAGCAGCGTGGCGCCCGTGGCGAGGCCCGAGACGAGCCAGTTCCACATCATCCAGCCGCAGGTGGAGAAGTAGAACAGCCGGTCTCTCGGGTTCGTATCGGTGTTGAGCACATGTTCGCTCAGATGCTTCAGCAGATAGCCGCCGGCCCGGTGCACGATGCATTTCGGAATCCCGGTGGTGCCCGACGAATAGAGGATGCACAGCGGATGATCGAAGGGCAGTTGCGCAAACGCGATGGGCGCGGCGTCCGTGCCTGACAGCAGGGACTCGTAAGAAGCCGCATTGGGCAATAACGCCGCCACGTCGGCGGATTGCCCAACGAGATCGAGGATCACGGTGCGCTCGACGCTGGGCAGTTGCTTCAGCACATTGGCGATCTTCGGGCCCAGAGCGAAGGTCTTGCCGGCATAGTAGTAGCCATCGCTGGCGATCAACATGCGGGGTTCGATCTGGCCGAAACGGTCGAGAATGCCGCGCTCGCCGAAATCGGGGGAGCAGGACGACCAGATGGCGCCGAGCGCGGCGCAGGCGAGAAAGCACACGATGGTCTCGGGCATGTTGGGCACGATGGCTGAGACGCGGTCCCCGGCCTTCAATCCCGACGCCGCCATGGCGCGCTGCATCCGCGCGACGGAGTCATTCAGTTGGCGCCAGGTCATGGCGCGGCGGACCTTGTCTTCGGCGCGAAAAACGAGGGCCACCTCATCGGTGTTTTTCACCAAGAGGTTCTCGGCGTAGTTCAATCGCGCGTCCGGGAAGGAGCGGGCCTGTTCCATGTCGCCGCCGTCCACCAGAACGCGCTCGCCCCGGGTTTCCGCCTTGACCGCGCAGAAATCCCACAGCGCTGTCCAAAAAGCCTCCGGGTGATCGACCGACCAGCGGTGGATATCCGCGTAGCTGCCGAAATCCTGGCCCAGCGTCTCGATGAACGCCGTCAGATTGGAGTTCCGGCGGCGCTTCTCGTCGGGGGTCCACAGCGGTTGCGCGGTCATGCCTGGCGGTCTCCGGATCTCTGGCGGTGCTATAGTTAGGTCACGAAAGGGCCGCAAGTGGCCGCGATAGCGGCCTCGCATCGAGGAGACATCATGGCGAGAATTCTGATCTGGGCGGGCGCCGCCGTCCTGACCATCGTCCTGGCGATTGGCGTGTATCTGGCGATGCTTCCGGGCCTGGCCCTGACGCGGCTGCAGGACCAGATCACCGGGGCCACGGGGCGCGCACTGATGGTGTCGGGAGGCGCCCATCTTGAAGTCGCGCCGCAACTGGCGCTCCGTCTCGACGATGTGGCGCTGGCCAATCCGGCCGGCATCGAGGGCAATGTGCTGGGGGCGAGTTCGATCCGCTTTCCCTTGTCTTTCGCCGATCTCCTTCGCCCAGGCGCGAGCACCGGCACCATCACGCTGGTTGATCCGCGTTTCAGTTTTCTCATCGACCAGCAGGGACAAGTGAACTGGCAAATGCCGGATGTGGTGTCGCCTGCCCGCGTGACGCTGGAAAACGCCGAGATTGCCTTTCTCGATCTGCGCAATGGCCAGGCCTACAAATTCGGCGGGCTGAATGCCGCGGCGGACGTTTCCGGAACGGGTGAATTCAATATCGAGGGAACGGCGATCCTCAATGGGGCCTTTGCCCGGGTGCGGGCCTATGTGAAGGCGCCCAACCGCATCGCCGGCGACGGCTCGCCTGTCGATCTCGGTCTTGAAGCGCCGGCATTGAAGGCAAGTTTCAGCGGCAGGCTGGCGGCGGCCTCGAGCCTCGGCCTCGCCGGTCCCATCAGCCTGTCGGGGAATGATTTGCGGGCGGCACTCTCCTGGGCCGGAGTGCCGCTCGGCGGCAGTCAGAAGTTCAAGGCATTCTCGGTGAGTGGCGGACTTGATTCGCAAGGCCGGGCCTTCACCGTGAACATTGCCGAGGTAACGCTGGATGGGCTTATCGCCAAAGGCCGGGTAGGTCTCGATCTGGCGCCCGCCACCCCTGTCATCCTCGCCGATCTGGCGATGGGCCGTCTCGATGCGGATCAATATCTCGGTGCGCCAGTGGCCGAGGGCTGGAACACCCGTCCGCTTGGTCTTGAGAAACTGACGGGGGTCGATGCCCAGTTCTCATTGGCGGCGGATGACATTGTGGTCCGCAGGTTTGCGACAGGCCCCGCCAAGCTGACCGGGCGTCTGGCGGACGGCAGTCTCACGCTGGGACTCGAAGGCGACCGGTTGAAATCCGAACTGACGCTGGATGCCGAAGGCCTGACGCTCGATGTGCTCTCGACGCGGCCGTTCTTCACCTGGTTTGAGGGCGATGCCACGCTCTGGGTGAAAGTATCCGGCAAAGGAAAGAGCGAGGCCGATATCGTGTCGACCTTGCAGGGCGAGGCGGAGATCAGCGCGGGCCGGGGAATCTTGCGCGGCATCGACATCCAGGCCACCGCCACCGCGGTTGCCGCTGCCGTGCAGGAGGGCTGGCCAAACAATGGCGCTACGCCCTTCGACACGATACTGGCGAAATTCACCATCGCCGACGGCATTGCCACTGCAACGGCGATGGAATTCACAAGCCCGGTGCTCAAGCTCACCGGCAAGGGCGAAGTGGATATGTTGCGGCAGGCGCTCGATCTCAAACTGGACCCCCGCGTGCTGGCTGGAACCACGGCGAGTGCTATGTTGCCGGTGGCGGTGGCGGTCAGGGGGCCGTGGGCCAACCCAAAAATCTTCCCCGATATGCCCGATATCCTGATCGATCCCGATGCGGCCTATCAGGCGCTGCGGGTGATGGAGTTGCCGGCGGCGGAGAGCAATTGAAATCGCGCTGGCCCGGGGGCATCATGGTCCCATGATCCGTATCCAGCAGCATGCCTTCGATGCCGGCGCCGAACTTGATCTGCTCAAGCGCGGCAAGCACAATATCGGCGGCACGGTGATGTTCGTCGGCACCGTGCGCGACCTGTCGGAGGGAGGCACGGTCAGCGCCATGACACTCGAACACTATCCCGGCATGACCGAAAATGCGCTGGAAGAGATCGAGAACGAGGCGCGTTGGCGCTGGCCGCTCGATGCCTCGCTCATCATCCACCGCCATGGCAGGCTGGAACCGGGCGACGACATCGTGCTGGTGATCACCGCCTCGGCGCACCGCCAGGCAGCCTTCGAAGCCTGCCATTTCCTCATCGACTGGCTCAAGACCAAGGCGCCGTTCTGGAAACTCGAAGAGGGTCCCAAGGGGGAGGGCTGGGTCGCCGCCAAGGACAGCGACGATCAGGCCGCGGCGCGCTGGGAAACCGGCCAGCGGTGAGCCTGCCTTGGCGCCGTCGCGGCAATCCTTCTGCGCTCAGGACGCTGGTTGACGCCGTGATCCTCATTGCGCTCTTGGTGGCGGCGCTGGTGGCGGCGCGGCAATCGGGTGTGATGGACCTCGCAGCCGGAAACTATCAGGCGGCTGACGGCGATTCGCTCCGCCGGGACAAAACAAGTGTCAGGCTGCATGGCATCGACGCTCCGGAACTGGCGCAGCACTGCCGCGACGGCCGGGGCCTCGACTACCCTTGCGGGCGCGAGGCGATGAAAGCGCTGGCGGGCCTCGTTCGCGGCCGCGACATCCAATGCACCATGCTGGACGAAGATCGCTATGGCCGCGCGGTGGCGGTGTGCAGGGCCGGTGGCACCGACCTCAACGGCGAGATGGTGAGGCTCGGCTGGGCCACCGCCTATCGCCGCCATAGCAGCGCCTATGTGACTTCCGAGAACGAAGCCCGCAAAGCGAAGCGCGGCATCTGGCAGGGACGGTTCGAGCCGCCGGAAACCTGGCGCGAGCGCAATCCACGCGAGGACTAACTAGCCTATCGCTGGGCTTCCTCGCCGCCGGCAAGGACAATGACGGCGATGATGATGGCGCCCGTCATGATGAGCCGGATGCCGGCGCTGGCGCCGAGGATATTCAGCATGGTGACGAGCAGATACATGAACAGCGCCGCGCCGCAGATGCCCGGAACATTGGCGCGTCCGCCCGCCACCGACGTGCCGCCGATCACCACGACGGCGATCGAGGCCAGCAGGAATTCCTCGCCCATGTTGAGGGCCGCACCTCCCGAAAATCCCGACAGCACGATGCCGCACACCCCCGCGAGGAAGGCGCTCAACACATAAGTTGCAAAGCGCGCGCCATCGACATTCATGCCGGCGAGCCAGGCGGCGCGAGGGTTCTGCCCCACCGCCAGAACGGTGCGGCCATAGACGGTGCGTTTGAGGATGACCGCGATCACAATGCACAGCACCAGGACGAATGCGGCGGTCAGCGGAATCCCCGCAATCCGCGCCGTGGCGAAGTCCGCCAGAGGCGGCGGCGGCTTGATGCGGATGCCGCGGCCATAGGAGATGGCGGTCGACAGAATGAGGAAGCTCGACGACAGCGTCGCGATGATCGGCGGAATGCGCAGCAGGCGGATGAGAAAATAATTGAACACACCGACCAGAATGCTCGCCGACAAGGCCGCCACGATGCCGATCAGCAGCCGCGCGGTGTCGGTATCCATCACCTTCATGGCAACGACGCCGGCCAGCGTGATCGTCGCGGGGATCGACAGATCGACATTGCCGGGGCCAGTCGAGATCACCATCATCTGGCCCAGGCCGACAATAATGGTGAAGGCAGCGAAGGAAATCGCAGCGGTGAGGATTTCTCCCGCTCCCTGCCCCCGCGTATAGACGATGGCGATGGTCCATACGGCGAAGGCGGCGACAAACGACCATATCCAGGGCTGCTGCCGCAATTTTACCCATGCCGCCATCATCGCCGCACCTCCGCGTAAGTGAGCAGCGCGCGGAGCGCCAGCACGATGATGAGGATCGCCCCTTGCGCGCCGATCTGCCAGTCGGGCGAAATGCGGAGGAAAATGAGGAACGATCCCGCCAGCGCCAGCGTGAGCGCGCCGACCACAGCTCCCATCGGCGAGACGCGGCCGCCGACGAACTCGCCACCACCCAGAATGACGCCGGCTATGCTGTAGAGCGTGTAGCGGTCGGCGACATGGGCATCGGCGGCGGTCGTCAGCCCGAGAAGCGACAGTCCGGCTAGAACGCCGAACAGGCCTGCCAGCGAATACATCGCAACCTTGGTCCACAGCATCGACCAGCCGGCGCGCGCCAGGGCTCGCGCGTTGCCGCCGGCGCCGCGCGCGATCACTCCATAGGACGACAGCATGAGGACCAGATGCACTGCGACGCCGATGACGATCGCCGCGACGATGGGAAACGGCACGATGGGGAGTTGCACCGCCATGATGGCCTTGAGCCAGTCCGGAGCCTTGCCACCGGGCGAGGGAAGGATGAGGACCGCAATCCCCAGCCACACGAAGGACAGGCCCAGCGTCACCACGATCGATGGCAGATTGCGCCAGTGGACGAGCGCGCCGACGGCCCCGTAGGCGGCGATGCACAGAAGCAGCGCCAGAACCCCCAGCACAGGATGGCTGTAGAGCAGGGTCGCGGAGATGCAGCCGACCAGACCCACGAACGGACCGATGGACAGATCGAGATCGTTGACCGTGATGACGAACATCTGGGCGATGGTGGCGAGTGCGATGGGCACCGCGTATTGCAGCATCAGGTTCAAGCCGAAATAGCTCATGGTGCGGGGCTGCACATAGAAGGTCGCGGCCAGCACAAGGCCAAGCGAGATGAAGGGCAGCGCGGTGCGAAGCAGCCTGCGGTTCATCACGCGGCCTGCTCCGCGAAGGACGCCTGCAGCACATTTTCTTCCGACAATTCACCGGCGCCGAGTTCGGCCGAAATCGCGCCATTGCGAAACACATAGGCCCGGTTGCAGTGGGTGAGTTCCTCGATCTCGGTCGTATACCAGATGAAGGTGCGGCCTGATTCCGCCTCGGCGCGGATCATGCCATAGACTTCCTGCTTCGTTCCGATGTCGACGCCCCGCATCGGATCGTCCATCAGGATGATCGTGGCATCGGACGCGAGAGCGCGGGCGAACAATGTCTTCTGCTGGTTGCCGCCGGACAAAGTGAGGATGTTGTTGTCGATATCGGAGGAGCGGATGGCGATCCGTTTTTTCCAGTCCTCGCCCAGGCGCGTCTCGGCCGCGCCGTCGATCAGTCCGTTGCGGCGGAGCGCCTTGAGAGAGCGCACCGTGATGTTGCGCGCGATCGACCACAGATTGAAAATGCCATCCGACTGGCGGTCGCCGGCGATGAAGGCCAAGGGCCCCGCGACCTGCGCCTCATCGCGGCTGAAGATTTGGAGCAGCATGCGGGTCTGGCCGTGGCCCGCCAGCCCGGCGAGGCCGATCACCTCGCCCTTGCCCGCGACAAGTTCCGTGGTTCCGGGCGCTGTCTTGGGCCGTGCCCGTACAATAAATTCAGTCTGCCGCGTTTCCCGGCGCGAGGCGTCGGCCGGGCGCTCATGGCGCACTTCGGAGCCCATGGCTTCGACCAGCGAATTGCGATTGAAATCCCGAGCGTTGCGTTCGGCGACCGTCCTGCCATCCTTCATCACGACGATCCGGTCGCAGGTGCCCAGGACGTCGCCGAGAAGATGGGAGATGAGGATGATGCCGGTGCCCTTCGCCGTCTCTTTCTTCACATAGGACAACAATTGGCCCGCCGTCACCGCATCGAGGGACGAAGTGGGCTCGTCGAGGATGACAAGGCGCAGCCGGCCCTCGGTTTCGGTGAAGGCGCGAGCGATTTCCGCCATCTGGCGCTTGCCGATGGCAAGGTTTGCGATTTCATCGTCGGGACTGATGCCGTGGCCCGGAAAAATCTCGTCGAGCTTGGCGCGGATGAGCGCCCGCGCCCGCCCTTTCCATCCAAAACCCTTGAGCGCGCGGTGCATGATCCGCACATTCTCGGCCACCGTGAGGTTGGGGCAGAGGGATAGTTCCTGGAACACGCAGCGGATGCCTTGCGCCTGCGAAGCCGCCGCCGACCAGCCCCCGCGGATTTTCTCTCCGCCCACGGATAATTCGCCGCGCGACGGCGCCAGCGCGCCGGTCAGGACATGCATGAGGGTTGATTTGCCGGCACCATTGTGGCCGACAAGCCCCAGGCACTCGCCCTTGCCCACGCCAAGCGTTACGCCATCAAGGGCGCGGACGGCGCCGAAGTTTTTCTCGACGCCGTCCAGTCTGATTGCCGTTTCGCCCAAGTCCTACATGCCGCTGACGACCTTGGCCGCGTCCTCCGCCGAATATTCGACATTGGCGACGCCGCCCTTTTCGGTCGTCTTGACATTGTCCTCAAGAGTTGCCTGGTCGATCTGCAGGAATGGCACCGTCAAATCCTTCGGCACTTCCTTGCCGTCGAGGATCATCTGGGCCACCCAGAAGGCCAGCGTGGATACGCCGGGCGCGATCGATACCGACATGGTCTCGTAGCCGTTGGCGTCCTTCTGTTCCTTCCACCACTGGATCTCATCCTGGCGGTTGCCCATGATGATCGTTGGGGTCGGACGGCCCGCCGCGGCGAAGGCCTGGGCGGCGCCATAGCCGTCACCACCTTGCGTCACCACGGCCTTGATTTCCGGCAGCGAAGGCAGGATGCCCGATACCGCTTTCTGCGCCACTTCCTGGGCCCAGTCGCCATGCACCGATCCGACGATCTTGAACTGCGGGTTCTTCTCGACGCCGCGATGGATGCCTTTGGAAATCTCGTCATCGACGAAGACGCCCGCGAGGCCGCGGATTTCGAGGAGATTGCCGCCGTCAGGCATTTTCTTGGCGAGGTAATCGACCTGCACTTCGCCCATCTTGGCGAAGTCGACGGCGATCCGCCAGGCGCAGGGCTCGGTCACGATGCCATCGAAGGAGACGACGGTGATGCCGGCGTCACAGGCCTGCTTGACGACACCGTTCAAGGCGTCGGGCGAGGCGGCGTTGATGACGATGGCGTCATAGCCCTGCAGGATCAGGTTCTGGATCTGGGCGGCCTGTTCCGTCACCTGGTTCTCCGAGGTGGTGAAGGGATCGGCGGCCGCCACGACACCGTCGGCCACGGCCTGCTTGGTCACCTTGTCCCAGCTCTTGAGCATCGACTGACGCCAGGAATTTCCGGCGTAGTTGTTGGACAACGCGATTTTCTTGTCCTTGGTGTCGGCCAGGGCGGAGCCGGCGGCCAGCATGACGGGCAAGGCAATAGAACAGAGAAGTGCTTTCTTGAACATTCGGTCCTCCCGGGAGCGCAGTGTTGCGATCGTGACGCGCATTCCTTGATGAATGTCGCTGGAGGCAGAATTGCATGCCTGACACGCCTGGACAAGCGGCTTTGACAAAAGCAACTGGTGCTG
>JANNSP010000320.1:0-6175 GCA_031402975.1 Hyphomicrobiales bacterium
GGCCTTGCGGGAAATGCCGTGTTGGGCCGCCTCGTTTATGGCCCCGCTGACGCTCTCAAGGTCTGCCGGGCCGAGCAAGGCGCTGACAAGCTGCGAGCCTTCACTGAAACCCGGTATGCCGCCAAGAGTTGGACGCGCGACCGCAAGGTGATTGCCCGCCTCGAGGCAACGACGCTGGGCTTTGATGCCCGCTATGTCGTCACCTCGCTTCCCGGCGAAGCTCAATATCTCTACGAGGACGTTTATTGTGTTCGCGGTCAGGCGGAGAACCTGATCAAGCTGCACAAGGCCCAACTTGCCTCCGGCCGCACGTCCTGCCAGAGCCCGGTCGCAAATCAGGTGCGGCTTGTGCTGCACACCGGAGCCTACTGGCTGATGCTGGCGCTGCGAAACGCCATTCCGGCCACGCACGCCTTGGCAAAAGCCGAATTTGCAACGCTGCGCATAAGACTCCTCAAGATCGGCGCACGCATCATCGAAACCGCATCGCGCATTCGCGTCCATCTCGCTTCAGCATGTCCAGACGCGCAACTCTTCCGGCTTCTCGCCGGCCGTCTCGCATCCACAGGCCCATGACCTTCGGGGCGGTGTGCCCCGGTCAAACCCACAAACGCCAACCCCAACGCCTTCCACATCACAACATCAAAACCGGCGCCTCTGAGCGCCGTGAAGAATTGCGTCGGTCATTTACATGTCATCATCCGTATACGGATCATATCAGGTCGGTGAATAGATCGGGCTATAGGCCAGCCACAATAGTTTGCAGGATCAGGAGCAACTACAGGGACAGCCCATACTATACTTGGCGCCTCTACTATGCCGAATGAGACTTACCGCTTCCGACGGGTGAAGGCCTGCCGCATAGATCATAGTTAGCGCGGTGGCCCTCGCTTATTCCGTATCATCGAGTTCCTCGTGTATGCCCGCAATGATTTCGGCGCGTTCGGTGGCGGTTTCGCCGGCCCGTTCGGCATAAGCCGCCGCGAGGAGTCGGATGGCGCTGGCGATCGCGGTGTAAGATGGCCCGGGTCCGAGGCTCGCGACATGGCACGGCAGCACCACGCGTGAATGGCGTTGTGCTGCCAGCGCGTTCATCTGGTCGGTGATGGTGATGACATTGACCCGGGTGGTGCGAGCGTAGCTGAGGATGGGCCTCAGGATGCGCGGCCTTGGTTTCAGCGTGACCAGCACCAGGGCGTCGCGGGGACCGGTCATCGCCAGGTCCTCGGCCCAGGCCCCCTGAGTGAGGCCGATCTGCATGACGTCGTGGCGGAGCCTCGCCAGCAGCAACCGGCCATGGCGTGCGAGGCCCTCCTCGGGGCCGAAACCGAGAAACCACACCTTGGGCGCCTCTTTAAGGATTTCAGCGGCATCGCGCAACCGGTCCGGGCGCAGTTCCTCGAAGGTGCGGGTGAGGTTGGACATTTCGAGTTCGAGATGGGCGCCGATCGAGCGGCCGAAACTGGCCTGGGCGGAGGTGGCCACGGAATACCGGTAAGGCTCGGTGCGGTTCCTTTCCTCCCGCGCCTGCTCGCGCACCTCGCTGAAATCGGCGTAGCCCAAACTGCGGAACAGGCGCGCGGCAGTGGCTTTGGACACCTCGGCCATGTCGGCCATCTGGGTTGCCGAAAAGGTCAGGAAGTCGTCCTTGCGGTCGAGCACCAGCCGCGCCAGTTTCTGTTCCGCCGGCGACAGCCTGTCGAAACGCTCCTGGATGCGCAGCGTCAGCCGGGTCGACATGGGGACATCCCAAAATTGCTGGTGACAGAGCCTAACATGTGTGCAACATTTGTTTCAATAGTCTGAAACACTGAAATTGAGGCTCTCCGTGTCGGCGTCGAAGATCATCCGCCAGCGAATCTGGACGAAGCTGAAGGATGTGGCGAGGCCCGATACGCGCTTCCACCTGAATTTCGCCGAGGTCATCCCCGATTTCGCCGGCTCCGAAGCCGCCACCGATCACATCGTGGGGCTGGCGCCCTACAAATCCTGCAAGTATGCCTTCATCACGCCCGACAATTGCCTGGTGGACTTGCGGCGGCGGATGATCGAAGCCAAAATTCCCTTCGTCATGTCGACCTATGGCATCTATCGCGGATTTCTCTTGATGGAGCCCGGCATGGTGCCCGCGGGCGCCGAACTCTACGCCGCCTGGCTCGACGGCATGGAGCATTTCGCCAGGCCCATCTCGCTCGCCGAAATCAGCCGTCGCGGGCGCTTCGACCTGATGGTGACCGGCGCCTCGGCGGTGTCCCTCGATGGCGTGCGCTTCGGCAAGGGCCATGGCTTCTTCGATCTCGAATGGGGCATGTTCACCGATCTGGGCCTTGCCGGCGAAGACACGCCGGTGGTGGCGATCGTGCACGATGTGCAGGTGGTCGAGGACAAGCTCCATCCAAGCCCGACCGATATTCTCGTCGACTATATTGCAACACCCACCCGCATGATAAGAGTGGGGCGCCGCGCCAAGCGGCCGTTTGGCGTAAAATGGGACCTGCTTGAACCCGAACAGATCGCGGCGACGCCGCCCATCCAGGAACTGCAAAGGATGCGCGGCCTCGCCTGAACAGAGACGTCAATCAAAACGGAGAGTGCCATGAGATTAGCCTTGAACCGCCGTTCGTTTCTCAGTCTTGCTGCAGTCGGTAGCGCATTCGGCCTTGGGAGCCGGAGCGCTTGTGCAGCCAGTCCGCTCGCCATGCAGGCCGCCTGGATCAACGATGCCGAATTCGCCGGCTACTTCGTTGCCATCGACAACGGCTATTACACCGCCGAGGGCCTGGACCTCACTTATCTTTCGGGCGGTCCGGACGTCATCCCGGAAAGTTCGATCATCGCCGGCAAGGCGGATCTGGCCCTCACCACGCCCGATACGACCGTCTCGGCCATCGCCAACCAGGGCGCCAAGTTCAAGATCATCGGCGCCCAGTACCAAAAGAACCCGATCGGCATCGTCTCGCTCGCCTCGAATCCTATCAAGACGCCGCAGGACCTGATCGGCAAGACGCTGGCGGTGCCGCCGGTCAACGTGATCTCGGTCGAGGCCATGCTGAAGCTCAACGATATCGACAAGGCGCAGGTGAATATCGTTCCCTATGCCTATGATCCGACCCCGCTGATCAAGGGCGAGATCGACGCCTCGCTCGATTTCACCACCAACGTGCCCTACACCATCAAGACCCTAGGAGCCGAAGCCACTTCCTTCCTGCTCTACGATTTCGGCTTCACCATCTTCAACGACACGGTCGTGGTCACCGAGGACACGCTGAAGGCCAAGCGCAAGGAACTCGTGGCCTGGCTCAAGGCCAGCCGCAAGGGCTGGGAGGAGAATCTCAAGGACCCCGCCTCTTATCCGCCCAAATTCGCCGAGACCTGGTTCAAGGGCACCGGCCGCTCGATCGACAACGAGGTGTTCTTCAACATTGCCCAGAAGCCGCTGATCGAAGCGCCGGGCGGCATCTTCTCGATGAGCGAGGAGGCCATCGCCAAGAATATCGAGGCGCTGGGCCAGGTCGGTATCAAGGCCACGAAAGACATGTTCGACACGAGCCTCGTTGCTGAAATGGGATGAGCGCCGAAAGGGACATCCGGCTCGCTCACGTTTCCAAGACCTTTCTCGCCAGGGGCACCATCTTCCGGGCGCTCGAGGATGTGTCGCTCACCTGCGAGCCGGCGTCCTTCACAGCGCTCATCGGACCTTCCGGTTGCGGCAAGTCGACGATCCTGCGCCTGGCGCTCGGCCTCGACGCCGCCGACAGCGGAACCGTGACCATCGGAGGCAAGCCGCCGCGGGCCGCGACCGCAAGCGGCGCCACCGGCGTCGCCTTCCAGGATGCGGCCCTGCTTCCCTGGCGCAATGTCGAGGCGAATATCGCGCTTCCTCTCGATGTGCTCGGCAAGCCCCGGGCGGAGTTCCGCCTGCGGATAAAAGACCTCATCCATCTCGTCGGCCTTGACGGCTTCGAACATGCCCTGCCGGGCGAGCTGTCGGGCGGCATGCGCCAGCGCGTCTCGATCGCCCGCGCGCTGGTGACCAATCCGGGAGTGCTGTTTCTCGACGAGCCGTTCGGAGCGCTCGACCAGATCCTCCGCCGGCAGATGAATATCGAGCTGCAGCGCATCTGGTCGGAAATCCGTTGCACCACGCTCTTCGTCACCCACGGCATCGACGAGGCGGTGTTCCTCGCCGACCGCGTCGCCATCATGGCCAGCAGGCCGGGCCGCATCACCCAGGTCATTGACGTGCCCTTCGCCCGGCCGCGCGACCGGACCCTGTTCACCGACCCTAAGTTCCACAAGCTCAACGATCTGATCGCCACGGTGCTGCATGGCGCCTGAGTCCGCGGCGCGACGGCGTCTCGCCGGACTGCGCAATCTCGCGGTGCTGCTGGCGGTGTGGGAACTCGTGGGCCGGTTGCAGCTCGTGGCCTCGGGGGCGCTTCCCGCCCCCAGCGCCATCCTCGTCCGGTTCTGGGCCGATCTCGCCGATTATCCGCCCCATGTGTGGTCGACGATACAATCCGCACTGCTCGGGTTTGTCATCGGCAATGCCATCGCCATCGCGGCCGGCATCCTGTTCGTTCTCTCGCCGCTCGCGCTGCGGCTGGCGCGCGGCATCAACATCGCCATCTTCGCGCTGCCCCCCATCGCCATCGTGCCGGTGCTGGTGCTCGCTTTGTCGGGCATGACGCCCCGCGTCGTTCTGGCGGCGCTCGGTTGCTACTTCGTCACCATGACCGCGACTGTCACCGGTTTAACCCAGGTGGACGCGCGCGGCATCGACCTCGTGCGCGCCTATGGCGGCAGTGCCTGGTCCGCCATGCGGCTGGTGCAGTTGCGCAGCGCCCTCCCGGCCATCATCGGCGGCCTCCGGATCGCAGCACCCAATGCGGTGCTGGGCGCTATTTTGGCCGAGTTCGGCGGCGGCGGCGGGCGCTGGGGCCTTGGCACCTATCTCATCGGCTCGCTGGGCCGCGGCGATCCGGCTCGCCTGTGGGGCATCGGGCTTGCAGCGACCGCGATCGCCGGACTTGCCTATGCGCTGTTTGCCGTGGCCGGAGCAGCCGTCATCGGCTCCTCCCGCGCCGTCACGGTGCCCACCTCGGCGTCGCCATCACTGGCCGGGAGCTGGAGCGGCAATCCGGCGAAAGTGGCGGCTCTTGCCCTGGCCTCCGCCATCCTGCCACTGCTGCTCTGGTGGCTCTTGCTGAAGGGCCTCGGCATCCCCGACCTCATCGCCAAGACGCCGATGGGCGTGATCGACTATCTGTTCTTCGCCGAAGCGGCGCCGCGCGCCCAGGAACGGCTCCTCGCGGCCCTTGTGCAAACCCTGCCGATCACCGCCGTGGGGCTGTTCGCCGGACTAGCCTTCGCCTTCGTGTTGGCTCTGAGCAGCGAGATGTTTCCCGCCGCCACCCGCTCGCTCATGCCGGTGGCCCTGGTGACCCAGACCATGCCGCTCGTCGCCTTGACGCCCCTGCTCGTGCTGCTGCTTGGCCGGGGCAGCGCGGTGACGCTGTGGATCACCATCTCCGTCACCTTTTTCCCCTCCTTCGTGACGATCGCCCAGGGCCTCGCACTGGTGCCCCGGGCGGCGCTCGAAGTGCCGCGCGCCTATGGCGCGTCGAAGCTCACGGAATTGCGGCTCGTGGCGGTTCCAGCTTCCCTCCCCTATCTCTTCGTCGCTCTGCGCCTCGCCGTGCCGCGCACGCTTCTCGGCGTGATGATCGCCGAATGGTTGGCGACCGGAACCGGCCTCGGCAACCTCCTCAACCAGAGCCGCGGCTATCTCGATTACGGAATGATTTGGACGGTGGCCGCCGTTTCGGTGCTGCTCTCGGTGGTGTTCTACCAACTCGTGGTCATAGCCGAACGCCACACCCTGTCCCGCCTCGGAATGCGGACATCGGAGTAGGCGACTCGGCCTTCTATACAATCTGGGTTCTCCGCGGATGGAAATCAATTTCATCACTCCGTCTCCCAATCCAGCGACTTCAGGAAGTCTGCGAGTTTCTTCCGCAGTTTCATGTCGGATGGCGGCGCCACAAGGCCTTCGTCGGAGAAGAATTCGATCCACTCACGCTCGGCGACCGTCAGGATGCCGCCGAAAATCTCGAAGACCACCATCTCGAAATCCGGCCATGTCTCGCGCAGATGCAGGCGCAGCAGCAGCGCG
>JANNSP010000321.1:0-14135 GCA_031402975.1 Hyphomicrobiales bacterium
CACGGTTGCTTCGATGACGGGCAAATCGCGCAGTTGAAGTGAATCGACGAGCAGCGTTCCGAATCCCGGATAGGAGAACACCTTCTCAACCACCACCACGCCGCCAATCAGATAAGCGAGATTGAGCGCCGTCACATTGAGTGTGGGGACGAGCGCGTTGGGCAAGGCATGGCGCAACAGGACGCGGGTCCTGGAAAGGCCCTTGAGTTCGGCCATGCGGATATAGTCGGAGTCGAGCACTTCAATGAGATTGTCGCGCAGCATCCGCACGGCGTAAACGGCCATGACGATCGCCAGCGTCACGGCGGGCAGGGTCATGGCCTGGAGATATTCAACCGTGCTGGAGCTTTCATCGACGAGGGATATGGCGGGCAGCACGGGGATCCACAGCACGAAAGCAAGCAGTAGGATTGTCGCCAGCAGAAAATCCGGCATGGAGAGCAAAACCAGCGTGACCACCGAAAGCGCATGATCGGGCGCCCGGTCGCGGGTGAGCGCCTGGGTGATCGCCGGGATCACGGTCAGCGGCAAATAGAGTGCGAAGGCGAACAGCGACAGCAGCACCGTATTGAAGATGCGGGGTCGCAGGATCTCCGCAATCGGCCGGCTCGATACCAAAGATTGGCCAAGATCTCCGGTCACCAGTCCGCTCAGCCAATCGAAATAGCGAACGGCCGCCGGCCGGTCGAGGCCGAGTTCGCCGCGCAGGAAGTCGAGTGCTTCGGGCGTCGCGTCCCTGCCCAGAATACGGCTGGCGACATCACCGGGCAAAACTTCCAAAATTGAGAAGACGATAAGAGATACGAGGAGCAGCGTTACGGCTGAAAGGAGGATGCGGCGCACAACCAAAAGCTCGATCGCCAATTGATCCTCCCTTGGCAAAGACAGGGCGAAGCAAAGCCTCGCCCTGCAACCTCCATCCCATGAGGTGGTGGGGGCATTGCGCCCCCCCCCTTCATTTTTCCACTACTTGCAGCTCAGGTCTTCAAAATTCAGGTTGAAGTTCTGGGCCCGCGGCACATAACCCTCGCAACCCTTGCGCAGCGCCAGCACCTGATGGACGAACATCGGGAGGATGAGGCCACCCTCCTTGGCCAGCAGTTCTCCGGTCTGCTGGAATGCCTTGCGGCGTTCTTCGGCATCCACGGTGGTGTTCGCCTTGAGCAGCATGGCATCGTAGTCAGGCCGCTCCCAATGGGTTTCCTTCCACTTCGCCGACTGCGTATAGGCCACGGCCAGACCTTCGCCGGGGGGGCGCATGGACCAGGCCGAGGTCACAATCGGCTTTTTCAGCCAGACATCGTCCCAGAAGCTTTCGGCCGGTGTCACCACGACGTTGATGTCGATGCCCGCGCCCTTCGCCATTTCCGCATAGACCTGGGCCATGCGCACCATTCCGGGCACGCCCTCTGCCGTATAGAGATCGAACTTCAGCCCATCCTTGTAGCCAGCTTCGGCGAGCAGGGCCTTGGCTTTTTCGATATCCTGCTTGGGGGCTTCCTTGATGTAGGAAGAGGGATTGCCGACCGGCACCGGATTGTCGGCTCCGGTTTCACCGAAGCCGAGCAGGACTGTGTCCACCATGGCCTGGCGATCGACCACGAGCTTCAGGGCTTCACGCACTTTCACATCGTCGAACGGCTTCGTGTCGACCCACATCGAAATCGTCATCGAGTTCGATGCCGCGGTTTCGAGGAGCTGCACGTTTGGATCTTCCTTGAGGGAGCCGATGACCGATGGATCGACATTCAACATCAGATCCACCTGGCCGGCCTTGATGGCGGCCACGGCCGCTACAGCTTCCTGCGCCACGGTGATCCTGAGGCAATCGGCGTTGGGCTGCCCGGCATTCCAGTAGTTGGGGTTCTTGCGCAGGATACGCACCGGCGCATTGGGCGTGAACTGTTCCTGCATGAAGGGGCCGGTGCCGTCGCCCTTCTTGCGCAGATCTTCCTGCTTGGCGCCATCGGGCACGATGTTGGTGAACTTGTTGGTGATGAGGACCGGAAGTTCAACCACCGGATTTTTGGTGGTGAAGGTCACCGTCGTCGCGTCAACGGCCTTGATGCCGTCGGGATCGAGAAATTCCAGAACGGCACGGGCTCCGGAGCCGGTCTTCTCATCAAGCAGCCGCTTGAATGTATAGACCACGTCCGCTGAGGAGAAGTCCTTGCCGGAGTGGAACTTCACGCCTGAACGAAGCTTGAAGGTCCAGATCAGGCCATCGGGGGAGACCGACCATTCGGTTGCAAGCTCCGGCAGGACGCTGAAGTTGTCATCGATGTCGACAAGACGGTTGTAGACGGCGAATGTGTGATAGGCGTCGTCGCCGGAATGCATGTCGGCGGGATCCATCGACTGTTTCTCGCCGCTCCACTCATACCCCAGAACTTTTACGCACTCATCGCCGGCAGCGGCAAATCCCGCCGATGCGGACATTCCGATTGCAAGCGCCGCGAGACCGGCTCCGGACAACCATTTGGTCAGTGTCATTGCTTCTGTCCTCCCAGACATTTTTTAATGCGGGCACCACGTCTTCCGAAATGGCGGACGAACGTTCATCCACGCAGACTTTTACCTTAACGGGGCTAGACTGCCTGTCAAGGGAGCGGAGAGCATTATCGATGCCTGCCGGGTGTCCGCCGCAACGTTGAAACCGTCTTGAGCTCCAGCAGTTCGATGATGATGCCATTGGGATCGCGGATGTAACCCGCCAGGCAGCCGTTCGCCGATCCGGTATTCACCAAGGCGATTTTTCCCTGAGCCGTGGCCCCCGCCGCGAGGAGCTCGTTCCAGGTTTGCTCCATGTTATCCACCTCCAGGCAGACGTGGGCTGCCGCTGGCAATGAAGGTTGGGGTGGCGTGCCCCTGGCCGCGCCCTTTAGATATTGAATGAATTCGATGTGATGCCCATGACCATGAAGATGGGCCACCATGAGCGAGGCGCCGGCGACTCCCGTCACCTCTTCTTGCCAAATTCCCTCGCGGGGAGAAACGGATGCCGCCTGGAAACCCAAATTTTCCGTCCAGAATCGGACCGATATTTCGATGTCTGCGACAGTGAAACTCGTGTGATTGAAACCGGTGATCATGGTTGCGCTCCTAGATGAAGCCATAGGCGGTCCAACCACCGTTCACTTCCAGGGTGTGTCCGGTAATGTAACCCGCTTGTCCCGGTGACAGCAGAAAGGCGATCCCTTCCGCAACTTCGCGTTCCGTGCCGAGGCGTCTCATCGGTGTTCGGCGTTCGATTGACGGAATATCGAAGCTGCCTGCCGCTGCGAGAGCTCGTACCGGCTCGTTCGAAATATAGCCCGGTGCAATGGCATTGACGCGAATACCGCGCTCCGCCCACTCGATCGCCTGCATCCGGGTCAGGCTGATCAGCGCGCTCTTCGACACGCAATAGGGCCCCCTGGCCGGGGCCGATACCTGCCCCAATACGGAAGATACATTCACGATGGCGCTGCCTTCCTTCATCCGGCGCACCGCCGCGTTCGATATCATGATCGGCGCCATCAGATTGACAGCCAACACCTGCTGCCAATGTTCGCGCGTCAATTCCAGCAGGGGCCCGTGATGGAATGCGCCAGCATTGTTGACGAGGTCATCGATCCCGCCCCATGCCGCGACCATTTTGTCGAGAACGGCGGCTGTCGTCTCATCATCGGCGACATCTCCCTCATGCGATAAGGCATTCCGTCCGATCTCATGTGCCACGCGCCGCGCGGCATCGCCATCACGATCCAGGAGCGCTATGCGATTGCCCTTTTCCGCCAGAAGACGCGCGGTGGCCGCCCCTATCCCGGCACCCCCACCGGTAATCAGAACGCGGCGCCCCGTCAGAGCAGTTTCATCCGGCACTTTGGACCCCTCCCGTGGCTTTCAAAGGTTCGAACCTTTTGGGTTCTATCATGACACGCCTTGAGCGCATGAGCGCAATTTACGGCAAGTTCCCTCTGCGTGCGGCGATGCGCATCATCACAAGCGCTTTTTATCTCGTGGCTGGCTACCTCCATCTTTCCGCGCCGCGAGGATTTGTCCTGATCACTCCGGGTTATGAATGAAGCGCAGGGCGCCTCACTCTTCATTCATTCTATCGGCCGGCGAACCGGCACTCCGCTCTGCTTGCAGCAGGAGAGACGGACAATCAGATCGGACTGCAGGACAATGCGCCTAGCCGCGGTTTCGGCGCCCCGGACAACTGGGGCGAGGAATGGGTTGACCACATCCGGGATGATCGGTCCGATCGTTTCGGTCTTGCGCGAAGCAAGTCCGCGAGCGATGCGATTGGCCACATAGTCGAGAGCCAAGATCGCCTCTTCGACCTTGCGCTGGGTTTCGGCATCGACGTCGATCCGTCGCTTCCGATGCTATCTCTCGATCTGGCGACCCAGCAACTCGTCGTCAACTCCCGCGCCCTCGCGAAGAAAGCCCGGCTCCCTATTCTCGATGAACCCACCGCCGCGGCTACGCAACACGAGTCACTCCGGCTTTTCGAGCGCATGCGGACACTTAAAAAGCGGGGGGTCGCCATTGTTTTCGTTTCCCACCGGCCGACCGAGGTATTCGCCATTTCCGGCCGCGCCGTTGTCATGCGTGACGGGCGCATTCACGGCCGCCACCTTTTGGCCGACGTCACCCGTCAGGATGTGGTTGCCGAGTTGATTGGTGAAACTGCAGGCTTATCCGAGCAGACCGCCCGCGCGCCGGTTTGCCAGACCAGCCCTTGAAACAAGGGCGCTGCCGAAAGAGACGCGGGCGAGTTCAACTCCGAACCATGGCTTCAGGGCCGTGATGAGCGGACGGGAGCCCTATAGCACGCTCTTTCGAATGGCTGTAGCCATCGCGGCCTGCGAGGGCCCGTAGCTCAATGGTTGGAGTTGACGGCTCATAACCGTCTGGTTCCAGGTTCGAGTCCTGGCGGGCGCACCAGCTTTTTATGCGAATTCACACTGCGCCGGCGTTGCTTCGGTTGGTCAGCATATGGCCGATGACCGCGGCAAACACGATGCCTCCCCCCAGCAGCGTCGCGATGGATGGCCGTTCTCCAAACACCAGCCACACCCATAGTGGGGCCAGGGGGGCATCCAGCGCGCCGATGAGCGCGGTTTCAATGGTCGGAATGAACTTCGAGCCTATCGAGAACAGCGCAAGCCCAATAGCCGAGTTGACCAGGCCAAAGGCCGCCAGGGTCAGCCATTCAATACCAACCGGAGACAGGGGCGTGGCAAATGGAAAGACTGCGACGGCGCTCACCAGGGCGGACAGGCAGGCTGCTTGCAGCATCGGAATGTCTTGCCATTTCCGTGCGATGACCATCATCCCCGCCACGGCAAGCGTCATCATGAAGGCGAGGATGTTTCCCCACATGTTTCCTTCCGTGCCTAGCCCCACCATGATGGCGACGCCCAATAGCGCGGCCGAGCTTGCAAGGAGAGCGCTTCGGCTCGGCGTTTCTCCCACAAACAGCCATCCCAGGCCCGCCGCGACAAAGGGAACCACTCCGTAGATGATGGAGACATGCGCAACTGTCGTCACTTTCAGCGAGGCGATGAAGCAAAGCATGCCCGCTGCGGAAATTATGGCGAACATCCATCCCGCGAAGTGCAGTTTCTTGAACCGGGCGAAGGCGTCCCAACCCTCCTCGATCATGGCAAAGACCAATATTCCGGCGCCGCCGAAAAGGCCTCGCCACACAAGTGTCGTCGCGAGGTCGGTGTCCAGCGCTCTGGTAAAAAGACCTGCCGTGCTCCAGGCAACGGCGGATGCCGTTACCAATGCAAGTCCGAGTCGATGGCTGCCCCGGCGGATCATGTTTTTTTCCAGTCTCCCGTCGTATTCCACCAACGGTGCGGGTTCTTGCTGTCGTCGAGGCCCTTGGATCGGCTTGCGAGAACCTTCTCGACGAGGATGACCGGCTCTTGATAGCAGTGGACCTGAAAGATTTGCTCGACAAGCTCGGCGAGCAGGGTTTGATCATCGGCTATTTGAAAGCTCACCAGACTGACGCCCGGCCGCTTTCGAACCTCGGTCTCCTCTCCGGCGACAGCTCCCTTCAGTGGACGGTAGCGTTCGCTTCCTGGCGCGGTTTCATATGAGTTGCGGTCATATTTCCCCTGAACCAGCGGAGCGATGAGGGTGATCTGATCGAGGATGCGATCAATATCCCCGGCAGGCGCTTGCACCGTCACCATTAGCTGAAGTTCCATCCGGACGGACGCAGTTTCAAAAGGTTTCAACGGCATGATTGGTGTTCCTCGTTGGTGATCGTCAGGTTGACAAGGAGGGTGTAGCGAAAGCCTACTGACAGCGCCGTGTCAGTAGCGGTACGCTATTGATTTGCGGCTATTGGACGGAGCATGGCGCGTTCGGACAGGCTTTTCGAGTTGATCCAGTTGCTGCGGCGCGCCTCGCGTCCCATCACGGCGCAGTCGCTTGCCCAGCGGCTGGAAGTAGCGGTGCGCACGGTCTATCGCGACATTGCCGTTCTCCAGTCCATGCGCGTGCCGATCGATGGCGAAGTTGGGATCGGCTATATCATGAGGCCGGGCTTCGACCTGCCGCCTCTGATGTTCGATGCCGACGAAGTGGAAGCCATTACCGTCGGCCTTGCGCTTCTGTCACGAACGGGGGACAGGGGATTGATCAAGGCGGCACAACGAGTGGCAAGCAAGTTGGCGGACGTTGTTCCGGAAGGCTTGTCTCGCCGCTTTGCCGATGATGCGCTGCAGGTTTCAGAGTATGGCGTTCAGCTACCTGGTCAAACCGATGTATCGCCTTTCAGGAAAGCAGTGCGGGCCGGTCAAAAACTCGCCATCCGGTATGCGGATGAAAATGGCTCAAGGACCAAGCGCACGGTCTTGCCATTCGCTATATTCTACTACGTTGAAGTGGCCATCCTGGTAGCTTGGTGCGAGTTGCGAAACGACTGCCGGCATTTCAGGATAGACCGCATCGAAGACTGGAATGTCCTGGACGGAGCTTTCGCCAGGAGGGCCGCGGAGCTGCGGCGAGACTGGATGCAGTCACGTTTCTCGCGGACTTCGAGGTGACCCACGCCCGTTGATCGATTTTCGTTCGAGACCCGCTACGAGGAAAACCACCAGCGCTCGGCTATTTTCAGGCCGTCCGACTGCCAGTTGGAGGCGATATCGCCGTGGCCGAGGGTCATTCACTTACCATTGCCGGGTACCCTGATTTTTCGTCGCGCGTCAGAGCGGCTGTCGTCGATTCCGGTACACAGACGGGCAGTCGGAAAGTGAACAGGGCGCCTTGTCCAGGCGCGGTTTCCAGCGAGATAGATCCCCCTGAGTCCCTTGCAAGCACATGCGCCTGGGCGAGCCCAAAGCCGGTTCCTTTTCCTTCCGGCTTGGTGGTGAAAAATGGTTCGAAGGCGCGGCGCGCGACCTCTTCCGGCATGCCCACGCCGGTATCCCGGACCAGCACATCAACAAACCCGCGCTGCTGTGCAAGCCTTGTCGAGACCATGAAGGAACCGCCGCTCGGCATGGCGTCACGCGCATTGACCGCGAAATTAAGGAGAGTAAGTTCCAGTTGGGTTGCATTGGTCCGGACATAGCGGGCGTCGCGCGACACGGCGAACTGGAAGTCAATGCCGGGACCGAGAGTTCGATCAAGCAGGGGGCGTATCTCGTTCAAGGTTTTTTCAAGATCGATACAATTGAGCTCCAGCGGCTTGTCGCGCGCGAACGCCAGGAGCTGGTTCACCAGCTTCGTGCCGCGTTCGGCGGTGGACAATCCTTCCTGTAAGAGTTCGTCCCGTTTGTTCTTGTCGTCGGACTTTCCCAGAAGGCGCAGACAAGCGACCATGGCGGCGAGCAGATTGTTGAAATCGTGCGCCACGGCTCCCGATAGGTGTCCCATTGCTTCCAGTTTTTGCGATTGCATTCTGGCGCGTTCCGCTCGCCGCCGCTCGGCAATATCGCGAGTCCCAAACCAGGTGACGGCGCCGGCGAAGAGCAGGGATGCGGCGAACGCCACCACCGCAAGTGTCAGATAGCCTGCGGACAGCAAATTGTGAGAGAAGGACGGCACCGCGATATGAACGGACCAGCCGGACAGTTCCGAGGTCGCGTAGGCCGTGCGGTTTCGCAGCCCCTCGTAAGTGATGCCCGAATAAACATCACTCCCGCCGCGTGCTACCGCGGCTCGCACATGTTCCGTCGCGGGCGTTCCCTGGCGCTTCTGATGGTCTCGAGTCCGGGCGATGAACAAACTCTGGCGATCGACAAGCGCGGCGATTTCGCCAGGCTCGATCGCAGCCAGCAGAGACGCATGAAAATCCGCAACATCGCGATCGACGGTGAGAACATAAATCGTCTGTCCGATCATGACCCGCCGATGCAACGCAACACACCCGCATTCGGGTGCGGTTTCGTCAAATCCGCCGATCGCAACGGAAGCGCCAGATCTCGCGAATTCCAGAACGTCGGGGCGGGCGGGAACAGGGGCTCCGGGCTGCGCCCCGGTTTCTATAACCTGCCTGCCAGCCGAGGCATCGGTCAGGATGACATTCTTCCAGCGTGGAAGTTCGCGCTGAACCTCCACCGCGCGGTCGCGCAAGTCGGACCAGACGCCGCTGCGGATGGGTTGGGCGCCGGCTAAAACCGACAGCGCGGCCAGGTCTCCCTTCAGTTCTCCATCGACGCGCGACACATAGGAGGTGGCGCGCTCTACCGCTGCGGATTCGGCATCCTGAGTGGCCCGCTGCAGCGTAGATGAAATTTGAAACACGCCGAGCAGACCCAGTGGAACGAAAGCGGCAATGAACAGGATGGTAGCGCTCCTCCTTGCCAGTTCCATCTCACCCCCCGAACCATCCCGGCTCGCCAATTGTAAGAAATCCGATGCCGCTTCGGCGAGTTTATCATCGGTCGCCGCGCGGAGTCGACTGTCCGGGAAGTAATTTTTGAGTTCGGCGATAGTGGATTGATAGCGGTTCTGCCCTCGGCCGCTTTGATTGCTCATGCCGTCGAAGAAAACCACCAGCGCTCGGCTATTTTCAAGCCGTCCGACTGCCAGTTGGAGGCGATGGCGCCGTGGCCGAGGGTCGTGGCGTGGGCATCGACATAGGAGTTGAAGACGAGATTGACCAGACCGCCGTCGTCATGGACCAGTTGCTGCATTTCGGCATACATGGCGGCGCGCTTGCCGTCATCGGTCTCGGATCGCGCCTCTACCAGCAAGGTGTTGAAGCGCGGGTTTTTCCAGTATGTCTCGTTCCATGCCGCCTCGGCGGCATAGGCGCTGGTGAACATCCAGTCGCAACTCGGGCGGCCGCTCCAGAAGGCTGCGACAAACGGCTTCTTCTTCCAGACATTGTCCCAATAGCCGTCATCGGGCTCCCGGATGACCTTGAGATTCAGGCCGGCGGCTTGCGCATGCTGTTCCCACAACAGCGCCGAATCGACGGCTCCGGTGAAGGCGGCATCGGCTACGGACAGGTTGATCTCGACATTTTCCATGCCGGCTTTCCTGAGCAGGCTCCGCACTCTGTCCGGATCGTAGGAATGGCGCGGTTGCGGATCGACGGCGAACTTCACCGTGGGCGCGATCGGGTTGTCGTTGCCCACGGTGCCGTGTCCGAGAAAGACAGTCTCGACGATCTGTTGGCGATCGAGCGAATGCTTGATCGCCAGACGCAGGTCGCGATTGTCGAAAGGTGGCGCGGTCACGTTCATCACGAAGACATAGTGCCCGTATCCGGTTTGCTCGGTCACCACGATCCCGGAATTCTGTTTGAGAAGATCGAGCGTCTTCAGGTCGCAGCGGTCCATGTAGTGGACCTCGCCCGAAATCAGCGCGTTGGAGCGCGCCGTGACATCCTTGATCGACAGGCATTCGACCCGGTCGAACCAGCCCCTGTCCGGTTTGAAATAGTTGGGGTTGCGGTTGAGTTCTGCGCTGACGCCGGGTTCGAACTTTTCGAGCACATAGGCCCCGGTGCGGATACCCGATTGCCAATCCGCCGTGCCATCGTCCTTTGCCGGCATGATCGGCAGATGCGAGTCGGACAGGTAATAGGGAAAGTCTGCATTGCCGCCGTCGAGTTCGAAGACGATCGTTTCCGGGCCGTCGGCTTTCATGGTTTTGATCGGCGCCAGAAGCGTCTTGGCGGCCGATTTGGACGTTTCGCCGCGATGGTGTTGGAGCGACGCCACGACGTCGGCGGACGTCACCGTCTTGCCATTGTGGAACTGGACGCCCTTGCGCAGCTTGAAAATCCATTTGGAAGCGCTGGCGGATGGTTCGAAACTCTCCGCCAGGTCGGGGATGACCGACCCCTTGGCATCGACTTCGGTCAGACTGTTGCTGAGCGCGCCCCACAGGGCGATCCCGGTGAAAGGGTCGGGGTACAGTCCCGGATCCATCGAGTCGGTGGTTGCGCCATGGCTGATGGCCATTTTGAACGTGCCGCCTTTCCGCGGTTGCGCGCGGGCGACGCTGGAATACATCAGTTCAGCCGCGCCAAGACTCGCGCCCGCCACAACCGCAGTCTGCACGAAGTCCCGGCGTGACCATCCACGGGGCGCGTTCAGTTTCCTTGGGAATCCTATATTATCAATGATATCAACCATATGAATTCCCTTCTCGGTGAGAGTCTCACCATGCTTCAATGCCCCGACGAATATTCCATCCGTCGCGCACAGACGTCAAAACTTGCGGCTCACATAGATAGAGCCGGCGAGCCCGAAGCGCCAAGGTTCCGCCACGGCGCGGTTAATGCCGATGCGCCGCCCCGTAACAATCTCCATCGCGCCGGTGGCGGCCTGGAGCCCGAAGGGTGGTTCGAGGAGGGGGATACCGTCATGGCGCGCCTCGATCCCCAGCGCCTGACACAATTTTCCCGGACCCGAGCAAAGCCGGCCTATGTCCTCGACGCCGCGCCGCATTCGCATGTCCGCAATTCCCGTTACCGGTTGAAGCGCCCTGATCAGCACCGCCGAACCGGGAAGACACACCGCGTTCAGGCACCAGTGAACGCCATAGATGCGATACACATAGGCGTGACCCGCCGGACCGAACATGCTGCGGTTGCGGGGCGTCGGGCCCCTGAAGCTGTGCGACGCAGGGTCGTGATCGAGATAGGCCTCGGTCTCGACAATCATCCCGCCGGCGCCGGCAAAGGTCAACTCCATCCCGATCAGCGCGGAGGCGACGTCGATAGCGTTTCGTTCGAAAAAACCCCGGTCGATCATGTCAAAAATCGATCATTCCGCCCCTCGCATGCCGCATGCGGCTCCTGGTTTCAACTCCCCAGGGAGCCAGCCGCTTCACCTGGCCGTCGCGCGCCTCTTGTGTGGCACCGCTGCAATATGTTTACTGCGGGCCGAGGACTTGAGGTGGAGATATGAACGCGAGACGCCTTGTGGCGGCAATACTGATGCTGGCGGCCCTTGCATGGCCGAACGCGGCGGCGCAAGCCACCGCCCGGCCGCCTGCCGATGTGTTGCGGACGTGGTACCAGCTCGTCCTCGAACTGGTGCGGCACACGCCGACCTATTCGCCGCCCGTTGCCAGCCGCTCCTTCGCCTATATCGGGGTCACCGCCTTCGAAGCCGTGGCGACGGGGTCGGACGGCATGCGGTCGCTCGCCGGGCAGTTGTATGGACTGACCCCCGGTCCGCCGCGCGAACCTGGCGAGACTTACGATGAAGGCGTGGTGATGCAGTCCGCCATGGCCTTCGCAGTCAAGAATTTCTTCAGCAATACCGGCCCGACCGGTCAACGCGCCATGGCATTTCTCGAGAAAAAACTGCGCACCGAGGTTTCGGCCGGCTTGCCGGCGGATGTGGTGGAGCGCAGCGAGGCGCATGGGCTGGCGGTTGCGTCGCACATCCTGGAATGGTCGAAAAGCGATGGCGGCGCGATCGTCGAAAACATGGGCTTTCCCCTCGACTACGAACTGACGCCCGGTCCCGCGCGCTGGGTTCCAACCAGCCTCATTGCGCAGCAGCAGAAGCCGTTACTTCCATATTGGGGGAAGAACCGCACCTTCGCCATGCCGCACGGCGCATCCTGCCCGCTGCCCGATCCTCCCGAATACAGCGAGGACAAGTCTTCTGAATTCTATCGTCAGGCGTTCGAGGTATACCAGACAAAGAAAGACCTGAGCCCGGAACAGCGCGCCATCGCGCGTTTCTGGTCGGACGATCCGATGCTGTCGCCGACGCCGCCCGGCCACTGGGATTCGATCGCGTTGCAAATCCTGGAGCGCAACAATGCCGGCCTCGAAGACAGTGTCGACGTGCTGGCGCGTCTGGGCGTGGCGTTGGCCGACAGCTTTATCGGCTGCTGGAACAGCAAGTTCCAGTTCGACCTGTTGCGGCCCGTCACCTACATCCGCCGCGTCATCGACCCCAAATGGGAAGCGCTGATGATCACTCCGCCGTTTCCCGAATATCCCAGCGGCCACAGCACGCAGTCGAGTGCCGCCGCCGAAGTGCTGACGCGGCACTTCGGCGACAATTATGCCTTCGACGATGCGACCCACGAGCGCGACGGGCTGAAGGCCCGGCATTACGCCAATTTCCGCGCGGCCGCCGACGAAGCCGGCATGTCGCGGCTCTATGGTGGCATTCACTTCCGCGCCGCGATCGAACGCGGGCTGGAGCAGGGGCGTTGCGTCGCGGCCCATGTGAACTCGCTGCAGACCAGAAAGTAGACCATGCGCCTGGCGGTATTCAGTCTTGTAGTGGCGGCTGGCGGATTTTCGCCCGCGATCGCGGCGGCGGAATCGCCCGTCATTCCAGTCTATGTCGAGGAGACGTCGAGTGCCGGCATCGACAGCGTCTATGCGGGCGAGTGGGAATATATCGTGGGCGGCGGCGTCGCCACCTTCGACTGCAACGCCGACGGCTTTCCCGACATGCTCACGGCCGGCGGCGCATCGCCCGCGAAGTTCTACCGCAACACCAGCGCGGTCGCGGGGCCATTGCGCTTCGCTGCCGAAACGAGCGGCCTCGAACTCGACCGAGTGACGGGGGCCTATCCGCTCGATATCGACAACGACGGCTTGACCGATCTCGTCCTGCTGCGCGTTGGCGAAAATGTCGCGATGCGTGGCTTGGGCAATTGCCGTTTCGAGCCGGCCAACGAGACCTGGGGCTTCGACGGCGGCGATGGCTGGACGACCGCTCTTGCCGCCACCTGGGAGCAGGGCGCCACATGGCCAACCATCGCCATCGGCAACTATATCGACCGCCACGAGGAAACGTCGCCCTGGGGCTCGTGCACCGACAACTGGTTGCATCGCCCAGGCGTTACGCCAAACAGATTTGCGCCGCCTTTGGCTCTCAAGCCCAGTTTCTGTCCGCTGTCGATGCTGTTCACCGATTGGAACCGGTCTGGCACGCCCAGTCTCCGCATGTCCAACGACCGGGAATATTATGAAGGCGGCCAGGAACAGCTCTGGCATGTCGAGCCGGGAAAGGCGCCCTCCTTGTTCACCGAGGCCGAAGGCTGGCGGCCGCTTCGCATCTGGGGCATGGGCATCGCCGGCTACGATCTCGATTTCGACGGCTACCCCGAATATTTCCTCACCAGCATGGCCGACCAGAAGCTTCAATCGCTGGCGTCGATCCAGCCGGGCAGTTCGCCGCAACCCACTTACAAGGACGTGGCGTTTGCCCGAGGCGTCACCGCGCATCGCCCTTACACCGGCGGCGAGTGGCGTCCGAGCACCGGCTGGCACACGCAGTTCGAGGACGTGAACAACGATGGCCTCGTCGATCTGTTCATCGCCAAAGGCAATGTGGCGGAGATGCCGGATTTCGCCATGAAGGACCCCAACAACCTGCTGCTGCAAGGGGCCGACGGCAAGTTCGTGGAATCCGGTGACAAGGCGGGCGTCGGAAGTTTCGCTGTTTCGCGCGGCGCCGCACTCGCCGATTTCAATCTCGATGGACTCGTCGATCTGGTTGTCGTGAACCGTTGGGAAAACGCGCAGCTCTGGCGCAATGCCAGCCTTAATGCTGGGCGCTGGCTACAAGTGAGGTTACAGCAGACAGGCCCCAATCGCGACGGCATCGGGTCATGGCTCGAAGTTCGCCACGGCCCGAAGGTCATGCGCCGCGAAATCGCCGTGGGCGGCGGTCATGCGGGTGGCCAGC
>JANNSP010000322.1:0-2769 GCA_031402975.1 Hyphomicrobiales bacterium
ACGGACTTGGCGTCGAGCCGCTGGGCAATGAATTTCATGCGCAATTCCTCGCGACAAGATTTGCCGGCAAGGCGGCGCCGCTCAAGGCAGCCCTCCTCGATCAGAAGATCATCGCCGGGATGGGCAATATCTATGTCAGCGAGGCGCTCTACCGCGCGCGATTGTCGCCTAGGCGCAAGGCCCGCACATTGGCGCGCGGCAGGCGCATCGATCCCCGGCTCGAGGACTTGGCGCGCCATATCCGCGAGATTCTGCTGGAAGCGATCGAGGCTGGCGGTTCGACGCTCCGCGATTTCGCCCATGCCGACGGCTCGTCCGGCGATTTCCAGCAGCGCTTCCTGGTCTATGACCGCGAAGGCGAACCGTGCCGCAATTGCGGGGCACCGGTCCGGCGGATCGCGCAGTCCGGCCGCTCGACGTTTTTCTGCAAGGCGTGCCAGCGCTGAGGACTATTTCGGCGCGCGCTTGGCCAGGATTCGCTGCAAGGTGCGGCGGTGCATGTTGAGACGGCGGGCGGTTTCCGAGACGTTGCGATTGCATAGCTCAAAGATTCGCTGGATGTGTTCCCAGCGCACCCGATCCGCCGACATCGGGTTGTCGGGCAGCGTGGCGCGGTTGTCCTTGTCACCGATAAGCGCCCCATAGACCGCGTCGGCGTCGGCGGGCTTGGCGAGGTAATCGATGGCGCCGAGCTTCACCGCCGTCACCGCGGTGGCGATATTGCCATAGCCGGTCAGCACCACGGCGCGGGCGTCGGGCCTGGCCTGATGCAGCGCCTCGATCACATCGAGCCCGGTGCCGTCGCCGAGCCGCAGATCGACCACGGCGAATCCGGGTGCCCCCTTCCGCACCTGCTGGATGCCGTCGGCCACCGACTCGGCGATCCTCACCTCGAAGCCCCGCGCTTCCATGGCGCGCGCCAGCCGTTGCAGGAACGGCTTGTCGTCATCGACCAGAAGCAGCGTCTTGTCGTTTGGAAGCTTGATATCGGTCATGTCGCTCCTGTCTCTAGACCGGCGGTACCCGCTGTCAATGCCTAGCCCTTGCCGACATCGACGGCGGCGCGGGGCCATATGACCTGCACCACGGCGCCATGCTCGGGCGCGGCGCGGTTGGCCAGCGACACCGTGGCGCCGGAGCGTTCCAGCAGGGTCTTGGCAATGAAGAAGCCGAGCCCCATTCCCTCGTGGCCCTCGCCAGTCTCCGCGCCATAGCCGCGCCTCGTGGTGACGAATGGATCGCCCAGGCGGTCGAACACGTCCTGGCGGAACCCGGGCCCGTCGTCGCTCACCGTGATGGCGACGTTCGAGCCGGTCCAGCGCGCCTCGACACCGACTTTCGTTTGGGCGAAATCGACGGCGTTCTCCAGGAGGTTGCCGAGCCCGTAGGCGATCGCCGGATTGCGCCGGAACACTGGCTCAGGAGCGGCGGGAGCCTTGTCGCCGGGTGCCGCATCGACGGTGATCTCGACGTCGGACCCACGCAAGGGCTCGATCAGATCTTCCAGCATCACCGGCAGCCGGGTGCGCTGGTAGACTTCGTCCGTCTCCGATTCATGATGGGCGAGACGCGCCAGGATTTCGCGGCAGCGTGCGGCCTGGCTGATGAGGAGATCGATATCCTCGACATGGGCGCCCACTGACGGGAGTTCGCGTTTCAGTTCCTTGGCGACCAGCGCGATGGTGGCCAAGGGCGTTCCCAGTTCATGCGCGGCGGCGGCGGCGAGGCCATCCAGCGCCGACAGCCGCTGCTCATTGGCCAGCACCATCTCGGCCGCCGCCAGCGCCACCGACATCTGCCGCGCCTCCTCGGAAATGCGGCGCGCATAGATGGCGGAAAACACCACCCCGCAGACGATCGCCACCCACATGCCGGCGATATAGGCCTGGGGCAGGACCAGAGGAGCGCCGGGCTCCCAAGGCAGCGGCAGGTGCCGGACGGCCAGCAGCGTGGCGCAGACAAAGGCCAGCGCTCCGAGCCACAGGGTCCATTTGAGCGGCAGCGAGGTCGCCGAAATGGTGACCGGAACGAGGAACAGGAAGGCAAAGGGATTTTCGAGGCCACCGGTCAGATAGAGCAGCACGGCAAGCTGCAAAACGTCATAGGCGAGCAGCAGTCCCGCTTGCGTCGGATGCAGGCGAACGCTTTTGCGCCAGCGGAGGCTCAGAAAGATGTTGAGCCAGGCGCTCAGCGCAATCGCTGCGAGGCACAGGCCGATGGGCAGTGGAAAACCGAGCAGCAGATAGACGCCCAGCACCGCGGCGGTCTGCCCGATGACGGCGAGCCAGCGCAGTCTGACCAGAGTGCGGAGCCGCAGCGCACCGCGCTCCAGGTCGGCCTGCAAGCGATAGTCGGCCGCCACCGAATTTGTCATGGGGAGCGAAGGGTTCATTGTGATCGGCCAAGGTTAGGACTATCTGACGGCAAAGCGAAAGTCCCATCCCCATGCCGTCGCGCGCCCAGCTCGCCTTTGCCATCGCCGTCCTTGTGATCGCCATCGCCGCCGCGGCGATGTTTTACTACGTTCCGGGCGTCACGGGCAGTGGACAGGCGCTGATCGGCGGACCGTTCAGCCTCGTCGACCACACCGGCAAACGGGTGACGGAGAAGGATTTCCTCGGCAAATACCCGCTGATCTTCTTCGGCTACACCTACTGCCCCGACATCTGCCCGACGGAACTGCAGGTGATGTCGGCGGCACTGGATCAGATGGGAGAGGCGGGCAGCGCGATCCAGCCGGTGTTCATCACCGTCGATCCCCAACGCGAC
>JANNSP010000323.1:0-6450 GCA_031402975.1 Hyphomicrobiales bacterium
CTCCGGCCGCACCGTTATCGCCCTTGACACCCTGTGCGCCCGTATCACCGGCAGCACCGGTGTCACCTTTCACACCCTGTGCTCCGGTCGCGCCAGTCGCTCCGGCAGCACCGGTATCGCCTTTCAAACCCTGGGCTCCGTTCGCACCAGTCGAACCGGCAGCGCCAGCAGCACCGGTATCGCCCTTGACACCCTGTGTTCCGGTCGCACCTGTGGCACCGGCAGCACCGGCAGCACCGGCAGCACCGGTGTCACCTTTCAAACCCTGGGCCCCCGTCGCACCGGCAGCGCCAGCCGCACCGGTATCACCCTTGACACCCTGGGCTCCGGTCGCACCGGCCGCACCGGTATCGCCATTCAAGCCTTGGGCCCCGGTCGCGCCGGCAGCACCGGCAGCGCCGGTGTTACCTTGCAAACCCTGCGCCCCGGCGGCGCCTGTGGCCCCGGCGGCGCCGGCATCGCCTTTCAATCCACGTGGCCCCTGCGCGCCCGTCGCACCTTTGGGACCCATCGGTCCGTTGGCGCCCTTGGCCGCGAGTTTCTCCCAGTACAGCGCGCTTCCGACGGCACCGGGAATCTTGCCCGCCGGCGCCGCCTGCCTGGCCCGCCAGGTCGATCCCGCGTATGTGACGATGAAGTTGGCCTGGTAGGTGGCGCCGCTGAGCCATGCACCCCTGGCGATCAGGCCGGGCAGTCCGCAGCCAGCGACCACGGCGACGCGCCGGGACAGGGTGGGAGCGGCGACACTGGCCAGATCGATGACGCAATCGCCGGGATGATAGGCGAGGCTGAAGGAAAACGCGCCCCCCGGCATGACCGGCGCGAGGAACCGGTTGTCGAGCTTGACCGAGGTGCCGGCGGTGCTCACGCCGGAGACCTTCAGCACGCCGCCTTCGATTTTCGCCGTGGTGACCGTGATGGCGGCCGAAGCCGCGTTGACCGACGCCGCCGCGATCAGGCTTGTCGTCGCCAGAAGTGTAAGGATTTTCATTTGCCGCCGTCCCGTGTTTTTTTTGCTTGTGTTGAGTCAACTTAAGGGAAAAAATCTAATCAAATGGCCGGGACTCGCCGAAAATTGCATTGGGTTGTGTAAGGTTTAGTTAGGTTGTAGGCGGCCGGGTCGAACGGACGATGCCGGCCAGCGAAGCGGGTGGCAGCGCGCCGTCGGGCCTGCTAACTCGTTGTGACGAATCAAACCGCCGCCCGCTACAATGCGAACCTCGGTCCATGAAAACACCCCGCTACAAGCGCATCCTTCTCAAAGTCTCCGGCGAAGTGCTGATGGGGCCAGAGCCCTTCGGCATCGATCTCGCAACCGTGGGCCGGCTGGCGGATGAGATCATCGCCTGCGCCGGCGAGGGAGCCGAGATGGCGCTGGTGATCGGCGGCGGCAACATTTTCCGCGGGCTGGCAGGCGCCGCCAGGGGCATGGACCGCGTCTCGGCCGATCACATGGGCATCATGGCGACGGTGATGAACGCGCTCGCCATGCAGGGCGTGCTCAATTCCAAAGGCGCCGACGCCCGCGTGCTGTCGGCCATCGCCATGCCGACGGTGTGCGAGACCTATTCCCCGGCCAAGGGCAAGCATCATCTGGAGCGCGGCCGCATCGTCATCTGTGCCGCGGGCACCGGGCTGCCCTTTTTCACCACCGACACGGCGGCGGCGCTGCGCGCGGCCGAACTCCAGTGCGACGCTTTGTTCAAGGGCACCAGCGTCGACGGGGTCTATTCCGGCGATCCCAAGAAGGACGCCTCCGCCCAGCGCTTCGAGCGCATCACCTTCACGGAGATCCTGGCCCGCGATCTGCGCATCATGGACCCGGCCGCGATCGCCCTTGCGCGCGATAACGGGATTCCGGTAGTGGTGTTCTCGATCCGCGAGGCCGGCGCCGTCAAAAGTGTCCTCAAGGGTGCCGGGCGTTTCACGCTGGTGACGAAGGACTGATCTCATGGCAAAGCCACCTCCCTTTAACGGACCCGACATCAAGCGCCGCATGGCGGGGGCGCTCGACGTGCTGAAGCACGATTTCGGCGGGCTTCGCACCAGCCGCGCGTCCGCCAGCCTGCTCGAACCCATCCATGTCGATTCCTATGGCGCCAACATGCCGCTGAACCAGGTGGCCTCGATCACCGTCCCCGAGCAGCGTCTTTTGCAGATCAATGTGTGGGACAAGGGCCTGGTCATAGCCGTCGAGAAGGCGATCCGCGCCTCGAGTCTAGGGCTCAATCCGTCGACCGAGGGGCAGGTCATCCGCCTGCGCATGCCCGATCTGACCCAGGACCGGCGCAAGGAACTGGTAAAGGTTGCGCATCAATATGCCGAAAAGGCGCGGGTCGCCGTCCGCAATGTCCGGCGCGACGGCATGGACCAGTTGAAGGCGCTCGAAAAGGAACACCTGATGAGCGAGGACGACCACAAGAACAAGGCGGACGACGTGCAGAAGATGACCGACGAGACGATCAAGGAAATCGACGCCGCCTTGAAGTCCAAGGAAGTGGAGATCATGCAGGTATGAGAAGGCTCAGCCCCGGTGCACGGGCCTGAAATCGCCAACGGCGTTCCCCGCCACGTCGCCGTCATCATGGACGGCAACGGCCGCTGGGCGTCGGAGCGCGGCCTGCCGCGTTCGGCCGGACACAAGCAGGGCGTCGAGGCGCTGCGTTGCGCCGTTCGCACCGCCGCCCAACTCGGTATCGAATATCTGACCATCTATTCGTTCAGCGCGGAAAACTGGTCGCGGCCGCCGACCGAGGTGTCCTTCCTGCTCGATCTCTTGCGCCGCTTCATCCGCCTCGATGTGGCGGAGCTGCACAAGGCCGGCGTCAAGATCATGGTGATCGGCGAGCGCGACGGACTCGAACCCGGCATCGTGTCGCTGCTCGAGAAGGCCGAACGCCTGACGCGCGAGAATTCGACGCTCAAACTTATTGTCGCCTTCAATTACGGCAGCCGCCAGGAGATTACCCGCGCCGTCCGGGTGATCGCGCGGAAGGTCAACGATGGCAAAATCGATCCGAACGATGTGACCGCCGCGGTTCTGGCCAACCACCTCGATACCGCGGGGGTGCCCGATCCCGATCTCCTGATCCGCACCGGCGGCGAGCAGCGCCTGTCCAATTATCTACTCTGGCAATGCGCCTATACGGAATTCGTCTTCGTCAATGAATACTGGCCCGATTTCACCGCAAGCGTTTTCCAGCGCGCCGTCGCCGAATACATGTCGCGCGACCGGCGCTTCGGCGGGATCAAGGCGCAGAGGGCCTGATGGCCACGGCCAGATGGGCCGATCTGGGCGCGCGCGTCACGTCGGCGGCGGTGCTGATCCCGGCGGTGCTGCTCGATGTCTGGGTGGGCGGCATCTGGTTCAACCTGCTGGTGGCGCTCCTCGCCGTGCTCATGGCGCATGAATGGGCGACGATCGTCCATGGCGGCAATTCGCTGCAGTTCGCGTTTCACGCCGCCGCCGCCCTGTGCGGCGCGCTGCTGCCGCTCGAAACCGGAATCGCGGGCGCCACAATTGCCATCGCGGTCTTGTGGGCGCTGTCGGTCGCGGTCGCCAGGTGGCAATCGCCGGTGCCGGCGGTCTGGCAGTATCTTGGCGTCCCCTATGTCGGCGCGCCGGCGCTGGTTCTGGTTTTGCTGCGCCATGATGCAGCCTACGGCGCCACCGTCATCCTGTGGATCCTGACGATCGTGTGGGCCGCCGATTCGCTGGCCTATTTCGCCGGCAAGAGCCTGGGGGGCCCGAAGCTGGCACCCCGGCTGTCGCCCAACAAGACCTGGTCGGGGTTCGCCGGAGCCATTGTGGGCAGCGCCATCGCGTCCGCCGTTTTTGCGTGGATGGCGGGGCTTGAGGCGGTGGCCATTCTGGCTTTGCTTGCGGCACTGCTGGCCCCGGTCGAGCAGATGGGCGACCTGTTCAAGTCGGCGCTCAAGCGGCATTATGGGGTGAAGGATTCGGGCTCGCTCATCCCCGGCCACGGCGGCATCATCGACCGCCTTGACGGGCTGGTTGCCGTTGCCGTGGCGGCGGCACTGATCGGCGTTGCGCGCCGTGGCTTTGAAGCCACAGGTGAAGGCGTGCTGCTCTGGTAACCATGATTTGCCGAAATATTGTCGCAAATGGCGTCTCTTGTGGTTAATGAGCGGTAAATGAATTGCTCCGTTTGGCATGCGCCTTGCGAGGCGGGGGCCCGGACCCGGATTAGTGGCCGATAGGGAACAGGACAGGGCATGGATCTTCTGAATATGTTGCAGCTGCCGCTGGTTACGGTGGTGGTGTACGCGCTGCCCTTCCTCGCCGCCCTGATGATCATCGTGTTCATCCATGAACTCGGCCATTTCCTCGTGGCCCGCTGGTGCGGGGTGACCGTCGAGGTCTTTTCCATCGGCTTCGGGCCGGAGATCGCGGGCTGGCGCGACCGTCAGGGAACCCGCTGGAAACTATGTTGGATTCCGCTCGGCGGCTACGTGAAGTTCGAAGGCGACGCCAATCCGGCCAGCATGCCCTCGACATCGCCCGAGGCGCTGGCCAATCGTTCTCCCGGTAATTTCCACGCCAAACCCGTGTGGCAGCGCGCCGCCGTCGTGGTAGCGGGACCCGCCGCCAATTTCATCCTGGCCATTCTCATCTTCGCCGCCGCCTTCGCCATTGTCGGCGTGCCGGTGACCGAACCCCGGGTCGACGAGGTCCTGGCCGGAAGCGCCGCCGAAAAGGCCGGCATCCAGGCGGGCGACATCGTCCGCCAGATCGATGGCGAGCAGATCGAGAGTTTCGCCGAATTGCAGCAGGCGATCATCATGCGGCCCGGCGAAGCGATGACCGTCATCGTCGAGCGGGCCGGGCGCCAGCTCGTTCTGACGGCGGTTCCGGAATTGCGCGAGGAGCCGGACGGCTTCGGCGGCAAGTTCCGCATCGGCATGCTCGGCGTCAAGCACAATCCCGAGGGCGACGTCGTCTTCGAGCGCCAGAGCCTGCCGCGCTCCTTTGAAAAGGGCGTCGAGCGCACCTGGTTCATCGTCTCGACGACGTTCAAATATCTGGGCAAGCTGGTCACCGGCCGCGAGAGCGCCGACCAGCTTGGCGGACCCATCGCCATGGCCAAGGTGGCGGGTGACGCGGCCTCCGTCGGCATCTTCCAGTTCATCTCGGTTATCGCTTTTCTGTCGGTCAGTATCGGATTGATTAACCTTTTTCCGATTCCTATGCTGGATGGCGGCCATCTGGTCTATTACGGCATCGAGGCGTTGCGCGGGCGGCCGCTCGGCGTCCAGGCCCAGGAATGGGGGTTTCGCATCGGCTTTTCGCTGGTCATCATGCTCATGGTGGTGGGCACCTGGAATGACCTCATGCGGCTGGTGTCGATGGCGCTGGGAGGCTAGAAGGGCACGCAAGGTTTCGTTTGCAATGACGCCGGAAAAAGCTAAAACGGCGATCGGCGCTGGCAAATGTCGGGGGACGGTTTGTTTAGGGGAAGTTTGATCTGTTGATAAGTCTTCGATTCACGGCCGCCGCAATCCTGGCGCTGATCTTCACGGCGGTGCTTCCGGTCGTCTGGCCGTCGGCTACGCTCGGCGTCGCCCATGCCCAGACCGTGGCCAGCATCTTCGTGGAAGGCAACCAGCGGGTCGAAACCGACACGGTGCTGTCCTATGTGCAGCTCCAGCCGGGCGATAGTTTCAATTCGGAAAAGATCGACGCATCGGTCAAGTCACTTTACCAGACCGGCCTGTTTTCCGACGTTCAAATGTTCCGGCGCGGCAGCCAGCTGGTGATCAGGGTCGAAGAGAACCCGATGATCAACCGGGTGAACTTCGAGGGCAATGTCGAGGTCAAGGACACCGATCTCGCCAAGGAGGCCGAGCTCCGCGAGCGCACCATGTTCACCCGCGCCAAGGTGCAGAACGACGTGCAGCGCATCATCGCGCTCTACCGCCGCACCGGCTACTATTCGGTCAGGGTATCGCCCAAGATCATCCGTCTGCCGCAGAACCGCGTCGATCTCGTCTACGAGATCAACGAGGGCACCGAAACCACGGTGAGAACCATCAATTTCGACGGCAACCAGACCTTCAGCGACGGCGATCTCCGGGCGGTCATCGCCACCACCGAATACAAATGGTGGAAATTCTTCGCGCGCAACGACACCTATGACGCCGATCGCCTGGAATACGACAAGGAGCTGGTGCGGCGCTACTACCTGAAGAACGGCTTTGCCGATATCTCGGTGATTTCGGCCGATGCCGAACTCGAGCCCGACGGCGAGAATTTCATCATCTCCTTCGTGCTGGAGGAGGGCCCGCGCTACGCGGTGGCGGACGTGGCCGTCAATACCGGCAACAAAAAAAGGATCTCCGCAACCAGGTAGCTGAAACGCTTATCAGCACATTTGAGGGTCTTAAAGACGCTGTTAGCCAAAAAAAATTCAAGCGGAACATCAAAAAAGC
>JANNSP010000324.1:0-32844 GCA_031402975.1 Hyphomicrobiales bacterium
GTCACCCCCGCGTAGGCGGGGGCCCCGCTTCCGTTACAGGCCTCCATCAGAAATACCCCTCCTGCTTCTTTTTCTCCATCGACGCCGCCTGGTCCTTGTCGATGACCCTTCCCTGGCGTTCCGATGACGTGGCGACCAGCATTTCCTCCACGATGTCGAGAAGCGTGGTGGCATTCGATTCGATGGCGCCGGTCAGCGGATAGCAGCCAAGCGTGCGGAAGCGGATGTTCTTCATCTCGGGCTTCTCGCCGGGATTGAGCCGCATGCGCTCGTCATCGACCATGATGAGCTGGCCGTCGCGCCAGACGACGGGCCGCTCCTTGGCGAAATACAAAGGCACGATCGGAATGTTTTCGAGATGGATATATTGCCAGATGTCGAGCTCGGTCCAGTTCGACAGCGGAAACACGCGGATCGATTCGCCCTTGTTCTTGCGGGCATTGTAGAGGTTCCACAATTCCGGACGCTGGTTCTTGGGATCCCAGCGGTGGCGCGTGTCGCGGAACGAGAAGATGCGCTCCTTGGCGCGGGATTTCTCCTCGTCGCGCCTAGCTCCACCGAAGGCCGCGTCGAAGCCGTATTTTTCGAGGGCCTGCTTCAAGCTGTCGGTCTTCATGATCTGGGTGTGCAGCGCCGATCCGTGATCGAAGGGATTGACGTCCTTGGCGACCCCTTCCGGATTGATATGAACGATGAGGTCGAGCCCGAGGCGCTTGGCGGTTTCGTCGCGCATGGCGATCATCTCGCGGAACTTCCAGCGCGTATCGACATGCAGCAAGGGGAAGGGCGGCTTCGAGGGATAGAAGGCCTTCATTGCGAGATGCAGCATGACGGCCGAATCCTTGCCGATCGAATAGAGCATCACCGGCTTCTCGCATTCGGCGGCGACTTCGCGGATGATGTGGATCGACTCGGCTTCGAGGCGGTCGAGATGGGTCAGGCGGCGGGGTCCGGCCGCGGTAGCGGGGATGACCGGCGTCACCGGCTGCTGGCTCCGCATCCAGTCGCGGACCTTCTCCATGGTTCTCGACGAGGGCGAGCGGCCCTTCCTCAGATCGAAGACGAAGGAGGGATCGCCCAGAGCCTGCTTGCCGAAGCTGGTCGGGTCGATTCCGGTGTCCGAAAGGCAGCGTTCGATGTCGGT
Source organism: Hyphomicrobiales bacterium (assembly GCA_031402975.1). Classification (GTDB taxonomy): domain Bacteria; phylum Pseudomonadota; class Alphaproteobacteria; order Rhizobiales; family Aestuariivirgaceae; genus Aestuariivirga. Next base: position 1,145 of record JANNSP010000324.1, read on the forward strand.
AAGGAAGGATTGGGCGATCCGGTCCATATAGGCGAGTTCCTATTTATTAGATGGTTTAAGCGTGCTCTTACCACTTAAATAGGAGATTGCCAATCAAAATTGTCGATTGAGACTTTTGCGGGTGAGGCATAGAGTTTCCTCTCAGGAAACGCCCGGGCGCCGCAAATGTCAGCTAAAGTCGACAATTTGTCAGCTTTTCTCGACCAGGATCCGCACGGAACCGGGTCTCCCGCGGGTCGCATGCTGGAGGAGGCGATCGGGCGCGAGGTCAGGCTGTTCCGCGAAAAACTCGGCCTCACCATCTCCGAACTGGCCAAGGCCGCCGGCATGTCGGCCGGCATGCTGTCCAAGATCGAGAACGGCGCCACCTCGCCCTCGCTGGCCTCGCTGCAGGCCCTGGGACGGGCGCTGCAGGTGCCCGTCACAGCCCTGTTCCGGCGCTTCGAGGAAATCCGTGACGCCAGCTTTGTCAAGGCGGGCCAAGGGCTTACCATCGAGCGCCGGGGTACCAGGGCCGGCCATCAGTACCAGCTCCTGGGCCACAGTCCGCACGGGCCAGTGATCGTTGAGCCCTACATGATCACGCTGACCCACCGCTCGGACGTGTTCCCGACGTTCCAGCATGCGGGCCACGAATTCATCTACATGCTGGAAGGCAACGTGGTCTACCGCCACGGCGACAAGACCTACGACATGCATCCGGGCGACGCCCTGTTCTTCGACGCCGACGCGCCCCATGGGCCGGAAGAACTGCGCCAGCTACCTATCAGATATCTCTCGGTAATTTCGTATCGGCGCGAGGAGTGATTTGACACTGTGGCTACCGGTAGCTACCTTAGGCGGATGAACGTCTCGATCAAGGAAGCCAAGAACAAGCTGTCGGAACTCGTCCGCCGCGCCGAGGCGGGAGAGACGGTGGTCATTACCAGGGGCGGCAAGCCGGTCGCCGATTTGCTGCCGCATTCCGCAAAAACGGGCGGGCTAAATTGGGCGGCACTGAGGGAGTACAAGAAAAAACACGGCATTGAAAAATTTGTTGAGTTCATTCCGGACGATTTTGACGATCCGCTGCCAGAGGATTTTCTCCTGAGGCCGTTGCCATGAAGGAGCAGTTTCTTCTTGATACCCACATCATTCTTGCTCTGGTGGAAGAACAGCAGGATCGGTTGCCACACCGTATCCGCCTGGCTCTTGATAAAACCGAGACGCCAATCTGGGTAAGCGTAATGAGTCTTTGGGAGCTTGCCATCAAATCTCGGGTCGGCAAGATGTCATTGCGGACCCCTCTGCAACATTGGCCGGATGCTTTGTTCCTGCTGGGAGCGCAGTTACTTGCAGTTGAATTTCAACACATAGTTGCCGAGATAGGTACGGAACCGGCGACAAAAGATCCTTTCGACAGGCTCCTGCTTGGCGTTTGTGCCGCAGAAAATTTCAGACTGGTCACGCTCGACAGGGCTCTCGCCGATCACCCGCTGGCTTGGCGTCCATTCCCTGCGTGAAAAATTAATTCCCTCCAGTTGATATCCCTTCATGCCTCTGTTATAAATCTTTCATCGCGGAGGTGAATGCCCATGTGTGGGATCGTCGGTCTATATCTCAAGAACCCCAGGTTGCAGTCGAGGCTGGGCGAAATGTTCAAGCCCATGATCATCGAGATGACCAACCGCGGCCCCGACTCGGCCGGCGTCGCCATCTACCGCAACCCGGTGAAGAAAAACCAGACGAAATTCTCGCTCGCCCATGACGATCCCGGTTACGAATGGAAAAAACTCGATACCGGACTGGAAAGAGCGCTGAAATGCGACGCCACGATCAGGAAAATCGGCAATCACTGCATTCTGGTGACGACGGCAAAGGAAGCCGCTGTGGTGAAATGGCTCAAGGCCCATCATCCCGCTGTTAGGGTGGTAGGTTCCGGCCAAACCATTGAAATCTTCAAGGAAGTCGGCCTTCCGGCCAATGTCTATGACAAGTTCGATCTCGACGGTGCCAAGGGTACGCATATGATCGGCCATACCCGCATGGCCACCGAAAGTGCCGTGACAACAGCGGGTTCGCACCCCTTCGCCACCGGCGCCGATCTCTGTCTCGTCCATAACGGATCGCTGTCGAACCACAATCGCCTGCGCGAAAACTTGCGCAAGGAAGGCATGGAGTTCCAGACCGAGAACGACACGGAAGTCGCCGCCGCCTACATGACCTGGAAACTCCGCAACGGCTCGACGCTGAAGCAGGCGCTGGAAGACGGCATCCGCGATCTCGATGGTTTCTATACGTTTCTGGTCGGAACGGCGGACGGCTTTGCCGTGGTGCGCGATCCCATCGCCTGCAAGCATGCGGTGTTGGCCGAGACCGATGACTGGGTGGCGATGGCTACCGAATACCGCGCCATCTCGCATCTGCCCGGCGCCGACGACGCGAAAATCTGGGAACCCGAACCGGCGACGGTTTATACCTGGGGCGGTTCCGCATGAACGAAATCGACTTGAAAAAGGAAGGCGTTACGGCAGTCAACCAGCGCCTGCACGCACTCCCCAAGAACACCAATGAGCGCCATTGGATCATTCGAAATCCCGCCGGCCAGCACGCCATCGCCTGCGGTCTCGACGGGCCGCTACATGTTGAAATCCACGGGCATGTTGGCTTTTACTGCGCCGGCATGAACAAGGAGGCGGAAGTGATCGTGCATGGCCATGCGGGTGTCGGCGTTGCCGAAAACCTCATGTCGGGGCTGGTATGGATCAAGGGCAATGCGTCGGAATCGGCGGGCGCCACCGGCAATGGCGGGCTTCTGGTGATCGATGGCGATGCCTCGTCGCGCTGCGGCATTTCGATGAAGGGCATCGATATCGTGGTCGGCGGCTCGGTCGGCCATATGTCCGCCTTCATGGCGCAACGTGGAAACCTGGTGGTGTGCGGCGATGCCGGCGAGGCGCTGGGCGATTCGATCTATGAAGCGCGGCTCTATGTGAAGGGCAAGGCTCCGAGCCTCGGCGCCGACTGCATCGAGAAGGACATGGGCGCGGAACATCTGACCGATCTGGCGCGGCTTCTCGATCTTGCCAGGCGCAAGGACAGGCCGCAGGATTTCCGCCGATACGGCTCGGCCCGAAAGCTCTATAATTTCAACGTCGATCACGCGGACGCATATTGAGGGGCAGAGATGGACAGCAACATACCCCGCACACTTCCGCGCAAGTCGGCGACCTTCGACGACTACACACTGTCGGAAATCCGCCGCGCCGCGACGACCGGCATCTATGATATCCGGGGCGCCGGCGCCAAGCGCAAGCTGCCGCATTTCGACGATCTCTTGTTCCTCGGCGCCTCGATGTCGCGCTATCCGCTCGAAGGCTACCGCGAGAAATGCGGCACCAATGTCTGGCTCGGCACGCGCTTTGCGAAAAAGCCGATCGAGCTAAAAATACCGATCACCATCGCCGGCATGAGCTTCGGCTCGCTGTCGGCGCAGGCAAAAGAGGCATTGGGACGCGGTGCCTCGATGGCCGGGACATCGACCACAACCGGTGATGGTGGCATGACCCCGGAAGAGCGCGGCCAGTCGAAAGTTCTGGTCTATCAATATCTCCCGTCGCGCTACGGCATGAACCCGGACGATCTCCGCAAAGCGGACGCCATCGAAGTCGTGGTCGGCCAGGGGGCAAAACCGGGTGGCGGCGGCATGCTGCTGGGTCAGAAGATTTCCGACCGCGTGGCCGCCATGCGCTGTCTGCCGAAGGGGATCGATCAGCGCTCCGCCTGCCGCCACCCCGACTGGACGGGACCCGACGATCTTGAGATCAAAATCCACGAATTGCGCGAGATCACCGCCTGGGAAAAGCCGATCTATGTGAAGGTCGGCGGCGCCAGGCCTTATTACGACGTGGCGCTTGCGGTGAAAGCCGGGGCGGACGTGGTAGTGGTCGACGGCATGCAGGGCGGCACGGCGGCCACCCAGGAAGTGTTCATCGAGCATGTGGGAATGCCGACGCTGGCCTGCATCCGGCCCGCAGTCCGGGCGCTGCAGGAGCTCAATATGCACCGAAAGGTTCAGCTTATCGTCTCCGGTGGTATCAGGAATGGCGCGGATGTGGCGAAGGCCTTGGCGCTCGGCGCCGACGCGGTCTCGATCGGAACGGCGGCGCTGGTGGCGCTGGGCGACAACGATCCGCATCTCGAAGAGGAATACCGGGCGTTGGGAACCACCGCCGGGGCCTATGACGATTGGCATGAGGGCCGCGATCCTGCCGGCATCACAACCCAGGACCCTGTTCTGGCGGCGCGGCTCGATCCGGTGAAGGCAGGCCGAAGATTGTCGAACTATCTCAAGGTGATGACGCTGGAGGCGCAGACCATCGCGCGGGCCAACGGCAAATCCCATGTGCACAATCTCGAGCCGGAAGATCTCTGTGCGCTCACCATCGAGGCGGCGGCCATGGCGCAGGTGCCTTTGGCTGGAACCAACTGGATTCCGGGACGGGGAGGCTACTGATGGCGGCCATTGCAGCGACTGTTGCCTGGGAACGGCAGGAGGGAGAGGCCTTTACCGACAAGAAATTCAGCCGCGGCCATCAGTGGTCGTTCGACGGCGGGTTGAGCATCAGGGCCTCGTCTTCGCCCGATATCGTGCCGAGATTCTCCGATCCCTCAGGCATCGATCCGGAAGAGGCGCTGGTCGCCAGCCTGTCGAGCTGCCACATGCTGACTTTCCTGTGGCTGGCCGCCATTAAGGGATTCATCGTGAACAGCTATCGCGACGAAGCGCGGGGTACCATGACGAAGAACGCCAAGGGGAAACTGTTCGTCAGCACCGTGACGCTGAAGCCGCAGGTTGCGTTCGGCGGCGAAAAACATCCTGACGCGGCAACGCTCGCTTCGCTTCATCACGACGCGCATGAGGAATGCTTCGTCGCCAATTCGGTGCTGACCGAAATCCGTATCGTGCCAGGGGAAACATCATGAGCGGCGATCTTGCGAAATACGCGAAAGACAACAAGATCAAATTCTTCCTATTCAATTTCACCGATCTGTTCGGTACCCAGCGGGCAAAACTCGTGCCGGCGGAAGCGGCGGGCAGGATGCAGAAAGCGGGTGCCGGCTTCGCCGGTTTCGCCACCTGGCTCGACCAGACGCCGGCGCACCCCGACATTCTGGTGATGCCCGATACCAATGCGATCATTCCGCTGCCGTGGCGGCCCGAGGTCGCGTGGGTCCCGGGAGAGCCCTGGATGAACGGCGAGCCGCTGGCGCAGGCGCCTCGTGTCGTTCTCCGCAAGCTGATGGAAAAGACGGCGAAGAAGAATTTGATCCTGATGGCAGGCGTCGAGCCCGAATTCCACCTGATCAATGCCGACGGTTCGTCCATTTCCGATCACCGCGATACCCAGGAAAAGCCGTGCTACGATCAGGCGGCCATCATGCGGCGTCTCGATGTGATCGGTGAAATCTGCCAGACCATGATCCAGTTGGGCTGGGGGCCCTACCAGAACGACCATGAAGACGCCAACGGCCAGTTCGAGATCAACTGGGCCTTCAACGATGCGCTGACCACGGCCGACCAGCTCGCCTTTTTCAAGTTCATGGTGAAGTCGATCGCCGAGAAACACGGCCTTCGCGCCACTTTCATGCCGAAGCCCTTCATCAATCTCACCGGCAATGGCTGCCATGTGCATCTGTCGGTCTGGGACAACGGCCGCAAGACCAACCTGTTTCACGACGGCAAGGACGAGATGGGGCTGTCGCCGATGGCTTACCAGTTCCTCGGTGGCCTCATCCATCACGCCGATTCGCTGGTGGCGATCACCAACCCGACGGTCAACTCCTACAAGCGCATCAACGCGCCACGGACGATCTCGGGCGCCACCTGGTCGCCCAACACGGTGACTTTCGGCGGCAACAACCGAACCCATATGGTGCGCATTCCGGATGCTGGCCGCACTGAATTCCGCCTGCCGGACGCCGCCTCCAATCCCTATCTGATGATGGCGGGCATCCTGATTGCGGGGCTCCACGGCATCGAAGAAAAGATGGACCCCGGCAAGCGTCTCGATATCGACATGTATGCCGAAGGCCACACGGTCAAGGATGCGAAGAAGCTGCCGCTAAACTTGCTCGACGCGCTGCGCAATTTCGAGAGGGACACCTATCTCCGCGAAGGCCTGGGCAAGGACGTGTCGGCTGCCTTCCTCAAGCTCAAGCACGCAGAATGGAACCAATACTGCCGGCACTTGACCCAGTGGGAGCGGGACGCGACACTGGACTGCTAGATTGGGCCGCCTCGCACCATCATGAAGTATTCCCTCTTCTCATTGCTGAAACACAGCTTCTCGCATCACGCCAACTGGCCACCGGCCTGGCGCGAACCCGAGCCGAAGAAGGCTTACGACATCGTCATCGTGGGCGGCGGCGGACATGGGCTGGCGACCGCCTACTATCTCGCCAAGGAACATGGCCTCAAGAATATCGCAGTGCTGGAGAAAAGCTGGCTCGGCTCCGGCAATATCGGCCGCAACACGACGATCATCCGTTCGAACTACATGCTGCCGGGCAACAACCCGTTCTACGAATGGTCGATGAAATTGTGGGAAGGGCTCGAGCAGGATTTCAACTTCAACGCGATGGTGTCGCAACGGGGCGTGCTCAATCTGTGCCACACCGACGCGCAATACGATGCCTATGCGCGGCGCGGCAATGCCATGCGGATCGACGGCGTCGATGCCGAACTGCTTGACCGGCATGACGTGCGGCGCATGTATCCGCTCTTCGACCACGCCAATGCGCGGTTCCCTATCCGCGGCGGACTGCTGCAACGCAGGGGCGGCACGGTAAGGCACGATGCAGTCGCCTGGGGCTACGCGCGGGGCGCCGATTCGCGGGGCGTCGACATCATTCAGAATTGCGCCGTCACCGGAATAAAGATTGAGAGCGGTCAGGTTCGCGGCGTCGAGACCAGCAAGGGATTCATCGGCTGTACAAAACTCGGACTGGCGGCGGCGGGCAACTCGTCGGAAGTGGCGGCGATGGCTGGTCTCAAACTCCCGATCGAAAGCCATGTACTTCAGGCTTTCGTGTCGGAGGGGCTGAAGCCGTTCATCGATGGCGTGGTCACTTTCGGCGCCGGTCATTTCTATGTGTCGCAGTCGGACAAGGGCGGCCTGGTGTTCGGTGGCGACATCGACGGCTACAATTCCTATGCGCGGCGCGGCAATCTGCCGATGGTCGAGCATGTGATAGAGGCCGGTGTTGCGATGATCCCGGCGCTGGCGCGAATCCGTGTATTGCGCTCGTGGGGCGGCATCATGGACATGTCGATGGACGGATCCCCCATCATCGACAAGACCCCGGTGGGCGGGCTCTATCTCAATGCGGGCTGGTGCTATGGCGGCTTCAAGGCGACGCCGGCGTCGGGCTGGTGCTTCGCCCATACGATCGCCAAGGACGAGCCCCACAGGCTCAACGCCGCCTATCGCCTCGACCGTTTCCGCCGGGGCTACGTCATCGATGAAAAGGGCCAGGGGGCCACGCCGAACCTGCACTGAGAGTCATTCTGTATGCTGATCAAATGTCCACATTGCGGAACTAGACCGGTCGAGGAGTTTGTCTTTCTCGGTGATGCGAAGCCGGAGCGGCCCGCCAGTCTCGATCCGTCAGCCATGGACCAGTGGTACGATTATGTTTTTCTTCGCGACAACCCGAGAGGACGGATCGCGGAATATGCGCATCATGCCGGCGGCTGCCGTTCCTGGCTGGTGGTGGAGCGCGATACGGCAACGCATGACGTTCATTCCTGCGTGACGGCGCGCCAATGGGCGCTGGCGCGAAAGGAGACCGCGGGATGACTTCGTTTCGTCTTGCGTCCGGCGGCCTCATCGAGCGAGACCGCACGCTCGGCTTCACCTTCGATGGCCGCCGCTTCGAGGGGCATCCCGGCGACACGTTGGCCTCGGCGCTGATCGCCAATGGCGTGCATCTGATGGGGCGGTCCTTCAAATATCACCGGCCGCGCGGGGTGATTTCGGCGGGAGCTTCCGAGCCCAACGCGTTGGTCACGATTCGGGAAGGCGGGCGGCGCGAGGCCAATACGCGGGCAACCGTCGTCGAACTCTACGAAGGGCTGGAAGCGCAGAGCCAGAACCGCTGGCCGTCGCTCAATCTTGATTTGGGGGCCGTGAACGCACTGGCCTCTTCCATGTTCGTCGCGGGATTCTATTACAAGACCTTCATGTGGCCGAAGAGCTTCTGGGAGAAAATCTACGAACCCCTCATCCGGAGCGCGGCGGGGTTGGGCACGGCCGCGCGAGAAGCGGATCCCGACAAATACGAGAAGGCCTATGCCCATTGCGATCTGCTGGTGATCGGCTCCGGCCCGGCGGGCCTCATGGCGGCACTCAGTGCGGCGCGCGAGGGGAAACGCGTCATTCTTGCCGACGAGGGCGCGGTGCTCGGTGGTTCGCTGCTCAACGAGATGGAGGAGATCGACGGCCGGCCTGGCTTTGAGTGGGCCACCGCCGTGATTGCCGAACTTGGATCAATGCCCAACGTCACGCTGATGTCTCGCACCACGGTGTTCGGCTGGTATGACGGAAACATATTCGGAGCCGTGGAGCGGGTCAACGATCATGTCGCCGTTCCGGCGCCCTACGAACCGCGGCAACGCTATTGGCGCATTATTGCGAAAGGCGCGGTGCTGGCGGCGGGCGCCGAGGAACGGCCCATCGTGTTCGGCGGCAACGACGTGCCAGGCGTGATGCTGGCTGGCGCCATGCGGACGTTCGCCAACCGGTATGCCGCGGCAGCGGGAAAATCCGTCGTGGTTTTCACCAACAACGATTCGGGTTATCGCACCGCGCGCGCCATGAAGGCGCAAGGCGTGCATGTGGAGGCGATCGTCGACAGCCGCGGCGAAGCGAAAGCCGATTCGGCGGGCGTTTCGGTCCTCCGTGGGCGGATGATCGCCAACGTGGCAGGCGGCAAACGCGGCGTGGCCGGCGTCGAACTTGTGGGCCACGGGCATATTTCCTGCGATACGGTCGCCATGTCGGGTGGGTGGAGCCCGATCGTCAATCTCCTGTGTCACAAGGGTGCGAAACCTGAATGGAATGACGCTCTCGCGGCATTCGTTCCACCCGAATCGGGAAGCGAATTCGTGGCGGCAGGTTCGGCTGCGGGCCGGATGCTGCTTTCGGAGTGTCTGACCGACGGCGCCGCAAAGGGTTCGGCGAACGGAAAATATGCGGCAGTACCGAAATGCCGGGACGAAGCTTACACGATCAGTCCACTTTGGTGGGTGAAGCAGTCGACGGGCAAGGCGTTTGTCGACTACCAGAATGACTCAACTGCCGGCGATCTTCCGCTCGCGGCGCGCGAGGGCTATCGCGACATCGAACTGGCCAAGCGTTACACCACGGCGGGCATGGCGACCGACCAGGGCAAGCTCGGCAATGTCAACGCGATCGCCATCCTGGCCGAGGCAACGGGGAAGTCCATCGCCGAGGTCAGTACCACGACATTCCGGCCGTATTACACACCGGTTGCGTTTGGGGCGCTGGCGGGGCCGTTCACCGGACATCATTTCCAACCGGTACGCAGGACGCCCTTGCATGAATGGGCCACTGAACAGGGCGCGGTGTTTGTCGAAAGCGGATTGTGGATGCGTTCGTCATGGTTTCCGCGAGACGGCGAAGACTGGCTGGCGAGCGCGTCACGCGAAGTCATCAATACGCGCTCGCGGGTTGGCATTTGCGACGTCTCGACGCTGGGCAAGATCGACGTCCAGGGTAGGGACGCGGGGCCGTTTCTCGACCGGCTCTATTGCAACACGTTCTCCACTCTCGCCATCGGAAAAGCCCGCTACGGGCTCATGCTGCGCGAGGACGGAATCGTGTTTGACGACGGTACTACCTCGCGGCTTGGCCCTGACCATTTCCTCATGACCACAACTACAGCCAATGCGGCGCGAGTCATGTCGCATATTGAATTCTGCCATCAGGCGCTTTGGCCGGAGCTGGATGTGCAGTATGTCTCGGTCACTGAACAATGGGCGCAGATGGCGGTGGCGGGCCCGAGGGCGCGGGCAACGCTGCAGAAGATTGTCGATGGAGTCCAACTCAACGACACAACGTTTCCCTATCTGGCGGCGAAGGAACTCACGGTGCTTGGCGGCATTCCGGCGCGGCTGTTCCGCATTTCGTTTTCAGGCGAGCATGCCTATGAACTGGCCGTGCCGGCCGACTATGGTGGCATGGCGGCGCGAGCGATCATGCAGGTAGGCGAGGAATTCGGCATCGCGCCCTACGGTGTCGAAGCGTTGTCGATGATGCGGATCGAGAAGGGCCACGTGGCGGGCGGCGAGTTGAACGGTACGACCACGGCCAGTGATCTTGGCCTGGGCAAGATGATGTCCACGAAGAAGGACTATATCGGCCGCATGATGGCGGCGCGCGAGGGCCTTGTCGATCCGAAACGGCAATGCGTTGCGGGTATCCGGCCCGTCGACAAGCACGACCGAATGCGGTCGGGGTCGCATCTTCTGAAGAAGAACGATCTGCCCAGCATGGTCAATGATCAGGGCTATATATCATCCGTCGCGTGGTCGCCCATGTTGAACATGTGGCTGGGGCTGGCGCTGATCGAGCGCGGGCGCGAACGCCACGGCGAGATCGTCAAGGTCTTCGATGGTTTGCGCGGCATCCACATATATGCCGAGATTTGCGATCCCATGCATTTCGACAGGGAGAATGCGAGGCTCCATGCCTGAGTCCGCCCGGCGTGTATCGGCGCTTGCGCAGGTTGCTCTCCAGGGCCGCTTCGGCGCGAGCCGGGGAGCACCCGGTATTGTCCTGTCGATCCGCCATCCGGTGTCGATCGTCATGGCGATCGCGCGGCGGGGGCAGGCAGAAGCGCTTTCAACGGCACTTGCCGGACTGTCCGGCGTAACGGTGCAGTGGGCGGGAGCGGACCAGTATTACGTCCTCGCGGAAAGCCGGGGGGAAGGCGAGCTATATGGTGAACTCAAGCACAAGTTAGGTGGCATCGCTGCGCTGTCGGACCAAAGTCACGGCCGTGTCATCATTTCGGTGTCGGGACCCAAGTCACGGAGCGTGTTGGCGAAGGGCACGCCGGTCGATCTGCACAGGCACGAATTCCCCGTGGGGCGCTCCGCGATCACGCAGATGGCTCATGTCGGTGTGCATCTGACACGAGTGGGGGAAGACACATTCGAGCTGTCGGTGTTCCGCGGTTTCGCCGAAAGCTTCTGGGATTGGCTTACCACACAGTCGGAAGAATTCGGCTATCAGGTGACGTGATCTACAGGCGATTGGCGAGTGCCACTATGCGGCGGCAAGCTTCGCCGATCTGCTTCTCGTCCACCGTCAGCGCGACGCGGAGGTGGCCCGCTCCGCCCTCGCCAAAACTTTCGCCTGGCATGGTCACGACATTTTCCTCGTCAAGGAGTCTCCGCGCGAACTCGTCTCCGGTGAGCCCCGTGCGGCGCACATCCACCATCACGAACATGCCGCCCTCGGGCATACGCGCCGACACTGTTCTGGCGCCCTTCAGGCCGGCAACCAAGGTTCGCGCGCGGGACTCGTAGTCGCGTTTCATCGCGTCGAGTTCGGGGAAGTGATTGTCGAGCGCGAAAGCCGTTGCATCTTCGAGGAAAGGCTGCGATCCGAACAGCATGGTTTCGCTGATCGGCACGGCCTTCGCGCAAAAATCCTCCGAGGCCGCGATCCAGCCGCAGCGCAGCCCCGGCACGGCGTGGGATTTCGAGATGGAGGAGACGACAACCGTTCGGTCCGCCAATTCCGGATTGTCGAAAGGCGAGGCAAAGACGTGATTGCCATAGGTGAGGGTCGCATAGACTTCATCCGAGATAATCCACAGATCGTGCCTGGCGCAAACGGCGCCGATGCGGGCGATTTCGCTCGCGGTGAAAACCGCCCCCGTCGGATTGCTGGGTGTGTTCATCAGCAACACGCGTGATTTGGGTGTGATCGCCTTTTCGAGCGCCGCGGCCTGGAGATGAAACCCCTCATCGGGATCGACGCGCACCGGAACGGGCCTACCGCCTGCTGCCGCTATGACGCCCTCGTAGGTCGCATAGTAGGGGTCGGCCATCAGCACTTCGTCGCCCATGTCCACCAGTGTCATCATGGCGGTGTAGAGCGCCGTTTGGGTTCCGGGCAAAAACAGGAACTGTTGCGGCGTTACTGTTCGGCCAGTCCGCATCGTGTATTGGCGCGACAGGGCGTTGAGGACGCTGGGTTCCCCCTGTCCGTTCGAATAACGCGTGCGGCCGGCGCGCATCTGTCTTTCAGCCACATCAAGGACGGCGGCGGGAGGGCTTGCGTCCGGCTCGCCGATCGACAGAAAGATCAAGTCCTGCCCGAGCGCGGCGCGGCGCTTTCCCTCGATGTGGATGGCCCATTTCTCCGAGCCGAGTCCAGTGAGGCGAGTGGTGATGGCTGCATAGCGCATGGCGAAATCCCGTGATCGATGCAGCGGGATATACTCACTGCCGCAGAATTGTACCATCATCGAAAATGCGCAGCCGCCCGGCGGACAGGAGCATCATGAATTCCGTTTCCGCAACCGCGAGCACCGGGCATGATTTTCCGTAAAGGGAATGGGCGACAGCCGCACCGACCGCCAGGTTGATGTCGGGTTCGACGAGGATGATGGCGGCTGGCGCGGTTCCAAGACGGATCGCTTCGGCGAGCGAACCGGGGGCACTTCCGGAGCCCCGGCTTTCGCGCATCAGCAGGATCGTGCCCATGAGGCATGCGCCGCATTGGGGATGCCGCACGTCGATGATGATGCCGGTGCGGGGATCATATGCGCCCCAGAAACTCAAGGGCTCGGCAAGCATCTGCACCGGTCCTTCCGCCGTTCCGGCGTGAAGCACCCTCACGCCGTGCTCCACAGATCGCGGTCGCGCCAAACTTCTCCCCGGACCGCGCTCTCCACGCATTCCTTCAGACTGCCGAAGGCTACTTCCACTCCCAGCATGCCCGGTGCGTAATAAGCCCATTTCGCGGCGTTGGTCATGACCTGGCCGCGAAGGCCCCGGATCTTCGGCGAGTAATAGGTGCAGACATCGACGGGGATCTGCACGCCGGCACTTTCGAGGCGTCCAAGTTTTCCATCTGCCGCAAGCAGGCTGCGGACGCCGCGGCTGGTGGAGACGTAGCATTGCAGCCCCCGCTTCACCTTGCGGCCGTCGAGCAGGCGCAACAGCGTGGAAAATTCGCTCAAAGAGAAATGCGGCGTGCCGAGCGCCACCGCGTCGAGCGGGCCGTCGCGCGCGGTCGATAGCTCCGCATGTGCGCGAGTGAGATCGGCGGCGGCGATGTCATGCCGTTCGCCTTCACCTAAAACCGAAGCGAGATCGGGAGCCTCGGGCGTGACGCCCACGCCGTGCCACATCTCCACGCCGCCCGAGGCCGCGACCGCCGTGCTCACGGCTTTCAGATCGTCTTTCGTGGCGGTGAGCGCGAGGCCGGTGATGACGGGGATGCCGCGTCCGGCAATCCTTCCAACATGATGGCCCAGCAGGTGATAAAAAATGTCCTGACGCTTCCAGGAGTCCGGCAGATCGTCGCAGCGGAACAGCAGTTGTGCCTTGCGGCCCGCGTCGGTGTGCAGTCCAGCGAAGGGTGCGAGACCCGTCAGGGCGCAGGCGACATCCAAATAGTCGCCGTATTTGTTGGTGCGGGCGCCGAGCACCGAATTGTAATAGGTGACGGCATTGGATTCTCCCACCGCGATGTGGTCGCCGAAGGACGGACCTCCCGGCAACTGATAGGGGCCGCAGGTCCAGGTCGGCTTGCAGCCAAGCTGCTGATAGAGGCGCATGAGCTCGGAGGCGCCATTTACCGTTTCCGGATCGTCAGCAGGCGGACGAAGTTCAGGATCATCCAGGCTGACCACGCCGTTGTTGGTCCAGGTGGGAACCTTGAGCCTGCCGCCGTTCTCCACCATAAAGCGGGCAAAATCGACATGGGCGCGGCCGGTATAGAAGCAGGCGTCAATATGGGCGAACGTAATGGGCACGAGCCGATCGGCGTCGAGGATGCGCGCCGCCCTGAGCACCAACCGCATGGCAAGCTGCATGGCTTTGCCCTCCGCGCCGTCGAGCCAGGCGCGAGGCTTTTCGTCCAGTTCGATGGTCACTCCTTCACCTGCTCGCGGGCCATGCGGTTAAGCGTGACATAGTCGATCTTGCCGGAACCGAGCACCGGCAGGTCCTTGAGAGTGAGGATGTTGCGGGGAACCATCAGGTCGGACGCGCCCTCTTTCCTGAGGCCATCGGAAAGACTCTTGCGGTCCAGCTTGGGATCGGTGGTGACCAGAACGAGCTGTTCGCCTTTCTTCTTGTCGGGGATCGAAACCACGGCGTGAGTGGCATCGGGGAACGCCGCCTGGAGTTTGGCCTCGACCGCCGATAGCGACACCATTTCGCCGGCGATCTTGGAGAAGCGTTTGGCACGGCCGAGGATCGTCAGGAACCCCTGTCCGTCGATCTTGACGATGTCGCCGGTATCGTACCAGCCATCGGACGGCGCTTCGAGCACGCCCGGATTGTCGGCGCGGAGATACCCCAGCATGACATTGGGGCCCCTGACGAACAGGCGCCCTCCTTCAGCGATTCCCTCAACCGGTTCGAGACGGGTCTCGATCCGGTCGAGCAGACGGCCCACCGCTCCGGTCCTGAAATGCATCGGCGTGTTGACGGAGAGGACGGGAGCGCATTCGGTGGCGCCGTAACCTTCGAGAATGCGGAGGCCGAACTTCTCCATCCAGATTTCGCGCGTCTCGGGCTTGAGCCGTTCGGCGCCCGCCACAACGAGTCGCATATTGAAGAAGTCGTAAGGGTGGGCATTCCGCGCGTAGCCGGTCAGGAAGGTATCGGTGCCGAACAGCACGGTGGCGTTGGTGTCGTAGCAGAGTTCGGGCACGATTTTGTAATGCAAGGGCGAAGGATAGAGAAACGTGCGCACCCCGGCGAAGACCGGCAGGAGCGCTCCGGCGGTCAGGCCGAACGCATGGAACATCGGCATGGCGTTGAACACGATGTCGGAGGCGGTGAAGTCGATCCGGGCCGCCGCCTGGTGGCGGTTGGCATGCAGGTTCCGGTGCGACAGCACGACGCCCTTGGGCACGCCTTCCGAGCCCGAGGTGAAGAGAATGACGGCAGGCCCCTTGGGATCGCGAAGCGCTCCTCCGGAGCGCAGGGCTGATTGCGGGAAGGCGCGGGCCAGGAGGCCCCTGATCTTGTCGAAGGATGTTACGCTTTCGCGCAGGTCCTCGAGATAGATGATGGTCCGCTTCTCGCCGAGCAGCTTGATATCGTCCTGCATCTGTGCTGCTTCGATGAACTGGCGCGAGGTGACGATGGCTGAAACCTGGGCGGCAGTGCAAGCCGCCGACATGTTGATCGCACCTGTGCCAAAATTCAGCATCGCCGGCACGCGGCCGAAGGCGTGCAGCCCGAAGATCGTAAGGAAGCAACCGATAGCGTTGGGCAGCAGTACCGCTACGTTCTTGTGGCCGGGCGTCAGCGCCGCCATCTTGCGGCCGAGGATGAAACTGCCAATCACGATCCGGTCATAGGAAACGGGGTTGCGCTGGATATCCTCGAGGATGAGGTGATGGCGGCCGTGGGTGGCGCGCGCGTCGAGCAAAGCGTCGAACAGCGTCTGATCGATGTTGGAGGTGCCGAACACCATGTCGGTCATGACATCGTAGAGCTTGTCGGCCTGGTAGTGGCGAAGGGCCGCGCCGCGCATGCCCTCGGGCGCATCGAATTCAACCGGCGGCAGAAAGGTCAGCCTGATCTTGGGGAACCAGCGCAAGCGAAGCTTGCCGCGCATCCGCGAAAAGATCGAATACTGCGCGCCGTCGATCCTGACCGGCAGGACTTTCGCGCCTGCCATTTGCGCGATGGCTCCCGGGCCTTCGTAGATCTTCATGAGTGCGCCGGTGATGGTAAGACGCCCTTCCGGGAAGATGACGATCTTGCGGCCCTTCTTCAGACTCTCCACCAGGGTGCGGAGCGCCATTGGATTGGCCGGATCGATCGGGATCATGTCGAACAGGTGGAAGGCGGGCCGCGCCCACCAGCGCTTGGCCACATGCGTGTTGATGGCGAATCCGCAACGCTCGGGGAGGAATGCCGAGAGCAGCGGACCATCGAGCATCGAAGTGTGATTGGCGACGATCACGGCTTTCCGTCCGGCGGCGGTGAAATTTTCGAGCCCCCGCACTTCGACCCGGAAGAACAGGCGGAACAGGCGGCGGGTGACGTATGCCGTCAGTTCCTGCGGCAGCAGGCTGCAGATCAGGATGGCCGCCACCGCGTTGGCGAGCGCCAGGGCCAGGAATTGACCGCGTTGCGACATGACCTGCAGCAGAAGCACGGACATTAGCGTCGCCGCGATCATGAACACCGCGTTGATGACATTGTTGGCGGCGATAACGCGCGAACGCTTGGGCGGACTGGCGCGGTGCTGCATGATGGCGTTGAGCGGCACGGCATAGAGGCCGCCGAAGAAAGCTGTGGCAAACAGGTCGAAGGCGCTCCGCCAGCCGGAGAAATGAGAGAAGAACTCCGATGGCCCGTTGTTTGCCGTGCCAGTTAAAGCCTGCGCGGCGCCTCCGGAGGCGAAGTAGAAATCGACCAGGAACACGGTCATCATGATGGCGGCCACGGGAACGTATTTGGCCGAGACCTCGCCCTTGAGCAGCTTGTTGGTCAGCATCGAACCCAAGGCGATCCCGACGGTGAAGATCGCGATGAAGATGTTGGCCATGGTTTCGTTGGAGTGCAGCACGTCGCGGGTGAAGACCGGTATCTGCACCAGAATGGCGGTGCCGAGAAACCAGAACCACGAGGCGCCGAGCACGGCGTAGAACACGTCCCAGCGCTCGCGCGCATGCTCGATCAGCTTCCAGGTCTGGCGCAGGATGTTCCAGTCGATCTTGAGATCGGGCGATGTCGCTGGGGCGGGCGGCATGCGGAGCGCTGCCAGCCAGCCGATAACGGCAAAGCCGGCGAGCGCTAGCGAAAGTACCGGGCGCCCCCAGCCAAGCAGGACCAGGAAGCCGCCGAACAGCGTCCCCGTCAGGATGGTGACGAAGGTTCCCATTTCGATCAGCGCGTTGCCGGCGATCAGTTCCTCGCGCTTCAGGTATTGCGGCAGCACCCCGTATTTGACGGGCCCGAAAAAGGCCGCGAGCGTCCCCGCCAAAAACAGCACGGCGAGATCGATATAGGCATTGTCGAACCACAGGGCAGCGGCGCCGATCACCATCACGCCCACTTCCGCGAGCTTCACCCTCTGCGCGATGAGTGCTTTGTCGAGCTTGTCGGCAAGCTGTCCCGAGATCGCCGAGAACAGGAAATAGGGCAGAATGAAAAGTGCGGTTCCCGCCTGCACGAAATAGATGGCGTTCCAGCCCTGCTTGATGGCGAGATCGAAGGTGATGAGGATGGCGATGCCGTTCCTCAGCGCATTGTCGTTGAAGGCGCCGATCGCCTGGGTGATGAACAGCGGCAGAAAGCGCCTGGTGCGCAGAAGTGCAAACTGGCCTTCGCCGTCCATCGCCTTGTCCCCCTGGATTCGGCCCGACTATGTCAGAGCCGCAGCTGTTTCGCCAGTCTAGCCGCTGACCATCGCAGGCGTCATTTCGATGAGAGTCGGGCGGTCCGCCTTGAGGGCCGCGGCGATGGCCGACGCAAGGGCATTCAGCGATGGGGGTTTGACTGAATGGCAACCATAGGCCTTGGCCAGCATCTGGAAATCCGGGTTCTTGAGCGTCACCGCGTTGGGCTGGATGCCCTTGCGGATCATGTCGTCGCGGATTTCCCCCAGCGATTCGTTGTTCCACATGAGGACCACCAAGGGCAGCCGGTGTTCCGCGGCGGTGCCAAGTTCGTTCCCCGTATACTGGATGCCGTAGTCGCCGATCAGCACCGCGACCGGTGTCAAGCCCGCGCCAATCTTTGCGCCGATGCCCGCAGGTAGGGCAAAGCCCAATGTGGCAAACCCCGCCGGATGCAGCCACTTTCCCGGCAGGTCGACCGGAAAATCCTCGTTCGCGGCATAAGCGATTTGCGTCATGTCGGAGGCGACGATGGTGTCCGCCGGCAGGCTGTCCCTGATCACGCCCAGCACCTTGCGCAACTGGACGCGCAGGTCGCCGGTTGCCTCGGCCTGGCGCAACAGCGCCGCTGTTTCCAGGCCAAAACTGGAAGGCGTTCTGGATCGCGTCAATCTGGAAGCGATCGATTCGAGCGCGGACTTCGCGTTGGAGAGGATCGCCAGATGCGGCACATGCGGCCTGACCAGGGAGGACGGGTCGAGATCGATACGAATGAGTTTGCCCTGGAAGTCGATCAGCGTTGCGTCGATGCGGTATCCGTCCCAGAAATCGGTCTCGGAAAGCTCGGTGCCGGCGGCGAGAATGACGTCGCTTTCAGCTATTAGTTTCTTGGCGCCATCGCGCGACAGGTGGAAGCCCGCCGACAGCGGATGCGACTCGGGCACGATGCCTTTGCCCGCCGTCGATGTCATGACAGTCGCACCCAGGGTTTCAGCAATGGCGACCGCCGCCGCCGAAGCGTGGCGGGCGCCACCTCCCAGGATGATCACTGGCCTCTCCGCCTTATTCAGGAGCTGCACGGCTTCGTCGATCTGCTCCGCCGGGGCCCTTGGCGCCATGGGCATGGCGCGCGCCGTCCAGCCACGTCCTGCCGGGAGCTTCAGGAGGTCGACCGGAATTTCCAGATAGTGGGGGCGGGGGCGCGCCATGGCAAAACTGGCGAAGGCCTCGGCTACCGCATCGCGGACATCGCCCGCCGTGGTCGCTTGGCGCGCATGGGGCGTGACACTGTGGGCCACCGTGAGCTGGCTTCGGATTTCGTGCAGCCGGCCTCGCCCCTGGGCGCTGTCGCCGATATCGAGACAGGAGGATATCACCAGCATCGGGCTTGAATCGGAATAGGCCTCGCCCATGGCGGTCAGAATATTGGTGAGCCCCGGGCCGGAGATGGTGAAACAGATACCGGGCTTGCCCGTGGCCCTGGCATAGCCGTCCGCCATGAAACCCGCGCCCTGTTCGTGCCGGGTCAGGATGTGGCGGATGCGCGAGCGCGGCAATGCCCGGTACATTTCGACATTGTGGACGCCGGGAATGCCGAAGATCGTGTCGACGCCATAGGCTTCGAGGAGACCGACCAAGGCTTCGCCAACTGAGAGTTCCGGCCTATTCTGCATCAGGCCGCCTCGGATCTGGACGAAACCGGGTTCACCGCATGACAGGCCACCAGGCTTCCGTCATGGGGGAGCAGCACCGGGTTGCGTTTGTTGCACGGCTCGAAGGCCCATGGGCAGCGTGGATGGAAGGTGCAGCCGGGAGGCGGCGAGAGTGGCGAGGGCAGTTCTCCCTTCAGCACGATCCGCTCGCGCTTGATCGTCGGGTTCGGCTGTGGCGTCGCCGACAGAAGGGCCTTGGTGTAGGGGTGCTGGGGATTGGCGAAAATGGCATCGCGCGGGCCCTGTTCGACGACGCGGCCGAGATACATGACCATCACCTCGTCGGCGATGTGGCGGACCACCGAGAGGTCGTGGCTGATGAACAGGTAAGCCAGATTGTGCCGCTCCTGGATGTCGGCGATCAGGTTCAGCACCTGGGCTTGGATCGACACATCAAGCGCTGAAACCGGCTCGTCGAGAACCAGAACTTCGGGATCGAGCATGAGGGCGCGAGCGATCGCGATGCGCTGGCGCTGGCCGCCGGAAAACATGTGCGGATAGCGGTCGTAATGTTCGGGTCTCAGCCCCACGCTGGTCATCATGGCGCGGGCTTTTTCGGTGCGCCCGGATTTTCCCATCGAAGTATTGACCAGCAGCGGCTCCTCCAGCGTGTGGCCGATTTTCTGGCGCGGATTGAGCGAGCCATAGGGGTTCTGGAACACGATCTGGACTTTCGGCCTGAGCAGGCGGAGCGTCTGGGGCGTGGCGCCCACCACGTCATGGCCTGAGATGTTGAGGGTGCCCGAAGTCGGCGGCTCGATCATCGTCACCAGCCGGGCAAGGCTCGATTTTCCGCAACCCGACTCGCCGACGACTGCCAGGGTCTTGCCGCGCGCCAGGGTAAAGCTTGCTCCATCGACGGCCTTGAGGAGGGATGAGGCGGCGAAAGCGCCGCGCGAGACGTTGTAATAGCGGGTGAGGTCGCGGGCGGTGAGCACGGTCGTCATGCGGCGATCTCCCGGTCGGGGTGACCCTGCGGTTTGCCCCAAAACAGCGGATAGTGGCACAGCGCGCCGTCGATCCGGGGCGGCGGCGTCGATACGCACAGGCTGGTTGCGAACTTGCAGCGGGGCGAGAACTGGCAGCCCTTTGGCCGGTCAAACTGGCCCGGCACCACGCCCGGGATCGACGGCAGCCTGCGGGCGTTGGCGCGTTCTGGAAGCGCCGAGAGGAGTGCCGCCGTATAGGGATGGTGGGGATTGGCGAAGAGGTCGGCGACAGTCCGTTCCTCGACCTTCTGTCCGGCATATTGCACGCTGACCCGCTCGGCGGTTTCGGCCACGACGCCCATCGAATGGGTGATCAGCACCAGCGCCATGCCGGTGTCCTTCTGCAGCCTGACCAGAAGATCGAGAATCTGTGCCTGGATGGTGACATCGAGCGCCGTCGTCGGTTCGTCGGCGATCAACAGCTTGGGACCGCAGGCGATCGCCATGGCGATCATCACCCGCTGATTCATGCCGCCCGACAATTGGTGCGGAAAAGAGGACAGGCGCGATGCCGCGGCGGGAATGCCGACATCGTCCAAGAGCTGGATGACTCGGGCGCGACGCTCTTTCTTGTCCATGCCGAGATGGGTCTTGAGGGCTTCGTGGAGCTGGAATCCTACCGTGAAGCAGGGATTGAGGCTGGACATCGGCTCCTGGAAGATCATGGCGATATCCTTGCCGGTGATCTGCCGCCGCTCCGCCGGTGTCATGGACAGAAGGTTGCGGCCGTCGAATTGCAACCGGTCGGCGGTGACCTTGGCGGTCCATGGCAGAAGGCCCATCACCGCCAGCATCGACACCGATTTGCCGGAGCCCGACTCGCCGACGATCGCCAGCACCTCGCTCTTGTCGACTGCGAACGAGGCATGATCCACCGCCCGGAACCAGCCATTGGCGGTCTTGAACTCGACGCTCAGGTTTTCGATTTCGAGGAGGGGCATGTTAAGCTTTTGCCTTGATACTACGAAAGTCCGCAGCGGTCTTGCACAAGACGCCGCCGGGCTTATATGATGGGTTGAAGAGGTGAGCTTTCATGGCACAATCCAAACCACAGCCTACCGGTTTCCAGAAGCCGGGTTCAGGTCCGCAGCCCGGCTACTAGATGGCAGGCCAAGCGACCCCCTGAGGGCGTCGCGCGCCTGTTCTCCGGTAACCAGGACCGTCTTGATCTGCCAGATGTAATCTTCATATAGCCGCGCCTTGCGATCCGGTTCGAGGTCCTGATACCGGCTGCTCCGCAAATCCTCCACCAATTCGCGCAATTTGTACTCCTGTTTGTAGTAGGCCACGACGTCGTCGATCGTTTCGGTCGGCAGAATGTGGATATCAGGCAACATCGCCTCGAATATGATCTCGGGCGGGTCGCGCGGCACGAATGGCGTAAACGGAATTTTGCCGCGCTTCATTGAAATCCTTCGCACCATTTCTGTCTTGTGGCCGTCGAGGTCGATTTCGGCATATCGCGTGAGGTTGCTTTCGATTTCCGCCAGAAGTGCTGTCTGGACATCGATGATCTTTTCGACGCGGCGCTGGGTGTCAAGGCGGATTTCACTCCAATGCGAGGCAAACCATCCCAGTGCCGTGACCGCGGCCGAAACGATCGCTGCGACCACAACCGTGTCAAGCAGTCCCGCCATCAGCTCCGCCGCAGCCTGGGGTCGAGGGCGTCGCGGAGGCCGTCGCCCATCAGGTTGATCGACAGCACGGTGATCAGGATGGCGATGCCGGGGAAAGCCATCACCCATGGATGGGAACTCATCAGGTCGCGGGTATCGGCCAGCATTGAGCCCCATTCGGGCGTCGGCGGCTGGGCGCCGAGACCGAGGAACCCAAGGCCCGCGGCCGCCAGTATGGCGTCGGAGACGCCGAGCGCCGCCTGGACGATCAGGGGAGCCAGACAATTGGGGAGAACCGTCGACAGCATCAGCCGCAGCGGCCCTGAGCCCGCGACCTTGGCCGCGGTCACGTAGTCCTTGGTCAGTTCGCTGATCGCCGAGGCGCGGGCGAGGCGCACATAGTAAGGCAGGCCGACGATCGTCACCGCGACGATAGTGTTGGTCAGGTTGGGACCGATCACCGCGATGATGAGAATTGCTAGCACCAGGCTGGGGATCGACATGATCAGGTCCATGACGCGGATGATGATGACATCGACGATACCGCCGAACCAGGCGGCGGCGAGGCCAAGGGCGATACCAAAGATCATCGACACGGCCATGACTGCAAGCCCGATGAACAGCGAAACGCGCGCCCCGAACATGATGCGCGAAAGCATGTCGCGGCCCACCGCGTCGGTGCCGAGAACGAAGCGTGGGTCGGACCCCTCCTGCCAGAGGGGCGGCATCTTGCTGAAGCCGCGAAACTGTTCGATAGGATCGTGCGGAGCGATGATTTCGGCGAAGATCGCGGTCAGCACGATGAGGATCACCACGGCGAGGCCCATCACGGCGCCACGGTTTTCACGGAAGGCCCGCCAGAAACCGAGAAGCGGTCCGGGCGGCGCGATGTTGACCGCCACGACAGTGTCAGTGGCCATGGCGGATCCGCGGATTGATCAGACCATAGAGCAGATCAACGATCAGATTGACCAGGATGACGGCGGTGGAAATCAGCATGATGCCGCCCTGGAGGGCCGGGTAGTCGCGGCGGCCGATCGATTCGACCAGCCACTTTCCGACGCCGGGCCACGAGAAAATGGTCTCCGTCAGAACCGCACCCGCAAGTAACGCCCCGACCTGCAATCCGATCACTGTGACGACCGGGATCAAGGCATTGCGCAGCGCGTGAATACCGATGACGCGCCGCTGCGACAAGCCCTTGGCGCGGGCGGTCCTGACATAGTCTTCCTCGAGGACTTCTAGCATGGCGGAGCGGGTCATGCGCGCGATGACGGCGAGCGGCACCGTTCCGAGCACGATCGACGGCAGGATCAGGTGGCGGACGGCGTCGAGGAACGCGCCTTTCTGGCCCGATAGCAGACTGTCGATCAGCATGAAACCAGTTACCGGCGGGAAGTAGAATTTGACTAGGTCGATGCGGCCCGACACCGGGGTCAGATGCAGGGTATTCGACATGAACATTATGAGGATCAAGCCCCACCAGAAGATCGGCATGGAATAGCCGGTGAGCGCCAGGCCCATCAACGACTGGTCGTAGATGCCGCCGCGCCTGGTCGCGGCGATGACGCCCGCCGGCACGCCGATGCCGATGGCGACGATCATGGCGCACAGGCTCAGTTCCAGGGTTGCCGGAAACAGCGTCAGAAACTCGTGGAGGACCGGCGACTTGGAAATGATCGAAATGCCGAAATCGCCGTGCAGCAGGGCCCACACATAGTCGAAGAACTGTTTCCACACAGGCTGGTCCAGGCCCATTTCGTGACGAAGTTCGGCCAGGCGCTCAGGCGAAATGCCGCGTTCGCCCCGGCGCGTCTCGATCGGATCGCCCGGCACCAGGCGTATCAGCATGAACGTAACGAACATGAGGGCAAAAAAAGTGGGAAGCGTCAGCGCCAGCCGTTTGATGAAAAATCTGAGCATCTATCCCAACCTGACCCTTCCCCCGCGAGGGGGAAGGGGATGCGTGCATAATTGTCCTACTCGGCCACGTCGACGAAATAGAACTCGTGCTTGCCGAGCGGGCTGACCTTGTAGCCCGAGACCGACTTGCGGATCGGCTCGAACACGGTGGAGTGGGCGATATTCAGCCACGGCACCTGCTCGTGATGGATCTTTTGTGCCTGCTGGTAGAGCTTGGTGCGTTCGGCCTGGTCGGTGATTTCGGCAGCCGTGGTGATGGCTTCGTTGAAGGCCGCATCACACCATTTCGGGATGTTCTGCCCATTGGGTTTCCCGTCCTTGTCGCAGCCGAGAAGTACAGCGAGGAAGTTGTCTGGATCGCCGTTGTCGCCGGTCCAGCCGAGATAGCCCATCTGGTGCTCGCCGGCCTGCAGGCGCTTGCGGTACTCGCCCCATTCGTAGGACACGAGTTTGGCGTTGATGCCGACCTTGGCGAGGTCGGCCTGCATCATTTCCGCCATGCGCTTGGCATTGGGATTGTAGGGGCGCTGCACCGGCATCCACCACAGATCGGTCTCGAGATTCTCGACGCCCGCGGCCTTCAGCATCTCCTTGGCCTTCTCGGGGTTGTATTCATAGTCGACCGTCGAGTCATCATAGGACCACATGGTGGGCGGGATCGGGTTCTTCGCCTTCTGGCCGGCGCCCTGATAGACTTCCTTGAGGATCGAATCGCGATCGATGGCCATGGCGATGGCCTGGCGCACTTCCACCTTGTCGAAGGGCGGCTTCTGGGCGTTCATCGCCATGTAGCCGATATTGAGGCCGGCCTGCTCCAGAACCTGGATGTCGGGGTTGGCCTTCATCGCATCGAGGTCGGCTGGGTTCGGAAAAGCCATGACCTGGCATTCATTGGCCTGCAGCTTGGCATAGCGCGCCGTCGCATCGGGCGTGATGGCATAGATCAGGTCGTCGATTTTCGGCTTGCCGCCCCAATAGTCCGGATTGGCCTTGAAGCGGATCACCGCGTCCTTCTGGTAGTCGACGAAGACGAACGGACCGGTGCCGACCGGAATCTGGTCGAACTGTTCGGCCGTGCCCTTCTTCATCAGATAGTCGGCATACTCGGCCGAGTGGATGGTGGCGAAGTCCATCGCAAGGTTGGCGATGATCGGCGCATTGGGCTTCTTGAGTTTCATCACCACGGTGAGATCGTCGGTCTTGGTGATCGAATCCAGCAGGTCCGGCATGCCCATGTCATTGAAATAGTCATAAGCGCCGCCCGAGACCTTGGCGTAAGGGTGTTCGGCCTTCCACATGCGCTCGAAGGACCAGATCACGTCATCGGCGTTGAGATCGCGGGTGGGGGTGAAGCCGTTGACGCCGGAATGGACCTTGATGCCTTTGCGAAGATGAAAGGTGATGGTCAGACCGTCGGCGGACACTTCGTATTTTTCGGCGAGGCCGGGCTCGACTTGGGTGGTGCCGGGGGTAAACTGAACAAGTCCATTATAGACCGGGCGCGCCGCATCGAGGCTGGTGCCGGTGGTATTCATGGACGGGCTGAAATTTTCCGGCGAGCCTTCCGAGCAGTAGACCAGCGACTTGGCGTTGGCCGCGCCGGCCACCAGCATGGTGGTCGCGAGCAGCGCCGCGCCAAACAGTTTCTTGAATTTCATGATTGTTCTCCTGATACTTTTATTTGACGCCCCGCCGGGGCGTGAGGCACTTAAGCACGTTTTTTCCGGCCGATCAAAAATTGTGCTTTGCTGACTGGAAACGCCGGGGTGAGAGATCGCCAACGTCAAGACCCCCTCCCACGATATCGCGTGGCGGCGCTTCATGGCGCACCAATGCGGCCGCCAGCCGCGACAGGGCGGGAGAGGTCTCGATGCCGTAGCCGCCCTGCCCCACCAGCCAGAAGAAATCCGGGATCACGGTATCATAACCCACCACGGGGTTGCCGTCCGGGACGAAGGAGCGGAGACCTCCCCAGGTGTGGTCGACCCTGGTGACCTCGATTTGGGTGGCCTGCTGAAACCGGTCGATACCTTCGGCCAGCGCCATGTCGTCGGCATAGGCATCGTGCGGATCGACGGGTGTCGCGTCGGCGGGCGACACCAGCAGCTTGCCCGACTGCGGCTTGCAGTACCAGGTTTCGCCGACATCGCCGATGAACGGCCAATCCATCACGGCGTGCCCTTCGGGCGCGGGAAGGACGGCCATCGAGCGCCGCTTCGGCTGTAGTGGAATGGCCTGCGCTCCGGCGAGCTTTCCCACCAACGCGCCCCAGGCGCCGGCCGCATTGACGATGATCCGTGTCCGGAAGTTTTTGTCCACCGTACGGACAGACCATCCCTCCGCGCCACGCTCGATCGCCGTCACCGGCTGGGAGCAATCTAGGGTGCCGCCATTCGACCTAACCTGCCTGATATAGTGCTGGTGGAGCAGGTCGACATCGATATCCGCCGTCGCCGGATCGAGAACGGCGCGCCTCGCATAGCCATCGCGCAGGAGGGGAAATTTGCGGCGGGCCTCGGCAATCGAAATCTCCCGCATGCCTTGCTGTTCGCGCATCAGGTTTTCGAATGCGTCCTGTTGCCCTTCGGGTGCTACCAACAGCGTTTCGCGGGGCGTCAGGGTGCCTGCATCATTAAGGTATTTTCGCGAGGCAGTGGTGAGCGCGCGGATGGGGGCCGGACCGTAATTGGGTACGAAAGCGGCCGCCGACCGGCCGCTTGAATGATAGCCGGGGCGCTCCTCCATTTCGAGGATCAGAACCTTGTGGGTTGCAACAAGCGCCGCGGCAACCGAGGCACCGGCGATGCCCGCGCCGATGACGATGACGTCGAATTCCTCAGCCATGCAGTCTCATACCGATCCGGCGGGGACTTGCGCAAGGCGTGACCTGTCGCCATTGTGGCGCAGTTCATTCAATATCGCGAGGCACCGTGAACCAGTTCAACCAGCCGGTCCCAGGCCTCGTCACGCCGCGCTTCGGCGGCATCGCCACTTTCATGCGCCTGCCGCATGTGCCGCTCGATCAGGCGGCGGATATCGACATCGGCATTGTCGGAATTCCTTGGGACGGGGGCACGACGAACCGGCCGGGGCCGCGCCATGGGCCGCGCCAGATGCGCGACCAGTCGTCCATGGTCCGGCGCATGCACCAGACCAGCCACGTCGTTCCCTACGACCTCGCCAATATTGCCGATCTCGGCGACTGCCCGGTCAATCCGGCCAATGTCGACGACGCGCTGAATCGGGTTGAGAGCTATTTCAAGAAACTCGTGAGCCTCGGCATCCGGCCGCTGTCGGCGGGCGGCGACCACCTGTGCTCGCTGCCAGTGCTGCGCGCGCTGGGTGAAAAACGCCCCGTCGGCATGATCCATTTCGATGCCCACACAGATCTCTATGACAGCTATTTCGGCGGCTTCAAATATACTCACGGCACGCCGTTCCGCCGTGCCATTGAAGAGGGCGTGCTCGATCCCAGGCGGACCATCCAGATCGGCCTCCGTGGCACCATGTATGATCTCGACGATTTCGCCTACGGCGAGAAAATGGGCGTGCGCCTGGTCCGGATCGAGGAAGCGATGGAGAAAGGGCCGAAAGCCATCATGGCCGAGGCGCGGTCCATTGCCGGCGACAATCCAGTCTATGTCAGTTTCGACATCGACATGCTGGACCCGGTCTATGCACCGGGCACCGGGACGCCGGAAATCGGCGGCTTCACCACTTTCCAGGCGCAGCAGATGCTGCGTGAACTGAGGGGCCTCAACATCGTGGGCGCCGACGTGGTCGAGGTCTCGCCGCCGTTCGATCCGTCCGGCATGACGGCCTATGCGGGCGTCGTCATGATGTTCGAAATCCTGTGCAGCATGGCGGAGGATGTGGCGAGAGGGCGGACCTTATAGCTCGAACAGCCTTCCCCATTCCGGCAGTGCGTCCCGCACTCCCGCGAGGCGGAGCGCGTGCCAGGCCATGGCGTGATTGGACGAGGTCACGGGAAGCCCGATCTCGTGCTCGATGTCGCGCGCCGCTTCCGCCAGTCTGACCGAGGTGCAGGACACGAAAACCGCGTCGATCGCGGCGCGGGATTTGATCGCTTCGATGCCGGCCTTGATCGAGGCCGGGGTGATGCGGGCTACCATCCCGTCGTCCTGTTCGTTGAACGAGCCGAAGACCGGCACCTCGAAACCCCGCACCCTGATGTAATCGGCGACGATCAGGTTGACGTCGGCGCGGTAGGGCGTGAGGACGCCGATGCGCTTCGCCCCCATGGCGCGGAACGCGGCGAAGGCGGCGGTGATCGGGGTCGTGCATTTGGCATTTGGCCTGACAGATCGAATGCGCTCGAACACCTTGTCCTCGCCGATCGCCATCGAGGCGGAAGTACAGCCATAGGCCACGACGTCGAGGTCCGAACCCGGCAGGATAACATCGGTCGCCGCGGCGATGCGGGGTTCCATGGCGCGCAGCGTTTCCGGCGTGATCTGGTTGTCGTTGAGAATGCGGCTCTGATAGAGCGCTACACCCCGAAGGCCGCCGATGATTTGGCGCCATTCATGTTCGATGGTGAAATCGGTGGCCAGAACGATAAGGCCGATCCGGGCCCGCGTGGCAATGCCGCCGTCGGTCACGAAAGGCAGATGTTCGAGCAGGACCATGCCGCCCTCGGGTTTCAGGTTCCGCACCGCTTCATTCATCTGCTAGCACTCCATATGTGGATACTTCTTACCAGAAATCACCCGCGCAACCTAGACTGACGCGCCTTGCGGATACGCTACGCAATCTGCGCGGCTGGAAACGCTGCCTGGTGGCGTTCGTGGCGGGCCTCGCCGCCGCGCTCGCTCTGCCGCCCACTGGGGTCTGGCCGGTCCTTGGGCTGGCCGTCCCCGTCGTGCTCCTTGTCCTCGAAGGGATCGAACCCTGCCAAAGGCGGGCGTCGCTCACCGTGGGGTGGGCCTTCGGTTTCGGCTATTTCCTCGTCGCCCTGCACTGGATCGGCTTTGCCTTCCTGGTCGATGCCAAAACCTATCTGTGGATGATGCCGTTCGCTGTCGCTGGCCTCGCTGGAGCCATGGCGCTGTACTGGGCGGGTGCGGCCCTGGTGGTGACGGCCCTTGGCCTGCGTGGCCTTTCGCTGGTATCCGGGTTCGCTGCGTGGCTCGCCGTGGCGGAGTGGCTGCGGGGACGGCTGTTCACCGGGTTTCCCTGGGCGGCGCCGGGGCTCGCGGTGGATGGCATGGGCGGACTTGCCCAGACGGCGTCGCTCATCGGCATGACCGGCCTCACCTTGATGGTGGTGCTGTGGGCTGGTCTGCCGCTGGCTTTGCTGGGACCGCGCCGGGACAAGTGGCTGGCTGCTGTGCTCGCCCTGCTATTGCCGCTTGGCTGGCTGTGGGGCGAAATACGTTTGCAGCAGGCCATGGATATCGTGCCCGGAGTGAAACTCCGCATCGTGCAACCCAATATTCCGCAGCAGCAGAAGTGGCGGGAGGACAATGCGCGGAGCATTTTCGACGAGCTCAAGACGCAGTCCTCGCAATCCGGACTGGAAACCGTCACCCACCTGATCTGGCCGGAAACGGCCGTCCCCTTCCTCATCGACGAAAGCGAGGTTGCCAGGACCGAATTGCGGCCGTTGCTCGGGGGCCGCACCTTGCTCATCACCGGATCGATCCGGCGCGACAGCACGGATGCGGAGTCAGCGATCCACAACAGCATCATCGTGTTCGACGGCGAGGCCAGCGTTATTGCCCGCTATGACAAGTGGCGCCTGGTTCCCGGCGGTGAATTCCTGCCCTTCCGCCGGCTGCTGGAGCCACTCGGTTTCCGCAAGGTGGTGACTGTTCCTGGCAGTTTCACGGCGGGGGCCGGTCCCATGACCATGGCGGCGGGCACGGCACCGGGCTTCGGCGCGCTGATCTGCTACGAGGCGATCTTTCCCCAGGACCTGGTTTCAGCGGTGGACCGGCCGCAATGGCTGGTCAATGTCACCAATGACGGCTGGTTCGGCCATTCGACCGGTCCCCACCAGCATCTGGCGCAGGCCAGGCTGCGGACGATCGAACAGGGGCTTCCCATGGCGCGCGCCGCCAATACCGGCATCTCGGCGGTGATCGACCCCCTTGGCCGGTTCGTCTCCATCCTGCCGCTGGGCGAGAAAGGTATCGCCGACAGTGCCCTGCCGCGCGCCCTGCCTCCGCCGCCTTATGCCCGCTTCGGCGACTGGTGTCTGCTAGTCCTTGTGCTTTGCGCTGCCGCTCTGGCCATTGTTCTGAAACGGCCGTCTGCGCGGAAAGGTTGAAAATCAGCGCAATTCAATTGCGCGGGGCTGCATTGTATATTACTCAGTCACCAACGTGTGACTTTCGCGAAAGGCCCGAATCAAGGGCGGCGGGTCATGGCGGGGTCTACCGAGGGGCGATGACGAGACGCGATCCGAATTTCATCGACGTGCATGTCGGCAACCGCATGCGCATGCGGCGCCAGATCGTCGGCATGAGCCAGGAGAAGCTGGGCGAGCTGCTGGGCATCACCTTTCAGCAAGTGCAGAAATACGAAAAGGGGACGAACCGCATCAGCGCCAGCCGGCTGTACTATTCCGCCAAGACGCTGGGCGTTCCGGTGCAGTTTTTCTTCGAGGATCTGCCGGGCATAGACGGCCACGGCGCATTGGGGGAAGCCAGTCCGCAGGATTCGATCCTCGCGGCGCTGATGAATGTCGACGGGGTGACGCTGGCGAAAGCGTTTCGCGATGCCGACAGCAGTGGCAAGCGCCGATTGATTGCCTCGGTGGCGCGCATGATTGCCGACAGCAAGGAATAGACCGGGCGCGCTTGACCCCAACGCGCAAGACTGCCAAATAGCGCCCCGTACAAACGAGGGGCAATTTACCAAATATGGCGCGCAAGAATTATCTCTTCACCAGCGAATCCGTTTCGGAGGGTCATCCCGACAAGGTCTGCGACCGCATTTCGGATGAAATCGTCGATCTGTTTTTCCGCGAGGCATTGGAGCAAGGCATGGATCCCTCGCAGGTTCGCGTCGCCTGCGAAACGCTGGCCACGACCAACCGGGTGCTGATCGCCGGCGAAACCCGGGGGCCCTCGTCGGTCACCCATGACAAGATCGAGGCCGCTGCCCGCAAGGCGATCAAGGATATCGGCTACGAGCAGGCGGGCTTCCACTGGCAGACCTGCAAGATCGAAATCGTCCTGCATGAGCAGTCGGCCGACATCGCGCAGGGCGTCGATTCGGGCGAGAAGAAAGACGAGGGTGCTGGCGACCAGGGTATCATGTTCGGCTATGCCTGCGACGAGACGCCGGACTATATGCCGGCTCCCCTCTATTGCGCCCACCGCATCCTGAAGCTGATCTCCGAGGCCCGGCACAGCGGCAAGGAAAAGGCGCTTGGTCCCGATTCGAAGAGCCAGGTCACGGTCGAATACCGCAACGGCAAACCGGTGGGCGCCACCCAGATCGTGGTGTCGCAGCAGCATACCGACGAAAGCCTGACCTCGGCGGACGTGAAGAAACTGATCAAGCCCTATGTCAAGAAGGCGTTGCCCAAGGGCTGGATCACCAAGGATACGGTGTGGCACGTCAATCCCACCGGCAAGTTCTTCATCGGCGGGCCCGACGGCGATGCCGGCTTGACCGGGCGCAAGATCATCGTCGACACCTATGGCGGGGCGGCTCCCCATGGCGGCGGCGCGTTTTCCGGCAAGGATCCGACCAAGGTCGACCGCTCGGCGGCTTACGCGGCGCGCTATCTGGCGAAAAACGTGGTGGCTGCGGGAATGGCCAAGCGCTGCGCCATTCAAGTTTCCTATGCGATCGGCGTTGCCAAGCCGTTGTCGATT
>JANNSP010000325.1:0-21317 GCA_031402975.1 Hyphomicrobiales bacterium
GTGGCGGACGACGGCGACCGCGACGGGCTGCCCAATGTGCTGGTCGAGGCCGCGAGTCAGAGGCTTCTGTGCATCTCGACCAATGTGTCGGCCGTGCCCGAACTGCTGACCGACAGTGTCAATGGATTGCTGGTCGAGCCGGATGATGCGCGGGCTTTGGCGGAGGCAATTGCGCGCGCCATCCGAGATCCGGGCTTGCGCGAGAGTTTGGGCCTAGCGGCGGAGCGCCGGGTTCGGGCGCATTTCGATCATCAGGCGAGCATCCGGCAGCTTCTCGCTTTGTTCGAGGATGCGTGGCGGGACGAGGCATGACGTCTCCCCGCATCTTCATCTATGTCCAACATCTGCTCGGCATCGGCCATCTGGTGCGTGCCAACCGCATTGCGACGGCGCTCGTGGAGGATGGGTTCGACGTCACCGTGGCGATGGGCGGGTTGCCGGTGCCGGGTTTTCCGGGACCTGGAGTGAGGACCGTGTTTCTGCCGCCGGTGCAGGCGGGGCGGGATGGACTTTCCAGCCTCGCCGATGCACAGGGCGAGCCCATCGGCGAGGCGTTCAAGGCGGAGCGGCGGAAGGCGCTGATCGAGGCGCTCATCGCTTGCAAGCCGGACGCGGTGCTGGTCGAGACGTTTCCGTTCGGGCGGCGCCAGATGCGCTTCGAACTGCTGCCGTTTCTCGATGCGGCGCGGAAATTGCCCGGCCGACCGCCGATCGCGTGTTCGGTGCGCGACATCCTGCAGGACAACCGCAAAGCTGGCCGCGCCGAGGAAACGCTCGCGGCGATCGAATCGTATTTCGACCTGGTGCTGGTGCATGGCGACCCCAAATTCGCAACGCTCGACGAGACGTTTCCGGTGCAAGGGAGCCTCGTGGACAAGATCGCCTATACGGGGCTAGTGGCGGGACCGGCACCTCCTCCGCCTACGGAGCAATTCGACATCGTCATTTCGGCGGGAGGGGGCGCTGCCGGCCTCGACCTGATGAACGCAGCCTCCGGGCTGAGAGGCTCCGGCCGCTGCTGCCTCATCACCGGCCCGAACCTGCCGGCGAAACTTTTGCCTCCCGCGGGGCTTGAAGTTCATGCGTTCCGGGCGGATTTTCGGAGCCTGCTGATGCGAGCAAAACTTTCGGTCTCGCAGGCCGGCTACAACACCGTCTGCGATATCCTGCGGGCTGGCTGCCGGTCGCTGCTTGTGCCCTTTGCCAAGGGGGGAGAGACGGAACAGACGGCGCGCGCGCTGCGGCTGGAAAAGCTCGGGCTGGCCGATGTGCTGCCGGAGGACGGGATCGACGCGGCGGGGCTATCGCGCGCGGTGGAAGGCGCTTTGGCGAAACCGCCGCCGCCGCCGCACGGATTCAATCTCGATGGCGCGCGCCGGACGGCGGAAATATTGCGCGAGCGTCTGGACTTCCCTTCTCCCAAAGGGAGAAGGAGGGACCCGCCGCCAGAGGCGGTGGGAGGATGAGGGGGCTTGGTGCGCATAATTGGTGCCGTGTCCCCTCACCTTCCCATGCTTCGCATGGGCCCCTTCCTCTCCCTCCGGGAGAGGTAAAAAGTTCATACCCGGCCGATCAGCATGAAGCGGGTGTAGTTTTTTTGTGGGAGTTCGCCCGCGTAGAGCACCTGCGCGAGGCCCGCTTCGGCGATGAACCGGTCAAGCGATTCCATGCAGTTGATGTGGGTGGGTTCGCTGAAATAATCGTTGGACTGAAGCAGAACCGGGGTCATGGGCGGAAGCAGCCCGAGCCATTGCCGGAGATCGGCAATGTGTTCGCAACTGGTGTTGATCACCAGGTCAGGTGCCGCCGTGGCGAAATCGAGCTTGTACATGTCGGCGGTCACGGCGCTGAAGCGCGTGTTGCGAACCAGTGTTCGCGCCACCTCGGCTACGGCTGGATCGATGTCGATGCTGGCGATCTCCGCGATGTCGAAACGCGCGTCCTCCAGCAGCATGGCGGCCAGCACGCCATACCAGCCGCCGGCGATCCAGATGCGCTCGTAATGGTTGCCCAGCGTATCGAACAGCCGGTCGCGCGCCCACATCTTGCAGGCCACCTGCTTGTGGTTGAAAGCCGTGGCGATATCGGCCTCAGGGTGCTGGGCGATGACCCGGGCGATGCCGGCGACAGCGGCACTTCCGGAATAGACGGCGAGGCCGCGGGCCAGGTCGAAGGCGCGGTCGCGCCATGGATCGTCCGCGGGCGGGGTAGCGTGGGGCATGGGCTTGTTGTAGGTTGGCTAAGGTTGAGGCGCAACCGCAGCGGGATCATGGATCTTCAGACCTTCGAAAAGACCTCGGCGCTGGTGGGGACCGGCAAGGATTTGCCGCATCTGGCGGGACCGGCGGCTGCCGTCCGGCAGGTGCTGGCGGCGCATTTCGTGCGCGACTGTCCGCATGTCGTCGAGATCGGCGGCCATATCCGTCCGATCACGCCCTATCTGACGCACCATCCGCTTTCGGTGCTGTCGGTCGATCCGAAGACCGAGCCGTTCGAGGCGGAGGAGCTCAACGGATATCCCTGCCGGGTGCGCCATGCCGGCCGGAAATTCCAGGAGATCGAATATCACTACGAACCGCGAAGCTACGGGCTCGTGCTGCTCGGCTATTCGCTTAAACCCTTCGGCCGGAGCGAGGCGCTGGGGGAGTTGTTTTTCTCGCTGATCGACAATGCGCGAACCGTGGTTCTCGAATATCCCCCCGCACTCGAACGCGCGTCGTCGCAGGTGCCGCAAATCGTCGGGCGCGCGACACTGGAGACGTTCTGTCATTTCGATCTCACTCTGCACGATGCCGCGATCGAGGGATCGCCCTTTGCGCACCGGCGTTTCCATGTGCTGAAACCGGCGTTGCGTCCGAGCTGACCGCCGAATGGAAAAAAACCTGTTCCGATATACCTGGACCCACACGCGGCTGCAGCAGTTATGGGTGCTGTTCATCGTGCTGGCGTCGATGGTTCCCTATTACCTGTCGTTCGACCTGCCCAAGCTCATCGTCAACGGGCCGATCCAGGGGCGCGGTTTCGAGACGCCCGACGCGACGCAGACCTATCTGCCGATCTCCTTCAACCTGCCCGGCATCGGCCCCGTCAACCTGTTCGGGGGCATCACCGTCGACCGCTTTTCTTCGCTGGTGCTGCTGTGCGGAATTTTCCTTCTGCTGGTCGTCGTCAATGGCGGATTCAAATTCTACATCAACACCTACAAGGGCCGGCTCGGCGAGCGCATGCTGCGGCGCATCCGCTTCGATCTGGTCGACCGCGTGCTGCGTTTCCCGCCGTCCCAGTTCAAGCGCCTGAAGCCATCCGAAATCGCCACCATGGTGAAGGACGAGGTGGAACCGCTGGGCGGCTTCATCGGCGATGCTTTCGTGCAGCCGGCACTGCTCGGCGGACAGGCGATGACGGCGCTCGTCTTCATCCTGGTGCAGGACCTGTGGCTCGGCCTGATCGCCGCCGGAATCGTCGCGGTGCAGCTTCTCATCATTCCGAAAATGCGCAAGCGGCTGATCCGGCTCGGCCGCGAGCGGCAACTGACGGCGCGCGAACTGTCGGGCCGCATCGGCGAGATTTCGGAGGGGATCGCGGCGATCCACACGCATGACACGTCGAATTACGAGCGGGCGGAAATTTCGGCCAGGCTCGGACGCATCTTCCGCATCCGCTACGATCTCTACCAGTGGAAATTCCTGGTCAAGTTCCTCAACAATTTCCTGGCCCAGGTGACGCCGTTCCTGTTCTACATCATCGGCGGCTATCTGGTGATCAGGGGCTCGATGGATGTGGGCCAGCTGGTGGCGGTGATCGCCGCCTACAAGGATTTGCCGGGGCCCCTCAAGGACCTCATCGACTGGGACCAGATCCGCCAGGATGTGGCTGTCAAATACGCTCAGGTGCATGAGCAGTTCGATGTCGAAGGCGTGCTGGCGCCACGCCTCCAGCTCATGGATGCCAATCCCGTCCATGAGCCCGGCCAGGCGCTGTCAGCGGTCAATGTCTCGCTCATCGACGACAGCGGGGCGCGGCTGCTCGAACGCACGTCGCTCACCATCAATCCGGGTGAATCGATCGCCGTGGTGGGCTCCAGCGGCGCCGGTGGCGAAGCCCTGGCCGAGGCCTTCGCGCGGCTCGTCTGGCCGGCCAGCGGCAAGATCATGGTGGGCGACAAGGAGATCGCGGACCTGGCCGAGTCGCTGACCGGGCGGCGCATTTCCTACGCCTCGTTCGATTCCTATCTGTTCCAGGGCAGCCTTTACGACAACCTGACCTACGGCCTCAAGCACGCGCCCTACAGGCCGCGCCAATATGCCGAGAAAGACGCGGCCGGCCGCGCCTGGGAAGTGGCCGAGGCGCGCAAATCCGGCAATCCCGATTTCGACATCCAGAGCGACTGGATCGATTACGCCGCCGTCAACATCGAGGGGCCGGAGCAACTGCTGGGGGCCATCTTGCCGGTGCTCGACGGGGTGCTGCTGGCCGGCGACATCCTGGAACTGGGACTGCGCTCGACCACCAACGGCACGCGCCATCCCGGCATTTCCGGGCGCATCGTCGAAGTCCGCAAGGCGTTCCGGGCGAGACTCGAGTTGGAGAACATGGGGGCTCTCGTGGTGCCGTTCGAATTCGGCGCCTATAATCCGGAAGCGACGGTGAGCGAAAACCTGTTGTTCGGCGCGGCCAGCGGATCGGTGCTGGCGCTTAACGTGCTGGCGGCCGATCCGTATCTGCGCTCGGTGCTGGCATCGTCGGGCCTCGACGAACCGCTGTACACCATGGGACTCGAAATCGCGTCCAACGTCGTGGAGCTGTTCCAAGACCTGCCGCCCGACCATCCGTTCTTCCAGCAGCTCGACCTGATGACGGCCGAGGAAATTCCGCAATACCAGTCGCTGCTGCAGAAACTCCAGGGCCGCGCCTTCGCCAGCGTATCCGAGGACGACCGGACGAAGATGACGACGCTGAGCTTTGGCTATGTCGAGCCGCTGCACCGTTTCGGACTGCTCGATGCCGAACTTATGGCGCGCATCGTCGCGGCCCGCGCCATCTACCGCGAGCAACTGCCGGCGGGGCTTTCGGACCGCTTCGAACCCTATGATCCGGACCAGTTCAACAGCGCCGCGAACCTCATGGACAATGTGCTGTTCGGGCGCATCGGGCACCGCCAGGCCGATGCCGGCGAGCGGGTGCGCGCCATCGTCCGCGAAATCCTGCACGAGCTGAACCTCTTTCCGGACGTCATCTCCGTCGGCCTCGAATTCGGCGTGGGCGTCGGCGGCAAACGCCTGACGGCGTCGCAGCGGCAGAAGCTCAACCTGGCGCGCGCTCTTCTCAAGCGGCCGGAGTTCCTCATCCTCAACAAGCCGCTGTCGGCGCTCGACCAGCAGTCGCAGCGGCAGATCACCGTCAATGTGCTGGACTGGGCGAAGGCCATCGATCCGAAACCCGGCATCTTCTGGGTGCTGGCCAATCCGGTTCACGCGCCGCTGTTCGATCGCGTCGTGGTCTTCGACAAGGGCATGATGACGGGCGACGGAAACTATGACACGCTGCTTGCGAAAAACAGTGCATTGAAGGCGCTTGTGTCGTGATGGGAAACAGCCATGGCGCTTAAGGAAGAAGTCGAGCAATTGCGGCGGGTGCCGCTGTTCGCCAATGTGTCGCCGGCGCGACTGAAGCTGCTGGCCTTCACCTCGGAACTGGTGGCTTACGAAAGCGGGCAGGTTCTGTTCCGCCAGGGCGATCCGGGTGACGCGGCCTATGTGTTCCTGTCGGGGACCGCCGACGTGCTGATCGATTCACCCACGGGCCCGATCAAGGTCGATACGGTCAACCCCAACAGCATCGTGGGCGAAATCGCCATCCTGTGCGACGTGTCGCGCACCGCGACCATCAAGACGACGGCGCGGGTCGAGGCGCTGCAGATCCGCAAGGATCATTTCCTCAGACTGCTGGTCGAGTTCCCCGAAATGGCGATCGAGATCATGCGCGTGCTGGCGGAGCGGCTGAGCCACACCACCGCGGCCCTGACCGAGGCCCGCAATCAGTTGCGGCTTTTGGAAAAGCGATAGATGAAGTAGCGGTCCTCGCGGGCGCCCGAAGGCAATGGCAGGCGCGTGGCGTGGAGGAGTGCCAGCGGCAGGTCCGACAGGATGAGCGCGCCGTCGGCCAAGGCAGGCGAGAGATGCGCCGACACCATGGCGCTCATCGTCTTGTTGTGCTCGGCCGAAAACGATCCGACATCGCAATGGGCGAGGACGGCCTGTCCGGCAAAGCGCGACGCCGCCTCGGGAAGGGTTTGCGATAATTCGCCGAGGATGATGTGGTCCGCGTCGGGCGTGCAGTCGGGATAACTGTCGACCTGGCGGTCGAACACGTAAATCTCGCGCGTGGGCAGATTCTTGCGGAGGTGGTCGAAGGTGCGGCCATGCCCCAATCCCAGTTCGAACACGATGCCGGGACGGGTGCCGATGTCCCGGAATGCCCAGGCCAGGCAAGCGACCTGCGCTTCCAGGCGGAAGTGGAGTTTTTCGAGACGCGACACGGGGTTTGCCATGGCCCCCGAGTATCGGGAAAACAGCCGGAAAGCAACTCAGCGTGTGCCGTCAAGCAGATCTGCGGCGGAGAGCCAGTGGACGGTTTTGAACTGGCTGGTCAGCGCGAAAAGTTTTTCGAGGAAGACCCAGGCCGCCGCGTCATGAACGAGATGATGCGACAGGATGCCGACGGGGCCAGGATTTACCGCCTGCGCCAGCACTTCGCCGATCAAAGCGGTTTCGTTGCGGCAGCTTTTGGCGCCGCGCCAGTCGATCAGGTCGACATGGGTGTTGAAGACCGGCAGCGGGGCGTGACGAGGCTCGGGGCCGAACGCCGACAGTGCCTCGAATCCCAACCTCGGGAGATGAGGCAGAATGTCGGGGCGGATGCGGTTCCACGGTGGCACCAGCATGCGAACCAGCCGATCGCCGTATAAATCCGTCAGGCGCGCCAGGGCGGCGGCGAGATCATCCTCGACGGATTTGAGGGGCCGATGGGCCCCGAGTTCCTGCTTTTTCATCAAGAGGGGCGCGTGATTGGCGTGCGTCCAGCCATGGATGACGGGAGACGCGTGTGGCGGCATGGCTTGGGCGAGAGGTTTGCCGGTGAGGCCCGGTATGACGGCGAGTGTCACCGGAACGGAGAATGCAGCGGTGAGGTTGAGCAGTTTGTCGAGCGCGGGAGTTGGCAGGATGGCGTCATCGTCGCGCAGCCACAGGCAGAGCGGAGTCTCGCGCCGCGCCAGTTCCCGATGGAGACGGCTCCAGGCTGCGTCAGCGGACATGCAAGGTCTCCATTGCGCCACCGATGATTTGCGCCGCCTTGGCCAGCGAGCGGTCTTCAAGAACGAACCGGCGAGCGGCGAGCGACATGCGGCGCCGTTCGTCATCGTGGGTGAGAAGGCGCCGGATGGCGGCGGCGAAGGCGGCGATGTCACCCGCCGGAGTGAGGATCCCCGTCTCGCCGTTGCGCACCACTTCCGGCACGCCGGCGATGTTCTGCGCCACGACGGGAAGGCCCGCGGCCTGGGCTTCGAGATAAGCGAGACCGTAGGCCTCTCCGACCCCGGGCCAGACATAGAGGCCACCTGGCCGCAACAGACTAGCGATCTGTTCGGGCGCTGACTGTCCGAGCCATTCCATGCGGTCCGGCGGCAGGCCATCGAACAGGCGCCTGACATCGTCGCGGCGCGGGCCGTCGCCGATCACCGACAAGGTCCAGGGGAGATCGAGTAGCCGTGGGAGGGCCTCGGCCAGCATGCGGAAACTCAAGAACTTGTCGCCGCTCCGCAGCATGGCGACGGCCACCAGGCGGCGCGGATTGTCCACCGCAGTCTCCGTATACGGAGCACTATCGATGAAGGGCGGCAGCGCCGTGAGGCGCGCGTGAGGGGCGGCGGCAGCAAGCCCTGCGCGGTCGCGCGCGGTGAAGCAGAAATTCACCGCCGCCAGATTGACGGCGTCGGCGACATGCTTCTGCGTCACGGCCCAGGCGCCTTCGTTGCGGCGGCTCGAATGAGAGGCTTCGGCGGTGACATAGGGAATTTTGAACCGCCGCGCGAAGTCAGGCCCGATCAGGTCGGGCGCCTTGTAATAGGGATGGTAAGTGAAAAAGATGTCAGGCGGCGGCTCCGCGGCGAGGCGCTCGACCTCGCTCCGCGCTTCGGCGGCAAGGAGCTTGAGCGCGGCACAATCGGGCTCGGGCAGATAGCTTCTCAGGCGGGACGCGATTTCGACCTTGTGACCGGCGCGTTGCAGCGCTTCGATCAGCAGGCGCGCCATCTGCCGGTCGCCGGACGGGATGGCGTGATCGGGCGGCTTGAGCGGCGCGTAGAAGGCGAGTTTCATGGCTCAGGGCGGCAACCCCACCCGCGACAGGGCTTCGCGGTGGTGCTTCAAGTCGGCTTTGTCCTTGTAGTGAAGGGTCGCCAGATAGGCCTCGATGGAAAAGCCGGGATTGAGCGACAGCA
The DNA here is from genome assembly GCA_031402975.1 of Hyphomicrobiales bacterium. GTDB lineage: Bacteria > Pseudomonadota > Alphaproteobacteria > Rhizobiales > Aestuariivirgaceae > Aestuariivirga. Next base: position 8,501 of record JANNSP010000325.1, read on the forward strand.
CGGCCCTGGCATGGACGGAGGCCTTTTCGGGATCGCCCGCCATGACATGATTGGCGGCCAGGAAGGCATTGTGAAACTGGTCGGGCGTCGTGATGCGGCCGAACGCCTCGATCGCCTCGCCATAACGGCGCGCCACGAAACAGGCGCGGCCGAGATGGCTCCAGAAGCGTTCGGGATGGTGCGGGTTAAGTCGCATGGCGCGCTTGATCCAGTCGATCCCCTCCTCGGGCCGGCCGAGCCAGGTCAGGACTTCGCCATGCTGGACCACGATCAGGTCGTCGTTGGGATTGAGGCTGAGCGCCCGCTCCTGGTGGTAAAAGGCGCGGTCATGGTTGTTGTTCAGGACGTTGACGGCGGCGAGAATGCGGTGCACGTCGCTGTCGTTTTCGTCGAGGCTCTGGGCGATTTTCAGCTCTTCCATGACCGACGCCTGGGCCGTCGCCATGTCGGCGGCCCAGCCATGGGTCCAGGCCTGGCCGATGATGCAGGCCTTCCAGGCATGGGCATGGGCATAATCGGGATCGAGCTCGACGGCGCGCGCGATCAGCTCCAGCGCCCTGAGATTGTCGGCGCGGCTGGAGCGGTGATGCAGCGACTTGGCCGCCAGCACGCATTCATAGGCCGCCATGTTCTCGGTGGTCTGGCGTTTGACGCGCTCCTGCTCGGCCGCCTCGACCCGGCCGAACACGGTCGACACGATGGACGAGGTCACGTCGTCCTGGATGTCGAAAATGTCGGCGAGCTCGCGGTCGTAGCGGCCGGCCCAGACGTGGCGGTCGGACAGGGCGTCGATCACCTGTGCGGTGACGCGCACCCGGTTGCCGGCCTTCCTCACGCTGCCCTCGACCACGTAACGCACGTTCAGCGTCCTGGCGAATTCCTGGACTTTGACCGACTTGCCCTTGAAGGCAAACGTGGTGTTGCGCGAGATGACGGTGAGTTCGCGGAAATGCGACAGGGCGGTGATGATGTCCTCGGTCAGGCCGTCGGCGAAAAAGTCCTGTTCGGGATCGCTGCTCATGTTGACGAAGGGCAGGACCGCGATCGACGGCGGCTCGAGCGGTGGCGGGCGCTGGGGAGCTTGGGATTGCGGCGCGGCGGAGTCTGCCACCTCATCGACGACTAGCCGGTAGGCGCGGATGGGCCGCGAAATGCTCTTGACCTGCTGCTCGCCCATGTCCTCCAGCTTGAGGTCCGGCTGGCGCGCCAGTTGTTCGCGCACCGCCTCGCTGACGCAGATGCCACCGATGTCGGCCAGCTGTTCAAGCCGTGCTGCGATATTGACGCCGTCGCCGAACACGTCGCCATCCTCGACGATCACATCTCCGATATTGAGACCCATGCGGAACAGGATGCGGCGGTCCGGGGGAACGTCGAAGTTGCGCCTCAGCATGCGGCGCTGGATGGCAAGCGCGCATTGGGCGGCGGCATCGACGCTGGCGAATTCCGCCAGGAAGCCGTCGCCGGTCGACTTGATGAAGCGGCCCTTGTGACGCTCGATCGAGGGGTCGATCAGTTCGAGCCGGTGGGTCTTGAGCCGCGCCAGCGTTCCCAATTCGTCTATTTCCATGAGCCGGCTGTAGCCGGCCATGTCACTGACCAGAATGGCGATCAACCTGCGCTCAACGTCCGATTTCATCGTTTCGCCGCTCTCTTCCGCGTCACCTTCTAGCCCAGTGGAAGATGGAATCCCAGATATTGGTCCTCGCCGCCAAGGTTAACGAATCGCAAATTCATGGCGGGTAAGACTCATCCGGGGCTCGCGCCTGACAGCCCCCAATCGGACCAAGTGAAGCCGTAATTTGGACAAGCGAAACTTTTAGAGCCCAATCCGCAATGAAATCCTCTCCCGTCATCCTGTTGACCGCGCTGGCAGTTCTGGCCAGCGGGGGGTTGCGGGCCGAAACCACACCGGGAGAATTGCAACTCGACACGGTCGAGAAGCAGATCGAATCATCGAAGGCGGTGCAGGACCGGCTGGCCGCCGATATCGCCGCGGCCCTGGCGGACCAGGAGGCGGTGGCCTCGCGGCTGGTCGCCATATCGTCCAGACTCCAGGCTCAGGAATCAGCGATCGCGTCGGGAGAACAAGAGCTTCTGCAGCTCAACCGCGACGAAGTGGTGATCCTGTCCGACCTCGCGGCGAAACAGGACGTTCTGGCGGAATTGCTGGCGGGGTTGCAGCGGCTTGAACAGAACCCGCCGCCGGCACTGGTGGTCGAGCCCAATGACGTGCTGGCGGCACTCCGGGGCGCCATGATGTTCGGCACCATCGTTCCTGAAATGCGGGCCGAGGCGGAGGCGCTGGCCGCCAGCCTCGCCAGGCTCGACCGCATCCGGGCCGGAATCAAGCTGCGGAAAGACACGATCGGCACCGATATCGCGCGGCTCGAATCACTCCGGGGCGAGTTGAGCTCCCTGGTCGAGCGCAAGCAGGCAATGGTGGCGTCGGGCCATCAGAGGCTCGAGGGCGAGCAGAAGCGGACCGACCAACTGGCGGCGCGGGCGACCTCGCTCAAGCAATTGCTCAAGGATCTGGCCGACGCGCGGCGCACGGCCGAGGCCGAAAACGCCAGGCAGGCGGAAGCGGCGGACCTGGAGCGCAAGCGCCAGGAAGACGAAAAATTGCAGCCCCGTCTGGCTTTCGCCGAGGCGCGCGCCAGGCTCGACTATCCGGTCCAGGGCCAGGTTCTCATCCATTTCGGCGACGACGATGGATTGGGCAGCAAATTCAGAGGCATGGCGTTTGCCACGCGCGAGGGCGCGCAGGTCATCACGCCGGCCGACGGACGGGTTGAATTCGCCGGCGCTTTCCGGTCCTATGGCGAGGTCTTGATTTTGAACGCCGGCGGCGGCTACCATGAGCTGTTGGCGGGATTGAGCGAGATCACCGCCGGAACGGGTGAATTTCTTCGCGCCGGGGAACCGGTGGGCACGATGGGCCGCGGACCCTCTTCCGTGACTTTACTCGGCGACCGTATCCAGGACGGCCGCCCTGTCCTATATATAGAGTTTCGCAACAATGGAGAGGCCGTCGATTCCTCATCCTGGTGGATAGACGGCGTGAAAGAGGCACGTGGATAACATGAAGAATCATTTGCGCAGTGTTGGGTTGATGATGGCGGGCGCGGTGTCGGCCACCGTTCTGTGGCACGCCTTCGGCGTGGCGGGTGCGGCGTCAAACGCCGATACCTACAAACAGCTCAACCTGTTTGGCGATGTGTTCGACCGCGTGCGCGCCGACTATGTCGAGCAGCCCGAGGAATCGAAGATGATGGAAGCCGCCATCAACGGCATGCTGGCCTCGCTCGATCCGCATTCGAGCTACATGGACGCCAAGCGCTTCCAGGAGATGAGCGTCCAGACCCGGGGCGAATTCGGCGGCCTCGGCATCGAGGTCACCATGGAAAACGGCTTCGTCAAGGTGGTGTCGCCCATCGACGATACGCCCGCCGCGAAAGCGGGTATCATGGCCAACGACCTGATCATCAAGCTCGACGGCGTCGATGTCCAGGGCGTGCCGCTCAACGAGGCGGTCGACAAGATGCGGGGCGCGGTCAACACCCCGATCACCCTCACCATCAAGCGCGAGGGCAAGGACGAATTCGACGTCAAGATCGTGCGTGACCGCATCCGGGTGAAATCGGTCAAGTCCGAGGTCGAGGGCGGCGGCGACATCGCCTATCTGCGCATCAGCTCGTTCACCGAACAGACCCAGGAAGGGCTGGAGAAAGCCATTTCCGACGCCACCGCCAGGATCGGGGCGGCCAAGATCAAGGGTTATATCCTCGATCTCCGCAACAATCCCGGTGGATTGCTCGACCAGGCCATTTCGGTGTCGGATAGCTTCCTTGACCGGGGTGAAGTGGTATCGACTCGCGGCCGTCATGCCGACGAGACGCAGCGCTACAATGCCCAGAAGGGCGATCTCGCCAATGGCAAGCCGGTGATCGTGCTGATTAATGGCGGCTCGGCGTCGGCCTCGGAGATCGTGGCGGGAGCGCTGCAGGACCACAAGCGGGCCACCATCATCGGCACGCGGACATTCGGCAAGGGTTCGGTGCAGACCATCATTCCCTTGGGCGGCCAGGGCGCGCTGCGTTTGACCACGGCGCGCTACTACACCCCCGCCGGCCGGTCGATCCAGGCCAAGGGCATCGACGCCGACATCGTCATCGAGCAGGAACTGCCGCCCGAACTCCAGGGCAAGGATGTCTCGACCGAGGGCGAGGCGGGTCTCAGGGGTCATCTCACCAACGAAACCGGCGGCGAGGAAGGCGGCGGCTCGTCGGCCTATGTGCCCGAGGACAAGACCAAGGACATGCAGCTCAAGGCGGCGATCGACATGCTGCACGGCATTCAGGTGGTGACCAACGTCAAGCCCAAGGAAGCAGCGAAACCGGCCGACAAGTCCGGAACGCCGGAGCCGACGGCGAACTAACCCCAGGTCCATCCGGCGAAAAAGGCGCTGAACGGTCAGCGCCTTTTTCATGCTCGCTGCGTGAAGGTTAGCAAGGTGTTAACGGTTCGCTCCGCACAGTCGGCCGAACCCGAATCAAGAGGCAATTGGGCCCCATGCGGCGCGATGAATTGCGGCAGCCATTACGCAGGCGGACGACGGCCGAAAGGCTGTGGGCCAGGCGCCCCAGCCTGCTGTCGGGTGCCTGGATGCTGGCCGGCGCGGGGTTCGTGGCGCTCTCCATATGGGCGGTCAGCACGCCCTATCCGCTGGCGGGGGAACCGGTGGTAACCGCCGCCATTCCGGCCGCCACGGAACTCGATATCGCCACCGCCGCCCTGGCCGAGCCCGAGGAACTGGTGACGGAGGAGGTCGTTCCCGAAGAGGCGGAGCCGGTGCCCGAGCCCCCATCGGATGAAGCCACGATCATCGTGCCGAAGCGGCGGCCCTTGGCGCCGGCACCCATCGCGGCTGTAACCGAGGACAGTCCGGGGGGGCCGTTGCCCCGCATCGGCGGCGGCAAGAAACCGTCCGAGGCCTATGCCCGTTACACGCCCATGGGGGTGCTCAATTCCGACCGGCCGAAAATCGCCATCCTGCTCGGCGGCATGGGCCTCAACGCCAAGCTGACGGCGCGGGCGATCAAGGACCTGCCGGCCGACATCACCTTCGCCTTCGCCCCCTACGGCAACGACCTGCAGGCCCAGGTCAACAAGGCCAGGGCAGAGGGCCATGAAATCATGCTGCAACTGCCGATGGAGCCGGTGGGCTACCCGGCCCGCAATCCGGGGCCGAAAACCCTTCTGGCGGAAGCCAGCGAAGCCGACAACCGCGAGGCGCTTCTTTGGCATATGAGCCGCTTCGCCGGCTATACCGGCATCACCAACTATATGGGTGGACGCTTTCTCACCTCGCCCTCCAGCATGAAGCCGGTGATGAGCGAAATGAAGAAACGGGGCCTGGTGTTTCTCGAAGACGCGATGGTTCCCTTGAGTTCGACGGCGGCGGTCGCCAAGGCCGCCAATCTTCCGGTGAGGCGGGCCCAGATCGTGATCGACGGCGAGCCCGACGCCGCCTCAATTGCACGGGCGCTGAAGCAACTGGAGGCGGAAGCCGCGGCCAACGGATTTGCCATCGGCACGGGCTCTGGCCTCGACATCACCATCGAGGCGGTGGCCGCATGGGCGGCCGAACTCGAAGAGCGCGGCATCACGCTGGTTCCGATCAGTGCCGTCTACAAGGGACGCATGAGCTGATGGGCAAAAGCCACGCGATCACCGCCTACCGGCGCTGTGTCGGCATCATGCTGCTCAACCATGAGGGACTTGTCTGGATCGGACGGCGCTACGACAAGAAGAACGACGAGGGCAAGGGCCAGTGGTGGCAGATGCCGCAGGGCGGCATCGACGCGGAGGAAGATGAGGCAGCGGCGGCGCTGCGCGAGCTGCATGAGGAAACCTCCGTTGTATCGGCCGAGATCATCGCCGAATCGCCGCGCTGGTATGCTTACGACCTCCCCGCGCACCTGATCGGCAAATCGTGGAACGGCAAATATCGCGGCCAGACCCAGAAGTGGTTCGCCATGCGGTTCTTGGGTGACGAGAGCGAAATCAACCTGACGCCGCCCGGCCACACGCGCGAATTCGAATCCTGGCGCTGGGCCCCGATGGACGAAGTGATCGAACTGATCGTGCCGTTCAAGCGGCCGGTCTACGAGCAGGTGATCCAGGCCTTCCGGCATCTGGGCGTGTAAGTGGGAGCAGTGCTCAAAATGACATGGTAACGGCCAATCAGCTTCGGCAACTGGCGCAATTCCTTCCGGCGCTGGAGTCGGCAGCGTTCAAGGCTGGTGAAATGCGCGGTGGAGAAAAGAAAGAATCTGGCGTTTTCACCCTGCCCTATGCCGACTACAGCGATGCGGCGAACGCCTTAGTCCAGCACGCTAATGACAATGGATGGATCTTGCGAAATTTCAATTGGTCGGAATGGGCACAGACTCAAGAAGCAAGAGACCTGTTCAATAACGCAGAGGCGCTCGCTTTGGCAACACCGGACCAACTCGCACAACTCCTCACTCTCTTCATTCGCCAGGACCGCTTTGCGGAAGGAACGTTGCTCGACGCCTTCAACTCGGGCTTGATCCTACGCATTGTGCAGCGCGCCGCAGCCCTTTCGGCGTAGTCGGTCGACTCGCACAGACCGTGGTTCGCATGCTTGGAAACTTCAGCACTTTGGTAGGCGAGAAGTATGACTCCTGATATGCTTTAGCGACGAGGGTGGTTCATGCGCATTGCGCGGTGCGCCGCAAACGCCCTTACGGTTTTTAATCCAACGTTTCAATGCCGCGACGCGGTCAGGAGTAGAGTTTTTGGTGGTCTGCCCAATGAAATAGTACGCCATATCAGCTATCTCTGGAGGAGCTTTCTCGTCGTTGCCTCCCCAGTAACAAAAGGGCTCACAGATGAGTGCGTTGACGCCACTCTTGTCCCTCTGCGATCTCTTCTCTTCATGATGCTTATTAGGTATGTACTTTAAAATTTCCGCCCCTGAGGCCTCGTGACCGACGAGTCGATAAATGGCATCACGTCTGCCCGGATGGTTCCTCTCGTAGACTCCCAGCAGAATTTTCTCAGACACTTGACCGGCCCATGCAACGCGCCCCTGCCCGAATTTTTTTGGGAAGTAGCCGATAATCCAATCTCCTATCTTGGCATTGCGCCGAATAGACGGTTTGCAACACGTCAAGGTCAGAATGCCGCCGTCAACGCAAGGAGCAAACCCCGTATCATTCTTTAAAATGTAGCGCCAAATTCTTGTCATGTGAGCGTCTCATGCAGTAATGATCCGATCCATTGCCGCGCGATTTCGTTTGTTCCAATGTTGGCAACGAATTCTTGCCCTTTGGCAGCGCTCCTCAGGGTTCCGTTTTCGCTCCAACGATCTAAAGGATGATAGGTCATCCCCGTGCCGCCCTTTTTGGGATTTAGCCAATCTGGCACTGTCCAGACTGAGGGTGTGGCCCCATCTTTGGTCAGACGATATCCTTGTTTCAAAACTCCATAGCCAGGCAATGACAGCGGAAGGGAAGCAATAGCGAGCCTGTCAGTAGCCACGTACAAAACATTTCTGGCTGACCATCCAGCCCTGCAATGCGGATGGTCTTTCAACCAAGGTTTGTCATGGAGGACATGAGAACCATCTGGACCCAAGTTGATGATTTCACCGATTTGCAACCATCCCCAAATGCGGTGTTCGGCCTTCGAGGTGAATCTCCAGAAGTCATGTTTCACGACAGGTCTGAACAACCCCCAAAACAGAAATAGGTCTCCTTTCTGAACTCCTTGATTCGCAAGATGGCTCTGCGAGGCTGATACTTGACCCAGTGCCCCACGCCATCCCGGCATGCGGGGCAATGTCGCGGGATTTATATCTGGGTCCAAGTGGCAAAAATTCTGTGCCGTCCATTTGCCTTTTGTTAGGTCCGCCACGAGCCCCTCATGGTGACCATTCAAATTGCCAAAGCGAATGGGAGTAGGCATCCGCGTAGGAATCGGCAAGGATAGTGGTTCGCCATTGACGATGGGACTAGGGCACCCCCCCGCCGCGCTGTCGAAACCCTTTCTGCTAAAAATGACCCTCATGTGCTCTTCCGCTAGGCCACGAAAGCATTAAAGAAAAACCTTGTCTACATGGCACAAGGAATAGTTTGACATTGCAGCGCAACACGCCCATATGACGGCAATCGCTGCGGCCCTTGAAGGGGATACGTGAGGCGCGCCTCTTGGTGCTGCCGTTCCGCCGAAGCGACAATCCCGAACATTCCTGTCACGTGGGAAAGTTTCAGCGCGAAGGCCAAGGCCTAAGATGCGAATGATCGCGTCTGGCCGATTCGGACAGGCTTTGCGGTGTTTCCCCGATCCGAACGAAAGAAAACTTTGAACTCCTTTAACGAATTGAATCTGTCGCAGCCGATCCTCAAGGCGCTTGCCGCCGAAGGCTATGACAAGCCGACGCCGATCCAGGCGCGCGCCATTCCCGACCTCCTGGCCGGCCGCGACCTTCTGGGCATTGCCCAGACCGGTACCGGCAAGACGGCGGCCTTCGCGCTGCCCATGCTCGAGCGTCTGTCGAAATCGGGCGAGCGCCCGGCCCGCGGCACCGTGCGGGCCTTGATCCTCACCCCCACCCGCGAGCTTGCGGCGCAGATCGCCGAAAGCTTCAAGACCTATGGCCGCAACATGAAACTGACGCGCGCCGTGGTCTATGGCGGCGTGTCGATCGGCAAGCAGATCGAAATCCTCAGGGGCGGCGTCGACATTCTCGTGGCCACGCCCGGCCGTCTCGTCGATCTCATCGATCGCCGCGCCGTCACTCTCAACAAGGTCGAGATCTTCGTCCTCGATGAAGTGGACCAGATGCTCGACCTGGGCTTCATCCATGCCATCCGGAAGCTCACCGCGATGCTGCCGAAGGTGCGGCAGAACCTGTTCTTCTCGGCCACCTTGCCGAAGGAGATCGCGGGCCTCGCGGCGGCGCTGCTGCACGATCCGGTCCGGGTCGAGGTGGCGCCTGTCGCCACCACGGTCGAGAAAGTGAACCAGAGCGTCATCCATGTCGATCCGGCGGCCAAGCTCAAGCTTCTGTCGGAGCTCTTGAAAGACAACAACATGACGCGGACGCTGGTGTTCACTCGCACCAAGCACGGCGCCGACAAGGTGATGAAGGGCCTGTCGGCGGCGGGCTTCACGGCGTCGGCCATTCACGGCAACAAGAGCCAGGCCAACCGCGAAAAGGCGCTGGCCGGCTTCAAGCAGGGCAAGATCCTGGTCCTCGTCGCCACCGACATCGCGGCGCGCGGCATCGATATCGACGCGGTGAGCCATGTGGTGAATTACGATCTGCCCTATGTGCCGGAAAGCTATGTCCACCGCATCTGCCGCACGGCGCGGGCAGGCGCCGAGGGAACGGCGATAGCACTCTGCACGCCGGAGGAGCGGGGGCTGCTGCGCGACATCGAGCGCACCATCCGGCAGACCGTGCCGGTGATGAAGCATCCCATGGGTCTGGCCCAGGTGCCGACAGGTGAGCCGCCGCGCTCGCAGCGTCCGCCGCAAGGGGGGAGGCGCAATGCGCCGCAAGGCAAGGGCAACAATCGCAATCATGGAGGCGGCGGTGCAGCCGCTCCGAAGCGCTCCGGCGGCGGCAAGCCGTCCTGGATGAAGGATGTCGGCCGCAGCCGCTCGGCCTGATCGGGGGAAACTTGGACCGTCAATCGATACTCGCCAAGCCCTGGTCGACGATCGACGATCCCGAAATCAAGGGGCTTGTCGCCTTCACCTTCCTCGAGGAACGCAAGATCGCGCTGTGGCTGGCGCGCGACTACTATCGGGGCGAAGGCGAAATCATCGACGGCGGTGCGTTCTTCGGCGGTTCAGCTTTGTCGCTGGCCGCCGGACTTCGCGTCAACGCGGTGGTGCCGGACGGCCAAAAGGGGTCGCGCATCCATGTCTTCGACAATTTTACCTGGGATAGCTGGATCAACAAGAAACATCTTCCCGATGACGTCAGGTTCGGGACCTCGTTTCTGAATATTTTCCACGACACGGTGCGAAAGTACGAGGATCTTCTCATCATCCACCCCGGCAATATCGAGCAGCGAAGCTGGCGGCACGGACCGATCGAACTCCTCTTTGTGGACTGTGCGAAATCGTTCACGGCCAACGCCGCCATCATGGAATTGTTTTTTCCCCACCTCATTCCGGGACGCTCGATCGTCAACCAGCAGGATTACGCCATCGTCAGCCGGCTCGTTTGGCTCCATGCGTCGATGGAATATTTCTGCGACAAGTTCGAGGAACTGGGCATCGGCATGAGCGGCGGGACGTCGCTTTTCAGGCTGATCGAGCCGATCACCGCCGAGGACGTTCAATCCTGCATCGCCGCACTTCGCACTGGTTGTCTGGACTTGGCCGAGCGGGCCATGTACCGCTACGAGCCGGGTGACCGGCGCCGCAACTGCATCCGGAAATCGATCGAGGGCTACAACAGGCAGCCTCTGCCAATCCCGGCGGAGTGACGCTCTCTGTGCCGTTGCGTGACTATTCGAGTATGTGCAAGGAGGGCCGGTTGAATGCGCGATGACAGGATCAAGCAGATTTTCGATCAAGTGTGGAAACCCGGCTACGGCTCGGTTTCGTGCGGGGAGCTGAGCTTCATCCAGACCCTGATCCAGCGCAACCGCCCCCGGCGATTCATCGAAATCGGCATGGCGTCGGGTCTTTCGGGAGGGTTCATCGCTTCGTTCATGGCGGAGAACGGCGGCGAATATTTCACGTCCCTCGATCACGACAATACGTTTTTCGGAGACACGTCCAAGACCAACGGATTCCTCATGGAGGAAATCTGCGCGGGCGGCACGATCGCGATCGAGAAGCGGCCGTTCCGCACCTCGATCGATCTGCCGGACCTGTTCCCGGGCACCTTCGACCAGGCCTTCGACATGGCGTTCGTCGATGCCAATCACGCCCATCCCTGGCCCATCATCGATACGCTGTGCCTATGTCCGTTCATGCGCGGGAGCAGGATCGTCATTCATCACGATCTCAATCTCTTCCGCAAACAGGACGCCGTCGTCGGCATCGGGCCAAAATATCTGCATGACCAGTTTCCCGCCGATCGCCGCATCAATCATCCCGCGTCAAGCAACATCTTCGCGGTGTCGCTGGACATGCCCCTGCATGTCTTCGAGGACGTCGTCATCAACGCGCTTTCGCTTCCCTGGTCGCTGCGATCGCCGCTGCCGGTGATTTTTCTCGAAAAGTTCCTGTCTTTCGTCGAGCGCTTTTATGGCAAGGCCCTGCTCGGCGGCGCGGAAGCCGCGGCAAAAAAGTTCAACGTCAAGAAATAAACCCGCGGCAGCGATTTCGACGGCCTTAAAGGGCCGACTGCAGAGCTTTCAGATGCTCCAGATTTTCGCTGGCGCGGCGGCGCGTTTCATCGTCCTTGGCGTCGGCGAGATCTTCCTCGGCGTTCCTGACTTGGCCGGCAATCGCAGTGGCATCGAGTTCGGACAGCGGAATCGCGGTTTCGGCGAGGACGGTGAGCCCCGAGGGGTTTACTTCCGCGAAGCCGCCACGCACGAAAATCCTGAGCTCTTCACCGGCATCGCGCGTCACCGTGATGACACCGGGGCGGAGCGTCGATAGCACCGGCGCGTGTCCCGGCAATATGCCCATGTCGCCCTCGGTTCCCGGAATGGTGACGCTCGCCACCTCGCCTGAAAACAGCAGTCGCGACGGGCTCACCAGTTCGAAGTGGAGGTCGGCCATTACGGTTTCCTCTTGGCCAGCGCGGCATCGAAGGCTCGCGTGGCTTTGTCAAATTTGTCCCGGCAACCGGGATTGCAGAAGCCGACAACACGACCCTTGTACAGCGTCAGCGAGTCCGGCCCGATCGGATCGCCCGACCATGGACAGGTGTCGTTGACCGCGTCGTCAAGCTTCAACGCGCCGCCCATGGCTACGCCGCGTCGGCGGCGAGGCGCTGGGCTTTCTCGACCGCCTGCTCGATCGTTCCCACCATGTAGAAGGCGGGCTCGGGCAGATGATCGTAGGTGCCGTCGCACAGGCCCTTGAAGCCCTTGATGGTGTCTTCGAGCTTGACCTGGACGCCGGGAGACCCGGTGAACACGGCGGCGACGTCGAAGGGCTGCGACAGGAAACGCTCGATCTTGCGGGCGCGCGCCACCGCCAGCTTGTCCTCTTCGGAGAGTTCATCCATGCCGAGAATGGCGATGATGTCCTGCAGCGCCTTGTAGCGCTGGAGGATGACCTGCACCCGGCGCGCGGTGTCGTAATGCTCCTCGCCGATCACCCGGGCGTCGAGCATGCGCGATGTCGAGTCGAGCGGATCGACCGCCGGGTAGATGCCCTTTTCCGCGATGGCGCGCGACAGCACGGTCGTGGCATCAAGATGCGCGAAGGAGGTGGCGGGCGCGGGATCGGTCAGGTCGTCGGCCGGCACATAGATCGCCTGGACCGAGGTGATCGAGCCCTTGTTGGTCGTGGTGATGCGCTCCTGCATGGTACCCATGTCGGTGGCGAGCGTCGGCTGATAGCCCACCGCTGACGGGATGCGGCCCAAGAGCGCCGACACTTCGGAGCCCGCCTGGGTGAAGCGGAAGATGTTGTCGATGAAGAACAGCACGTCCATGCCCTGATCGCGGAAATGCTCGGCGACGGTCAAGCCGGTCAGCGCCACGCGGGCGCGAGCACCGGGCGGCTCGTTCATCTGGCCGTAGACCAGCGAGGCCTTCGAGCCCTTGCCGCCGCCCTTCATGTTGACGCCGGAGTCGATGAA
>JANNSP010000326.1:0-2079 GCA_031402975.1 Hyphomicrobiales bacterium
TAAGCGCCCTTGAAGGGGAAGCGGAAGCGCCACATCAGGAGCGCCACCAGCGTGCCGATCAAAGTTGCCAGAATGGTGGCCAGGAAGGCGATCACCAGCGAGTTCACCATGGCCTCGATCAGCGAGGCGTTGTTCCAGGCCTTGGCATAATTGTCGAAGGTGAAGCCTCGCCACACGATGCCGCGCTTGTCGGTGTTGAAGGAAAAGGCGATGAGCGTGACGATCGGAACATAGAGCATGAACAGGATCGCCAAGAACAGCGTCCTGAGCCACAGGCGGTTGCCGTAATCGAGCGCGCCGGTGCCCGGCTTGAGCTTCGCCTCCCTCATACGTCCACGCCTTTGCTGCGCCGCGCATAGAGCGAGCGCAGCGCCAGCGCGCCGAAAGTCGCATACATCAGCAGGAACGACAAAGCCGAGCCGAACGGCCAGTCATTCGCCGCCTTGAACTGGCGCTCGATGACATTGCCGATCATCACCGCGTTGGCGCCGCCCAAAAGGTCGGGCGTCAGGAACGAGCCGAGGCAGGGAATGAAGACCAGGATGATGCCGGTGACGATGCCCGGCATGGTGAGCGGCACGGTGACGCTGAAAATCGTGCGAGACTGCGTGGCGCCGAGATCGAGGCTGGCCTCGAGGAAGGATTTGTCGAGACGCTCGATCGTGGCGTAAAGTGGCAGCACCATGAACGGCATGTAGACGTAAACCAGGCCGAAGACGACCGCAAAATTGTTGTAGAGCATCTCATAGGGGCCAAGCCCTACGGCACCCAGCGCCAGGTTGACATAGCCCTGGGTGCGGAACACCGCGATCAGCGCGTAGGTGCGGATCAACAGGTTGATCCAGAACGGCAGGATGACGAGCAGCAGAAGCAGCGGCTTCCAGCGCTCCGGCGCGAAGCAGATGCCGAAGGCGATTGGATACGCGGTGACGAGGCATAGTGCTGTCGCCAGCGCGCTGATCCACGCCGATTTCCAGATGATGCCGAGATAGAGCGGATCGAAGGCGCGGATGTAGTTGACCAGCGTGCCGGTGTAGTCGATCTCGGTGATCGAGATCTGACCGTCGATCACTGCCTTCTCGCCGAACGACATGAGGAAGAGGAGGCCGAGCGGCAGAAGGAAAAACACCACAAGCCAGAACGTGCCCGGAAACGCCAGCGTCCAGAACACCCGGGGATTTTGCCTCGAACTATCCAAGCTGCAATGTCCCCATTACCGTCATTCCCCAACCTGAAGCGCATTTTTCTCCTCCCCGCCGCCGAATGGGCGCGGGGGAGGTGGCGTTGCGAAGCAGCGACGGAGGGGGGCGGCGGGGGTGGAACCGGACGACGTCACAGCGTGGCACGGCAGGCGATGAGATAGAATTGCCCCAGTTGCGGAAGTCGAATTCCCCAGCCGGCGCCCCCCTCCGGCTCGCATGCGCTCGCCACCTCCCCCGCGCCTTATCGGCGGCGGGGAGGATGATATATGTATGAATCCCATACCCGCCTCCGCGAGGGTGACGGTTCTGAGTTGAGTCTGACAAGTCTTTGACCCTCACGCCGCCTGGATACGAGTCCAGATTTCGTCGCGCACCTTGGCGGCCTCCTCGCCCAGATAGATCGTGGGTTCGCATTTGGCGAGAACTTCGGAGGATGGATAGATCGCCGGGTTCTCCGCATAGGATTTCGGCATCAGCTTCTTGGCTGCCGCGTTGGGTGTCGCATACTGGATGGTTTCGGCGACCTTTTGGCCATTGCTGGCATCGAGCACGAAATTGAGGAAGGCGTGGGCATTGTCGGGATGGGGCGCCCCCATCGGAATGGCCCAGGTATCCTCCCAGATATTGGTCCCCTCCTTGGGCACGATATAAGTGAGGTCGGCGTCCTCGACCATCACCTGGGCAATATCGCCGTTCCATTCCTGGCAGGCCACCACTTCGCCCGAAGCCAGCAGGTCCTGGCCATTGTCATCGGCGAAAACCTTGACATGCTTTTTCTGGGCGATCAGCAAATCCTGCGCCTTGGCGAGTTCGGCGGGGTCGATGGAATTGAAAGAGTAGCCGAGATATTTGAGGGCGCAGCCAATGACGTTCTGGG
>JANNSP010000327.1:0-2899 GCA_031402975.1 Hyphomicrobiales bacterium
CGGCGGGGGGCTGTTTGGGGGGGCCCTTTATAACCCGTTATCGGTAGAATTCTTTTTTGGTGGTGGGGCGGGCCTTTTTGTTTTCCCCGGACCCGGGCGCGGCTTGGGGGCCCCGACGCCGCCATCATCATGCCGACCAGACCGCCGCGCGAGGTGCCGATGATGACGGCTCTTTCTATGCCAAGATGATCGAGCAGCGCCAGAGTATCCGCCATCTCGACATCGGGCCGGTAGGTCTTGGGGTCACCGGCATATTGCGAAGCCCCGCGGCCGCGGAAATCGGGACAGATGACCCGGCGTTCAGCCGACAGCCGTTCCGCCACATCCTCGAAATCGCGGGCGTTGCGGGTCAGGCCCGGCAGGCACAGCACCGGGAGCAGGGGGCCGTCGTGATCGTAGTCGCGGGCATGAAGCCGCAAACTGTCGGCGGACCTGTACCAGACGTCGCGAAAGCTCATTCGCAGCGCGAGATGAGCGCCGCGATCGAGCCGCCGTCGCAACTCGCCGTGCCCGGTTCGGCCGAATCGGCGACCTTGATCTTGGAGGGGGCTCCCCGCCCCAGATCGGCGCTCATCGGCTTCACCGTCGAGGGCGCGAGGCGCGAGCGGTACACATGCACGTTCTGCAGCACCTTCTGCACATATTGCCGGGTTTCCTGGAACGGGATCGACTCGACCCAGTCGATGGGATCGATGCTGCCGTTGCGGAGATCGCCATATTCCGCGACCCATTCGCGCGACCGCCGGGGGCCGGCATTGTAAGCGACGAGGGACAACACATAGGAGCCGCCGAAATCGTCGATCAGGTCGCCCAGATGGGCGGCGCCGAGTTTGACATTATAGGCGGGATCGCCGGTCAGCTTGTCGCGCGTATAGGGCAGCTTGTACTGGCGGGCGATGAGCTTGGCGGTGTCGGGCATGATCTGCATCAGGCCTTGCGCCCCCACCTTGCTGCCGGCCTTGGGATCGAATTCGCTCTCCTGCCGCGACAGCGCGAAGACCAGCGATTTCTCCACCGGCCGGCCGATCTGCTTCCACTCGGGCAGCGCCTTGACCGGATAGCCCCAGCTGTCGATGTCGAGATCGCGGCTCGCCGCGGCCTTGGCGAGCTTGACCGCCATCACAGCACCCCCTTCGCTCCATACGAGGCTCGCCGCGGCGTTCATCTCGTCGACGGTGTCGAAGCGGTTGGCGAAGGACCACAGGAACATGTAGAGATCGCGCGTGGCTCCCGTTTCCGCCACCATCCGGAAGGCGCGCGCCACCTCGTCGCGATCGACCTTGGCGCGGGCGGCGGAAGACGGTTCGCCGCTCCTGATTTCCTCCGGCACCTTGCCGAGGCCGATCTCCTCGCGCGCCAGCTGTCCGTAATAGACGGTCGAAAACTGCGCCGCCGACTTGTAGGCGGCCTTGGCGTCGCCCGCCCGGTTGAGGGCGGAATAGGTGCGGCCCATCCAGTATTGGGCGCGGGCCTTCTCGGTGCGGTTGGGCGCCATGTCCGCGAGCCTGGAGAAATGCCGGAGCGCAGCACCCGGATCCTTCAAGCCCCGAAGGGCTATCCAGCCGGCGAGGAATTCGCCCTCGACGCCGCTCGAACCGGAAGAAATGCCATGCGACCGGGCGATCTTGTAGGCGGCCTTGACGCTGTCCTTGTGGCTGATGCCGATCGAGCGCCGGGCAACGATCCGGCGTTCCACCCACCACGCCTCGGGGTCGAGCATCGTCAAGGGGTCGGCCGGGATCGACGCGAGGAGGGCCCGCGCCTTGGAAAATTTCTCGAGCTTGCGATAGTAGCGGGCCAGCGCATACTTGACCGCCAGTTCCTCGCGCATGGCGGACGGCAGCTTGCCATAGAGCTTTTCGGCCCCGGCGGTGCCCCGGATCAGGGCCTGCGACGCCTTGGCGGCCTGTTCGTAATTGCCGCCCAGGCGTTTCGCGGCGCGGATCGCGGCATTGGTTTCCTGGGCATAGATCAGCCGCCACACCCGGTTGCGATGATCGCCGGCGGAAATCAGCGTGCCGAATTCCTCGGCGACAGCTTTCTCCAAAGTCAGATCGATGGTGGGATCGCTCCACACTTTCTGCACGAGCTTGCGGGCCGCCGCCTTGTCGCCGGCCGAGAGACGGGCGCGGGCCAAAGCGAGGGAACCTTCCGCCGTCACCGGCTGGCGCTTTTCGAAATGGTTGAGGATCAGGTCGGCCGGCTCACGGTTGGAATAAAGCGTCCGCTCGGCCCGCTTCATCAGCGATTCGGCCAGGGGCCAGTTGGGCGCGGCATTGAGAAAATTGATGATGCGGCGATAGCCCGCATCCTTGCTGCGGTCGCGGAGATAGATCAGTTCGACGAGCTTGACGGCGGCCGGATCGCCCGAGCGCTCGGCCACCGCACCCGCCTGGATGAAGTCGCCCTTGAGCGCCAGCGCCGCCGCCTCGACCGCCAGTCTGGACACCTGGGGCGTGGCAATCGCCGGAACCGGCGTCATGATCGCAACCGCCGGCGCCACCACCGCGCAGGACATCAAAATCGAAAACGCAATATGCTTTACTATCCGGCCCTGCATCGATCCCACCCTGGACTCAACCCCAACCACGTTAAGGCGGCCAATTGCGCCCAAGCTATGGCCGTCCCTCTTATATACCTTCGCCGCTTGCCGGTCGACCGGCTAACGTCTATTGTCCGCAGCGCTGTCCCGGGGCTGCGGCTTCGGCAAAATATGCCCCTATGGTTTCCAAGTCATTACCGGAGAAAAGCCCCGTGACGTTCAGAGGTTCGAACCCCGCCCTCATTACTCCGTTCAGGAATGGCGAAGTCGATGAACCGGCGTTCCGCAAATTCGTCAATTGGCAGATTTCCGAAGGCAGCCACGGCTTGGTGCCGGTCGGCACCACGGGCGAATCGC
>JANNSP010000328.1:0-12970 GCA_031402975.1 Hyphomicrobiales bacterium
CAACGGCAGTCGAGGCCAGAGCGACAGCCACGAATGCACCTAAGACGCCGGTAAAGACGGGTTTCATTAAATTCCTCCCATGTGGGTTATCTGGGCTTTTGCCACTAAACCGAGCATATACTCAAGTTTCATGAGAGAAAAGTCAAGCCGAATTTGTCGTTGCATTGCACAAAAACGGGCTTCATTATTAGCAAAACATTGATATGTCTATTGATTGAAGTGCAGGGAGAATGCCCGCTACTCTAGCAAAAGCCCAGCCAATCGCTCATTGGTGATGAGGCCATTGATCAGTCTGCCCTTGAGCGCACCCTTGATCGCGCGAAGCCGGGGGGGCGCCATGGCGACGCCAATGACCCGGCGGATGGCGGGTTGTTCGAGCGAAACGCTGAGCACCCGGTCGTTGGTCAGGCCGTCGATCAGTCTGCCCTCAGCATCATAGGCCCAGCCGATGATCTCGCCCACCGCCCCCGCCTTAACCAGGGCGCGAATCTCGTCGTTGCGGACGAAGCCGTCACGCAACAGGGCGGCGTCGTCGTCGACGGTGCCGATCCCGACAAAGGTCACATCGGCCTGGCTCGCCAGTTCGACCACATTGCGCAAAGGCTTCTGCGCCAGGAGAAGTGATTTTTCGTGCACCGTTGTCGCTATCACCGGCAGCGGCATCGGATAATGGGTGGCGCGAACCCGGTCACCGATCCGGCTCACCACGTCGAACAGCGAGGCCGAACCGTCGGGAGCGATATTGCCCACCAGCGAGACGACCTTGTGTTGCGGACAGTCCATGGGAATGAGCTGCTCCACCATGGCCCTGAGCATGCGGCCCGTGCCCATCGCCACGATGACCGGATGTTGCGACACGAGATAGCGTTCGAGTTCGCCGGCCGCCGCCTCCGCCACGCCGAGCGTTTCCGAATTCGATTCGATGTCGCTCGGCACCACCTCGCAGAAGTCGATGCCGAACACCTGCTTCAACCGTTCCGACAATTCGAGACAATGGCCGATCGGATGGTCGAGCCTGACCTTGATGAGTTTCTCGCTCACCGCCAGCGACACCAGCCGCTGCGCCGTCTGCCGCGACACCCGAAGTTTGCGGGCGATTTCGTCCTGCGTATTGCCGGCGATATAATACAGCCAACCGGCTCTCGCGGCGTCGTCCAGCCTGCCCGCTTCGTAGTCCGGTTTGCGCGTCAAGACATCCGCTCCATGAAAATCGCCGCGCTACTTACCCACAAGACAAGGTCAAGACAAATCTGTCCATAGCCGGAAAAAGTCGTTCAGGTCGTCGAACTCCCGGTCGACCGGCAATTGCCGCGAAGGCGATCCATGAGTTGACCGATAGTGGCTGCCGCCGGTGAAGCGCCAGACCGGCATGCCTGCGGCATGGGCGGCTGCGATTCCCATTTCGCTGTCCTCGATCACGAGGCAATTCTCCGGGGCTACTCCTTGTCTCCCGGCGGCCAGCAGGAACAGGTCGGGTTCCGGTTTGCCGCGCTCCACCATCGATCCGGAAAAGATTCGCCCGCCGACGAGATCGGTCATGCCGGCAAGGTCAAAGGACCGCGTGGCGCGCAACGTCTTGCTGTTGGTGGCGACGCAATAGCCGTTTTCCATCCGCGACAGAACCTCGCGCGCGCCGGGCATGGGCTTGAGCTCTGTGCCGAATGTCGCCAGCAGACGGCCAAGATAATGCCTCTCGAACTCCGGCCCGATCGCCAGGCCGCTATCGCGTTCGATCCGCGCGGCCACGACGGAGAAATGCCGTCCGAGGCAGTTCTGGAAGAAATAGGGCAGGTCGGTTTTGAAGCCAATTCGCTCCAGCTCTTCCAGCAGGACCTGGGCGCTGATGAGTTCGCTATCGAGCAGCACGCCGTCGCAGTCGAAAATCACCAGATGGGCGCCGGCCCCCCTGGTCATGCCTCCGGCAGTCCCGCCTGGCGCAGGCCCTCGGTCAGCATCGCCAAATTTTCCGGACGGCGGATGGGGAGCAGCCCCGTTGCGTCGGAAATGCGCATGGCGGGATCAATCTCTCGCAAACGCGCAACGGCTTTCTCCGCCTCCGCCGTTCTGCCGGCGAGTGCTGCACTGGCCGCGGCGACGAATATCGCCACGCGGAAACTCGATTGCTGGCGGATGGCGGCCTCCGCCCATGCCATCGCCTCGTCATGGCGGCCGGCGAAGAAATGGGCCATGGCGATGCCGCCCTGCATGGCGAACATCTGCGAATCCTGGGGGCTCAGGCGCATGGCATAGGCAATGTTCACGATTGCCGCTTCCGGCTCGCCGCGCCAGACTTTCGCCCATCCGCTGAACATCCAGGCCCATGCCAGATTGGGATTGAGCACGAGAGCCTGATCGATCAGGGCAGCGCCGTGATCCATGTCACCAACCACGAATATCAGGCCCATCCCCGCGGTGCAAAGCGCGACGGCGTCGGTCTTGCCAAGCTCCGCCGCCGACCGCGCAAGTCGAGACGTCTCGGCGATCTCACGGGCGCGGTCACCCACCCAGCCGGCCGCCTTCCGCTGCACGTAGCAGCGCGCCGCCATGCCGTAGGCCGAAGCGAACAGGGGGTCGAGATCGATGGCGCGGCCGAACATCGCCAGCGCTTCGTCGTTGGCTTCGCGGGTCCACGGATGCAGCGCCGCGATGCCTCGCAGATAATAGTCGTAGGCATCGAGATTCTCGGTCGGCTTGCGCCGCGAGCGCTCGATCTCGGCCTGCTCGAGCGTCGAGCCGATGGCGCCCACGACGCGGGCGGTGACCTGGTCCTGCAGCTCGAACACATCCGCCAGTTCGCCGTCGAAGCGGTCGGCCCAGAGATGAGAGCCCGTCGAGGTATCGATGAGCTGACCGGTGATCCGCACCCGGTTGCCGCCCTTGCGCACGCTGCCTTCGAGGATGTAGCGCACCCCCAGTTCGCGGCCAATCTGCTTGATATCGACGGCCTTGCCCTTGTAGGCGAAACTTGAATTGCGCGCGATCACGAACAGCCAGCGCATCCGCGACAAAGCGGTGATGATTTCCTCGACCATTCCGTCGGCGAAATAATCCTGCTCGGGATCTCCGCTCATGTTCTGGAATGGCAGCACCGCGATCGACGGTTTGTCGGGGAGTGCGAGCGGCCGGGGCGCGTCCGGACGCGGCCCCACCCGATACTTGAACACCCGGACGGGAGTGGAGATGTTCTTGAGCTGCTGCTCGCCCGCGTCCTCGAAATCGGCCTTCATCCTGCCGCGCACTTCCTCATGCACC
The DNA here is from genome assembly GCA_031402975.1 of Hyphomicrobiales bacterium. Classification (GTDB taxonomy): domain Bacteria; phylum Pseudomonadota; class Alphaproteobacteria; order Rhizobiales; family Aestuariivirgaceae; genus Aestuariivirga. The sequence continues at coordinate 3,253 of JANNSP010000328.1, forward strand.
TTGTTCGAGATGCACACTCCGCCGGGATCGGCCAGACTCTCCAGGCGCGCGGCGATATTGACGCCGTCGCCATAGATGTCGGAGCCCTCGCCGATGACATCGCCGATATTGATCCCGATGCGCAGGATGACATGGCGGTCACCGGGTATGGCGCCGTTGGCTTCGGCGAATTTGCCTTGCAGCTCCAGGGCGGCCTTGACGGCGTTGACCGCGCTGGCGAATTCGAGCAGCACGCCGTCGCCCATGAGTTTGACGACGCGTCCGCCATGGGCCCGGACGACCGGCTCGAGGATCGCCGTCCGCCGGTCTTTCAGGAGAGCGAGCGTTCCGGCCTTGTCGGCCTCCATCATCCGCGAATAGCCCACCACATCCGCCACCGCGATGGCGGCGAGGCGGCGGTGCACCAGGATTTCGGCCATTGGAAGTCGTGCTCTCGGGAAACGCAGCGATCGAAGTGTATGCGATGCCCGCAGAAGAGTCTAACCTGGCCGAACCGCGCCCATCATTGCGCGGGGGATCAGACCCAGCGGAATACCACGAACCCCCAGATCAATGACAGGACGAGGCCTCCCCACAGCGGCACGCCGTAGAAGCCGAGCCAGCCGAGGAAGATGAAGGCGCTACCGAGGAGCGTGATGAACAAGCGGTCGCCGCGCGTCGTGTCAAGACGGAAGATGCCGCGCCTCGGACTGCCGCCCGGCACATAATATTCCCACACCCCCATGGCGGCGATGGCCATGAACACGAAGATGAAGAAAGCCGCGGTGGGCCACGTCCAGGCCATCCACGAGAGTCCGGCTGTTCCTTCCATGATGCAGTCTCTCCGTCAGACGCGGCCGAGGGCAAAGCCCTTGGCGATGTAGTTGCGCACGAAATAGATGACGAACGCGCCGGGCACGATGGTCAGCACGCCTGCCGCGGCGAGGAGGCCCAGTTCATATCCCGACGTGCTGGCCGTCTTGGTCATGGCGGCGGCGATGGGTTTGGCCTCGACGGCGGTGAGGTTCTTGGCCAGCAGCAGCTCGACCCACGAGAACATGAAGCAGAAGAAGGCGGCGACGCCGATGCCCGCGGCGATCGTCGGCACGAAGATCTTGAGGAAGAAGCCCCAGAAGGAATAGCCGTCGACATAAGCCGTCTCGTCCAGTTCCTTCGGCACGCCCGACATGAAGCCTTCGAGAATCCACACCGCCAGCGGAATGTTGAACAGAGTGTGGGCGAGGGCGACGGCGAGATGCGTGTCGAACAGTCCGACCGACGAGTAGAGCTGCAGGAACGGCAGCACGAACACGGCGGGCGGCGCCATGCGATTGGACAGGAGCCAGAAGAACAGATGCTTGTCGCCGAGGAAGCGGTAGCGCGAGAAGGCATAGGCCGCGGGCAGCGCCACGGCGACCGACAGCACCGTGTTGATCGCCACATAGGTGATCGAATTCACATAGCCCATGTACCAGGAGGGATCGGTGAAGATCGTGGCATAGTTGTCGAGCGTGAACTGGTGCGGATAGAGGGTGAAGCCGCCGAGAATTTCGTTCGTTGTCTTGAACGACATGTTGAGCAGCCAGTAGATCGGCAGCATCAGGAATATGATATAGACGATGGGTATGAGATACCGTTTCTGCATCACCGTCCCTCGTCTTGCATCATCAAAGTGAAGAACAGCCAGCTCGCCAAGAGGATGATCAGGAAATACACGATCGACATGGCGGCGGCGGGGCCTAGATCGAACTGGCCGATCGCCATCTTGACGAGATCGATCGACAGGAACGTGGTCGAATTGCCCGGCCCCCCGCCGGTCAGCACCACGACTTCGGAGTAGATCATGAAGCTGTCCATGAAGCGCAACAGGATGGCGATGGTCAGCACATGCTTGAGCTTGGGCAACTGGATATAACGGAACACCGCCCAGGGCTTCGCGCCGTCGACTTTCGCCGCCTGGTAATAGGCATCGGGAATCGAGACGAGCCCGGCATAGCACAAGAGCACCACGAGCGACGTCCAGTGCCAGACATCCATCAGAACAGTGGTGAACCAGGCGCTGATTGGCTGGCGGGTATAGTTGTAGGGGATACCCAGCGAGTTGATCATCTTGCCGAGTAAACCGATATCGGGCAGCGCGAAAATGTTCCACATGGCGCCCACCACGTTCCACGGAATGAGAAGGGGCAGCGCCATCAGCACCAAACAGACCGATACCCATGGACCGCTGCGCGGCATGGCCAGGGCGATGACCAGGCCAAGCGGGATCTGGATCAGCAGAACCAGGCTGGTGAACAGGATCTGCCGAAGCAAGGCGGCATGAAACCGTTCCGAACGCAGCACCTGCTCGAACCACCCGACGCCCGACCAGAAAAACTCGTTGTTGCCGAAGCTTTCCTGCACCGAATAGTTGACCACCGTCATCAGTGGGATGAGGGCGTTGAAGGCCACCATCAGGAACACCGGCAGCACGAAGAACCACGCCTTCTGGTTGACGGTCTTGTTCATGGGGCGGCTCCGACCATCCAGCCGTCGCGATAGATCTGCGTGCGGGCTGGATCGAAACTGAGATGAGCGGAGCCTTCGGGAATGGCGTCTCCCTCCTTGACCAGGAGCTTGATGCTCCCGCCACCGCCCCGTGTTTCAACGATCCGGAAGCGTCCGGCATCGGCGACCTTCACGATGTCGACGGGAAGTCCGGTCTTGGCAAACGAAACGAATTCCGGCCTGACGCCGATCTCGAGTTTGCCCGGGGCATCCTTCACCGCAGCGGCGTTGACGGTTTGGATGACGGTCCCGGCGACGCTCGCCTTGCCGTCCTTCACTTCGCAGGGCAACAGGTTCATGCCGGGCGAACCGATGAAGTGGCCGACGAAAGTATGCATGGGCCGCTCGAATAGTTCAACCGGCGTGCCGGTCTGCACCACTTCGCCATTGTTCATCACCACCACCTGGTCGGCGAAGGTCAGCGCCTCGGTCTGGTCATGCGTCACATAGATCATGGTGCGGCGGATTTTCTGGTGCAGCTCCTTGAGCTTCGAGCGCAATTGCCATTTGAGATGCGGATCGATGACGGTCAAGGGCTCGTCGAACATGATGACGTTGACATCGGCGCGGACCAGCCCGCGGCCCAACGAAATCTTCTGCTTGCCGTCGGCGGTGAGCCCTGAGGCGCGGTTGCGCAGCGTCGCCGTCAGTTCCAGCATTTCGGCGATCTCGCGGACGCGTTTATCGACCTCGGCTTCCGGGACGCCGCGGTTGCGCAAGGGGAACGCCAGATTGTCGTAGACGGTCATGGTGTCGTAGATGACCGGGAACTGGAACACCTGGGCGATGTTGCGTTGCTCAGGCGACGCGGTCGAGACATCCCGGCCGTCGAACAGGATGCGGCCTTCGCTTGGCACCAGGAGGCCCGAGATCAGATTGAGCAGAGTGGTCTTGCCGCAGCCCGAGGGTCCGAGCAGCGCATAGGCGCCGCCGTCGGCCCAGTCGAGCGCCACGCGCTTCAGCGCGAAATCCTCGTCGCGCTGCGGGTTCGGGTAATAACTGTGGCGAATGTTGTCGAGCGTGATCTTGGCCATCAGCTTCCAATCTCCACCAGTTCGCCGTTGCGGCCGAAATACAGGCTTTGACCGACATCGACATGCAGCTTGGCGTTGGAGCCCACCTTGAACGGATGAATGCCGTGCGACTGCGACACCCAGGTCTGGCCGTTGAGGGCGAAATGGATGACGCTTTCGGAACCCGAAAGTTCGGTGACCAGAACGCGGCCCTCGACTTCGACTGTGTCCTCGCCATGGGCCGTGGGCGAAATGTGATGCGGCCTGATGCCGATCGTATAGTTGCCGTCGGTCAAATGAGACAGGCTCTTGCCGGCTTTCCACCGGATGGTGTCGGACAGCGAGATTTCGCCGCCACGTTTCACCACCTTGGCGACATTGACCGGCGGATCGGAGAAGACCTGCGCGGTCAGCACATTGGAGGGCCGCCGATAGACATCGCCGGTCGGGCCGAACTGGGTGATGCGGCCTTCATGCAGGGTCGCCGTATTGCCGCCGAACAGCAGCGCCTCGGTGGGCTCGGTGGTCGCGTAGACGACGACGGCGTTTCGGCCGGCGAACAGTTTCGGCAGTTCGTCGCGCATTTCCTCGAGCAGCTTGTAGTCGAGATTGGCTAAGGGTTCGTCGAGCAGGATCAGGTCCGAGTCCTTGACGATGGCGCGGGCGATGGCGGTCCTTTGCTGCTGGCCGCCTGACAGTTCGCTGGGCCTCCGCTTGAGCATCGGCGTCAGGCGCAGGATTTCGGCGGCGCGGCCCACCCGCTTGTCGATTTCGGCTGAGCTCATGCCAGCCACCCGCAAGGGCGAGGCGATATTGTCGTAGACGTTGAAATTCGGGTAGTTGATGAACTGCTGATACACCATCGAGGCGTTGCGTTTCTGCACGGCGACGCCGGTCACGTCCTTGCCGCGAAAAAGAATTCTTCCCGACGACGGCTTCTGGATGCCCGCCATCAGCTGCATCAGCGTCGTCTTGCCGGACAGCGTCGTGCCCAGCAGCACGTTGAACGTTCCCGGTTCAAGCACCAGCGATGTCGGGTGGATGTGCATGCCGGCGCCCACCTGCTTGGCGATGTTTTGAAGTTCAAGCGACATGCGGAGTGGGTGCTTTCGCGGCTCGAATCATCGGGCGGTGGAAGGAAATTCCGGGGCGCGCGGCAAGCGCGCCCCGGCGGTCACGATGGCAGGAGCCTACTGGGCCCACTGCTTGATGATGTCTTCATAGGCGACGGTCTGGCCCTTTTCCTTTTCGTTCTCGATCTTGGCCTTGGGACCATCGGCCTTGCCCAGCCATTCGGCCGCGTCCTTCGGCTCGTTGAGGCGAGGGCCGCAACCGCCATAGGTCTTGTTGGCTTCGTCCGCCGCCTGCATGCGGGCCATGATCTGGTCCATCTCGCCGGCCAGACGGTCCATCGCTTCCTGCGGCGTGAAGGCGCCGGAGTTCACGTCACCGATCTGCTGCCACCAGAGCTGCGCCAGCTTCGGATAATCCGGCACGTTGATGCCGGTCGGCGACCAGCGCACGCGGTCGGGCGAGCGGTAGAACTCGACCAGGCCGCCGAGCTTGGGCGCGCGCTCGGTAAAGGACTCATGCTTCACCGTGGAGTCGCGGATGAAGGTGAGCCCGACCTGGCTCTTCTTCACATCCACTGTTTTCGACACCGCGAACTGCGCGTAGAGCCAGGCGGCCTTGGCGCGGTCGGTAGGCGTCGATTTCAGGATGGTCCACGAGCCCACGTCTTGATAGCCGACCTTCTGGCCATCCTTGTAGTAGACGCCGTGTGGCGAAGGCGCCATCCGCCACTGCGGCGTGCCCTGATCGTCGACGGTGTTGTTGCCTTCCGATTTCGGCGCCACCATGGAAGCGGTGAAGGCCGTGTACCAGAAGATCTGCTGGGCGACATTGCCCTGCGCCAGCGCCGGCAGCGACTGGTAAAAGTCGTAGTCGGCGGCGCCCGGAGGCGCGTATTTCCTCAGCCATTCGTCCCACTTGGCGATGGCGTAGACCGAGGCCGGTCCGTTGGTTTCGCCGCCGCGCGAGACGGATGCGCCGGACGGGTTGCAGGACCCCTTGTCCATGCGGATGCCCCATTCGTCGATCGGCACGCCGTTGGGTTCGCCGGGACTGCCGGTGCCCGCCATCGACAGCCAGGCGTCCGTCATGCGCCAGCCGAGATCGGGAGCCCGCTTGCCGTAGTCCATGTGGCCGTAGATCTTGACGCCGTCGATTTCCTTCACGTCCTCGGTGAAGAACTGCGCGATGTCCTCATAGGCCGACCAGTTGACCGGAACGCCCAGGTCGTAGCCGTATTTGGCCTTGAACTTTTCCTTGAGATCGGCGCGGTCGAACCAGTCCTTGCGGAACCAGTAGAGATTGGCGAACTGCTGGTCGGGAAGCTGATAGAGCTTGCCGTCGGGCCCTGTGGTGAACTGCTTGCCGATGAAATCGTCGAGGTCGAGGCCCGGATTGGTCACATCCTTGCCTTCGCCCGCCATCCAGTCGGTGAGGTTCACCGCCTGCTGCAGACGCGAATGCGTGCCGATCAGGTCCGAGTCGTTGACATAGATGTCATAGAGGTTGCGGTTGGTCTGCATCTGGGTCTGCACCGCCTGCACGACTTCACCTTCGCCCAGGATCTGGTGATTGACCTTGATGCCGGTGATTTCCTCGAAGGCCTTGGTGAGCACGGTCGACTCATAGGTATGGGTGGGAATGCCCTCCGAGAGCGCATTGATTTCCATGCCCTTGAACGGTTCCGCCGCCTTGACGAACCATTCCATTTCCTTGAGCTGATCCTCCTTCGACAGGGTCGAAGGCTGGAATTCGCTGTCGATCCATTTCTGGGCCGCCGCCATGTCCGCCAATCCCGGACCGGCAGAAGCGATGAGCGCAACGGCGGCTGCCGTCGCGAAAAGCATCCTTTTCATCGAGAAAATCCTCCCTATCGATGGTGGCACCCTTCTGGAGCCTAGCATTACTATCAAACGAAAAAAAACGAACGTCAATGGCCCAGAACGAAAATATTTTGGTGTTTTTCTTGCCAACTGCGAAAAAAAATGAAAACATGGCTCTAAACAGGAACACCGACGCCATGACCGCGCTCAGTCCGCGCCAGCATCAGATCATGACCATCGCACGCCAGCTCGGCACGGTGCAGGTCGACGATCTGGCGGGGCGTTTCGACGTGACGCCGCAGACCATAAGGCGCGATCTGAACGAACTCTGCGACGGCCGGTTCCTCGCCCGCACCCATGGCGGCGCCATGCTGTCGTCGGGCGTCGAGAATGTCGCCTACGAGGCAAGACGGATCATCGCGGCGCGCGAAAAGCAGGTGATTGGCCTCAGGGCCGCCTCGCTCATTCCCAACAACTGCTCGCTGTTCATCAATATCGGGACGACCACCGAGGAGGTGGCCCGCGCCCTGGTCCATCACGAGGGGCTCCTGGTCATCACCAACAACATTCACGTGGCCTCGACCCTCATGCCGTGCCCGAAAATAGATGTCATCGTGGCGGGTGGCGTCCTGCGCCGCTCCGATGGCGGGATCGTCGGCGAGGCGGCGGCCGATTTCATCGGCCAGTTCAAGGTCGATCTCGCGGTGATGGGCGTCTCGGCAATCGACGAAGATGGCGCCATGCTCGATTTCGACTACCGCGAGGTGCGCGCCGCGCAGGCCATTCTCACCAACGCGCGCACGGTCATGCTGGTGTCGGACGGCATGAAGTTCTCGCGCTCGGCGCCGGTCCGGATCGCGCACTTGAAGGAAGTCGACATTTTCGTCACCGACCGGCCGCCGCCCGAACCGATCATCGATATCTGCCGCCACAACGGCGTGCAGCTTGAAATCGCCGGTCCCCTCGACAGCGAGTATTCGGCGGATGCCGCATGATCCATGACCTGTTTGTGATCGGCGGCGGGGTCAATGGCTGCGGCATCGCGCGCGATGCGGCGGGCCGCGGCTTGAGCGTCATGCTGGCGGAACAGGGCGATCTGGCGGAGGGCACGTCGTCGGCTTCGACCAAGCTCATCCATGGCGGACTGCGCTATCTCGAGCACTACGAGTTTCGCCTGGTGCGCGAAGCCCTGATCGAACGCGAGGTGCTGCTGCGCGCCGCTCCCCATATCATCTGGCCCCTGCGTTTCGTCCTGCCGCATCACCAGGGTCTGCGGCCCTGGCCGCTGATCCGCCTGGGCCTCTTCCTTTACGACCATCTGGGCGGACGAAAGATTTTGCCGCCGACCCGCAGCGTCGATCTCCGCACCGATGTCACCGGCGGGCCGCTCCGGCCGGACTTCACCCGGGGCTATGAATATTCCGATTGCTGGGTCGAGGATGCCCGCCTCGTCGTGCTCAATGCCAGGGATGCTGCCAACCGCGGCGCCGATATCCGCACGCGAACCCGCTGCCGCTCCGCCCATCGCGGCGGTGGCGTTTGGACCATCACGCTCGACAGCGCCGGCGGCGAAGAGAAGGTCGAGGCGCGGGTACTGGTCAACGCGGCCGGACCATGGGTGAGCGAGGTCCTCGGCCATGTCATCGGCAACAATGCGCCCGACCGGATCAGGCTGGTGAAGGGCAGCCATGTCGTGGTGGACAAGCTGTACGATCACGACCGCTGCTACATTTTCCAGAATGCCGACGGCCGCATCTGCTTTGCCATCCCCTACGAGCAGAATTTCACTTTGATCGGCACCACCGACGAGGACTATGCCGGTCCGCCGGAGAAGCCACAAATATCCGAGACGGAAATCGATTATCTTCTGTCTGCGGTAAGCGAATATTTCCGCAAGCCGGTGAGCCGCGGCCAGGTGAGATGGTCGTATTCGGGAATCCGGCCGCTCTATGACGACGGCGCCAGCACGGCCCAGGAAGCAACCCGCAACTACGTGCTGAAACTCGATGCAAGCGACGGCGCCGCTCCCTTGCTCTCGGTGTTCGGCGGCAAGATCACCACGTTTCGCACTCTCGCCGAAGCCGTGATGGAAAAGCTGCAGTCTTATTTCCCCAAGGCCGGCAAATCATGGACGGCGTCGGCGGCGCTGCCCGGCGGCGATTTCGCCTATGACCAGGCCGCGGCGCTGATCGGCGAGTTGCAGCGCAAATACTCGTTCCTCAATTCGCGCACCGTCACCCGCCTGTTCCGCGCCTACGGCACGGAAGCGGATAACATGCTGGACGGCGCCCGCTTTGCCGGAGATCTCGGTCAGAGTTTCGGACCATTGTCGGAGCGCGAGATCGATTATCTGAAATCGCGCGAATGGGCGATGACCGCCGATGACATCCTGTGGCGCCGCTCGAAACTGGGGCTGCATCTGAGCCACGCGGAGCAGGCGGCGTTTCGCGCTTACATGGCGCCGCAGCCGGGGACGCTCGATCGCGTGAGCGCCGGAGAATGAGTGGGATGATCCTCGCGATCGATCAGGGCACGACGTCCACCCGCGTCATGCTGTTCGACACCAGGCTCCGCCCGCTGGCTTCGAGTCAGATGGAGTTCCGCCAGTATTTCCCGGCATCCGGCTGGGTCGAGCATGATCCGGAGGACATCTGGAAGACCGTGCTGGCGACCTGCCGGGGAGCGCTGCGGAAGGCCCGGGCGAAGGCCGCCGACATCCGCTGCCTCGGCATCACCAACCAGCGCGAAACCGTGGTGATATGGGACCGCAAGACCGGCAAGCCCATTCACCGCGCCATCGTCTGGCAGGACCGGCGCACCGCCGATCTCTGTGCGAGTCTGAAGGCCGACGGCCACGAGCCGATTTTCAAAGCGAAGACCGGACTTCTGCTCGATCCCTATTTCTCGGGAACGAAGATCGCCTGGCTGCTCGACCACGTAAAGGGCGCCCGCGCCAAAGCCGAACGCGGCGATCTTTGTTTCGGCACCATCGATAGTTTCCTGATCTGGCGTCTCACCGGCGGAAAAGTCCATTCAACCGACGCCACCAATGCGTCACGCACCCTCCTCTACAATATCCATGACGGCACCTGGGACGACGAACTCCTGGGGCTCCTCGATATTCCTCGCGCCATCTTGCCCGAAGTGAAGGACTGCGCCGCCGACTACGGCGTGACCACGCTATTGGGCGCGGCGATTCCGATCACCGGAGTGGCCGGCGACCAGCAGGCCGCGACCATTGGCCAGGCCTGCTTCGAACCGGGCATGATGAAATCGACTTATGGC
>JANNSP010000329.1:0-3106 GCA_031402975.1 Hyphomicrobiales bacterium
CCCCTCGCGGGGGAAGGTGGCGCGTAGCGCCGGATGAGGGGGCGGCGCCGCGAGTCAAACTGTCCGAATTAACTCGTTGAACCGCCCCCTCATCCGTCTCGCGCCAAAGGCGCGATCCACCTTCCCCCGCGAGGGGGGAAGGGCGAGTTTTGACCCCACTGTCACGCTAGGCTAGGGAGCGAGCATGACCTCCCCCCACGCCCCCGATTCCCCCTACGCCTGGACAAGGCTTCTCGTGTCCCTCGCCCTCGCCACCATCGGCGGTATCGGACTGTGGTCGGCGGTCGTCGTGCTCCCGGCGATCCAGGCCGAATTCGCGATCGACCGCAGCGCCGCCTCGATCCCCTATACCGCCACCACCATCGGCTTCGCGGTGGGCGGCTTGTTGATGGGCCGCGCCGCCGACCGCTTCGGCATCACCACTCCCTTGGTCTTCGGCTCCGCCATGCTGGGCGGGGGTTTCATCCTGGCCGGCCTCTCCAGCGGCTTCTGGCAGTTCGTCCTGATCCAGGCACTGCTGATCGGCATGCTTGGCAGTTCCGTCATCTTCGGGCCGCTCGTCGCCGATGTGTCGCAATGGTTCTTGAGGCGCCGCGGCATCGCGGTTGCTGTCGTCGCCTCGGGAAATTATTTCGCCGGCGCCATCTGGCCGCCCTTCCTGCAACGCGCCGTCGATGCCTATGGCTGGCGCCCGAGCTATCTCGTCATCGGCGTGCTGTGCGCCGTTACCATGATTCCCCTGGCGCTGTTGCTGAAACAGCGGCCGGTGTTCACCGACGACGCGAGCCCCGCCGGCAAGCCCGCGGGCAGTGGCCTCCTGCCCAAACCCCGCTATCTTCAGCCCCTCCTTATCGTGGCCGGGATCTCCTGTTGCGTCGCCATGGCGATGCCGCAGGTTCATATCGTCGCCTATTGCGCCGACCTGGGTTACGGTCCGGCGCGGGGCGCCGAGATGCTGGCGCTGATGCTGGCCTTCGGCGTGGTGAGCCGGCTTGCCTCCGGCCTCGTCGCCGACCGGATCGGCGGTGTTGCGACCCTCATCATCGGTTCGATGCTCCAGACACTCGCTCTGCTGTTCTATCTGCCCTTCGACGGCCTGGCCTCCCTCTATGTCGTATCGGCGCTGTTCGGCCTGTCACAGGGCGGCATCGTGCCGAGCTACGCGCTCATCATCCGCGATCACTATCCGGCGCGCGAGGCGGGAACCCGCATCAGCCTCGTCCTCACCGCGACGGTGGTCGGCATGGCGCTCGGCGGCTGGCTGTCGGGGGAAATCTACGATCTGACCGGCTCCTACCGGGCGGCGTTCCTCAACGGCATCGCCTTCAACCTGGTGAATATGGCTATCGCCGTCTGGCTGCTCATGGGGCGCCGCAAGCAGACGCCGGCTTTTGGGGTGCGCGCATGACTGAGAAATACGTTTACCGCTTCGGCGGCGGCAAGGCCGAGGGCGGTGCTGCAATGAAGGCGCTGCTCGGCGGCAAGGGCGCCAACCTCGCCGAGATGGCCAATCTCGGCCTGCCGGTGCCGCCCGGCTTCACCATCACCACTGGCGTCTGCACCGCCTTCTACGGCAACCATAATCAGTATCCGGAGGGTCTCGCGCGGCAAGTCAGCGAGGCACTCTCCGAGGTAGCCCAGATCGTCGGCGCGGGCTTCGGCGATGCCGCGAAACCCTTGCTGGTGTCGGTCCGCTCCGGCGCCCAGGCCTCGATGCCGGGCATGATGGACACGGTGCTCAATTTGGGTCTCAACGACGAAACGGTCGAGGGTCTGGCCCGCCATTCCGGCGACCGGCGCTTCGCCTATGACAGCTACCGGCGCTTTGTCTCGATGTATGCGGATGTGGTGCTGGGCGTCGAGCACGCCGAATTCGAGGATATTCTCGGCGGCTTCAAGGACGAGAAGTCCTATTTGCTCGATACCGAGATCACGGCGGAGGAGTGGGTGACGCTCCTCGGGCGCTACAAGGAGACGGTCGAGGCCCATACCGGTAATCCCTTCCCGCAAGACGTGAACCAGCAGTTGTGGGGGGCGGTGGGTGCGGTCTTCAAGTCGTGGATGTCGGCCCGCGCCATCACCTACCGCAGGCTCAATCAAATTCCCGAGGACTGGGGCACCGCGGTCAATATCCAGGCCATGGTGTTCGGCAACATGGGCGACAGTTCGGCCACCGGCGTCGCCTTCACCCGCAATCCCTCGACTGGCGAGAAGGCGCTCTACGGCGAGTTCCTGGTCAACGCGCAAGGCGAAGACGTGGTGGCCGGCATCCGCACGCCGCAGAACATCACCGAGACGGCGAGGCTCGGAGCGGGCTCCTCGGACCCCTCGCTCGAAGCCCTGATGCCCGAAACCTTCGCCGAGCTCAGCGCCACCTTCGACCGGCTCGAGCGCCACTACCGCGACATGCAGGACCTCGAATTCACCATCCAGGAGGGGCGCCTCTGGATGCTCCAGACGCGGAGCGGCAAGCGCACCGCCAAGGCCGCCATCCGCATCGCCGTCGACATGGCGAATGAGGGCCTGATCAGCCGCGAGGAAGCGATCCTCCGCATCGATCCCGCCTCGCTCGACCAGCTTCTCCATCCGACGCTCGATCCCAAGGCCACCCGCGACATCATGGCGACCGGGCTTCCGGCCTCGCCAGGTGCTGCGTCAGGCGAGATCGTCTTCGATTCGGCCGAGGCCGAGCGCCTCAAATCGATGAACCGCAAGGTGATCCTGGTCCGGATCGAAACCAGCCCCGAGGATATCCACGGCATGCACGCCGCCGAGGGCATCCTGACGACCAGGGGCGGCATGACGTCCCACGCCGCCGTCGTGGCGCGCGGCATGGGCAAGCCTTGCGTGTCGGGCGCGGGCTCGATCCGCGTCGACTACAAGGCGGGCACCATGAGCGCTCTCGGCGTCACCCTGAAAAAAGGCGCCACCATCACCATCGACGGCTCGACCGGCCAGGTGATGAAAGGGGAGGTTGCGACCATTCTGCCCGAGCTGTCGGGCGATTTCGCCACGCTGATGGAATGGGCCGACGCCGCCCGCCGCATGAAGGTCCGGGCCAATGCCGATACCCCGCTCGATGCCAGGGCGGCGCGCGATTTCGGCG
>JANNSP010000330.1:0-5936 GCA_031402975.1 Hyphomicrobiales bacterium
AGGCAACGAAGAACCAGCCGAGCCAGCGCTTTCCCGATGCGAAGCCCAGCAGGATGAAAAGAATGGTCGTCGCCACATGCATCGACGGCATGGCCGAGACGCCCTCGATTTCGCCATGTCCCGCCAGATGGCTCTGCCACAGTGTGGCCTGGGTCGGTACCGCCCAGACCGGATAGAGTTCGTTGGCGGAGGCGAGCGAGGCCATCAGGCCGGCATAGGGATTGGGGCCCGGTTCGACAAAACCGTAGAAGCAGGGGCCGGCCGAGGAAAAGATCGTGCCCAGAACGCAAGTTCCGATGAACCAGCTCAGGAGATAGGCCAGCAGGAACTTTTGGCGCAACGGGTTGTCGCGGGCAGCGAACCCCTGCCAGAAGAAACAGGCGAGCAGGACCACGAACCACAGATTGTAGTTTACATTGACAATGAAGATGGCGAGCGGGGAACTGAAGATTGGCGCCAGCCACTCATGTGGCAGCAGGCCGAAATGCAGCACCCGGTCCATCTTCATGAAGGTCAAGTCCCAGGAGAACGGCACGGCCGACGGGATGGCCTTCTTGATCCCGAGGAAACCCACGAAGAAGATGCCGTTGACCAGAAAGGCGTGGATGGTGTTCGACACCCGTTCGGGCGCCAGAATGTCGTCGAACAATCTTGACTTCAGCGCCAGGAACGGGCTGCCCTTGTATCCGGTATACCAGAGCCTCGCAGAGTCTCCGGCGAGCCAGAGGAAAATCATCAGAAAGAGGAAGGCCAGGGTCGTTCCGGTGACCAGTCCGACAAGGCCCAGATCGAGCGGCAGTCCGAGCCACAAATCCTCGGCCGCCGCAACCGCATAAGTCAGGAGCGCCAGTCCGTAGAGGAGGGAATGGGCGCGCAGACCCCTGGCAAGAGCCTCTCCATAGGCCGCCAGCCGCGCGAAAGCGAACTGCACCGGTCTCCTATCGGTTAAAGCAAGGCCCATCGCAGGCGCTCTCCCACTTGGCGCGGGACCACGCTAAAGCCGGGGCGTTAAAGGCAGGTTCAGGAAAAGCTGCGGGTTTTATGGTGGACCGAGATTTTGAACCATTCTAAAGTAAACGCCCATTAACCAATCCCAAGAGGGATCGTGAAAAGTTTCTCCGATCTTACCGAACAGGAAATCCTGGCGCTGGCCATTTCGAGCGAAGACGATGACGCGCGCGCCTATGCCGGGTTTGCCCATTCGCTGATGGAAACCTATCCCGCCACCGCCAAGGTCTATATGGAAATGGCGGAGGAAGAGCATCAGCACCGCCGCGCCTTGACCGAACTTTACCAATCGAAGTTCGGTGATTTCATCCCCCTCATCCGGCGCAACGAGGTGCTTGGCTTCGTCAAGCACAAGCCGGCCTGGACCATCGGCAAGCTCAATATCGAGGCGATGCGCCAGCGCGCCGAAGTGATCGAGCTGGAAAACTACCGGTTCTACCGGCAGGCGGCCGAGCGATCGTCCGATCCCAAGGTGAAGAAGCTGCTCGAAACCCTGGCCGAGGCCGAGAAGGGTCACGAATCGCTCGCCGGGCGTCTCGGCGACAAGCATTTGACGGCGGACGCCAAGATCGAGGAGGGCGAGGCCAAGCGGCGGCTGTTCCTCCTGCAAGTGATCCAGCCGGGCCTGGTCGGATTGATGGACGGGTCGGTGTCGACGCTCGCTCCGCTGTTCGCCGCCGCCTTCGCCACCGGCAGTACCTGGGAGACATTTCTCGTCGGCATGGCGGCCTCGGCCGGTGCCGGCATTTCCATGGGATTGGCGGAGGGTCTCTCGGACGATGGCAAGCTCACCGGACGCGGGCATCCGCTGATCCGGGGCACCGCAGCGGGTGTCATGACGGCGGTGGGCGGGCTCGGCCATACCCTGCCCTATCTCATTCCGGATTTCTGGCTCGCCACCTGGATCGCCATTGTCATCGTCTTCATCGAGCTCTGGGCGATTTCGTGGATCCGCTACAAATATATGGATACGCCGTTTCTCAAGGCCGCCTTCCAGATCGCGGTCGGTGGCTTCCTGGTATTTCTCACCGGCATCCTGATCGGCAGCGCGTGATGTCGCGGAAACACCTCAGGCCGCGATGAATTCCACGCCCACATTGCCGCCGATCTGCCAGCGGGTCTTGGCCGGACGATTGGTGCCGGTGGCCAGGAAGCGCAGGTCGAACTCGTCCAGGGGTGCAAAATAGTGTTCGACGCTGAGCCGGGCGCCCTTGCTCGAGACGTCGCGGATGGTGCAGTCGATGACGGCGCGGCGCTCCGGCAGGACGATCTGGCCGCGCTTCAGCACGCGCTGGCGGCGCTCGCCGCGGAGATCGGCCACGCGTGAATAGGGCGACGAGACCGCCGCCTGCCGCGACGGTAATTCCTGGGAGATGCCCGGTTCCGGAAGCGGCTCGGGGTGGGGATCGAAAGCGCCCGCAGCACCCAGCCGGCGCTCGGCCATCTGTAGCAGCGCCTCGGCGGAACTGCCGTCGGCGGGGTAGGCGGCGACCGCCAGCGTCGATGTAAGGCGCAACCGCAACCGGTCGAAACTGGCCTCGAAATTCAGCTCCTCCACCAGTTGACCGCAGATCGCGGCGACGATGCCGGCGCCGGGCTCGCCGTCGACCAGATAGAGAAAACTGTCCGAGCCATAGCGGCCCACCAGATCGTCGCGCCGGGCGGCTTTCTGCAGGCGAATGGCGAAGGCCCGAAGTGCGCGGTCGCCGACGGCATGGCCGAACTGGTCGCGGATGCCGTTCAGCTTGCCCAGCCTCGCCAGGATCAGCGCCTGGCCGCCCGCCCGCCGCGTGGCGCTGGCCAGCCGCTCGTTCAGGCTTTCGAGAATATAGTGGCGGGCGAACAGCCCGGTGATTGGATCGAAGGCCGACAGACGGTCGAGCCGGTCCTGGGCTTCCTTCTGGGTCTTGAGTTTCAGGTTCCGTTCGACGGCCTGGCGGATCGAGGACAAAAGCTCGGCGGACTGGAGATTGCGTTTGGAGACATAATCGCTGAAGCCGGCCCGGAAAGCCTTGGCCACCAGGCGCTCGTCGCCGTCGCCGGTGAGCATGATGAGGGGCGGGGGGCTAGGGTATTTCCGCTGAATCTGGCCGGCAGTCTCAAGGCCCGATTCAGCACCCAGATCCTGATCGACGAGGATGCAGTCGATCGAGTCGGTTTCGAGGAGAACCAGCAAAGCGGCGCCATTGGCGCATTGACGCACCGATAGCCCAGCGTGTCCGGCCAGGAGGCCCGTCACATATTGCCGGTACAGGTCATCGTCGTCGAGCAGTGCGATACGGAGGTTTTGGGGGGAGACGGGGGACAGTTCTGGCATGGCGGCTTACCTATGGGTGTAAACTGTTTAGACTAAAATCTTCGGTTGAACCTAGGAAAAAAAGATAAACAACTTCTAAACCCGATAATTCGATTTGAATTGATCCCGGTCCGTCACCGGACACCTGCCCGGCTTGACTCCCGGCGCATCGCCAACGATATGGCGCGAAGGGGACGGACGATGCCAAAACTTACAGCAGGAGGGAAGCCGGTTTCGTCCAAGGGCCACGAGATCGAAATCAAGTTCAGGACGGATCGCGCCGGGCTTGAGCGCGTGCTGGCCTCGCCACTGCTTGCGGCAGCCACTCCGCCACGGACCTTGAGCCTCCGGACGATCTATTACGACACGGGCGCGGGCGGTCTGCGGAAGAACGGTATCGTGCTCAGGCTGCGGCGGCGGCCTCGCGCCATTGCCCTCATCGGCCTCAAATCGCTTCGCGCCGACGCGGGCAATCCCTTCCGGCGCACCGAAATCGAGGTCCGCTCGCCACGGGGCGAACCCGATCCGCACCTGTTCGACGCCGATACCGCGGCCTGGCTGACGAAGGCTGCCGGTGGCGAGGACCTGGAAGCCCGGTTCGAAATCCGCACCAAGCGGCGGACCGTGCTGGTCCGCCAGGGCAACTCCACGATCGAAGTGGCGCTCGACGATGGCGTCATTGTCGCTGGCGAGCGGACACTGCCGCTGTTCGAAGTCGAGCTGGAACTCAAGACCGGCGAGGTTGGCGATGTTCTCGATCTCGCGGCGCGGCTCGTGGCCGAACTGCCGCTGGCGCTCGACTTCACGAGCAAGAGCGAGAAGGGCTTCCGCCTGGCGCTGAACGAAGCGGCCGATGCGGTCAAGGCCGCGCCGGTCGAACTCGATCGCAAGGCAACGCTGGACGACGCGATTCATACGATCGTTGCCAGCACGCTCAGCCATTTCGTGGCGAACTGGGGAGCTTTGCGCGAGCACGACGAGCCCGACGCCATCCATCAGCTTCGCGTGGCGCTAAGGCGCCTGCGGAGCGCCCTCAGGATGTTCGCTGGCGTACTGCCGCAGCCCGCTTGCGAGAACCTGCGCGAAGACGCCAAGCGGATCGCGTCGGGCCTTGGACCGGCGCGCGATTGTGACGCGTTCCGCGCCAGCATCGAACAGGGCCCGGGGGCGGAGCACCGGGAGCAGTGCGCGGACTTGCTGGGAACCCTGGAGGAACGCCGGCAATCCGCCTATGGGCAGGCGCGGGCGCTGATCGAGGACAAAGCTGCCACGCTTTTCGTGCTCAAGGTCCAGTCGTTCCTGGTGGCGCGCGGCTGGCGCGGCACGGCGTCCGCCGTGGGGTCGAGGCGGTTCGCCCGAAAAGCGCTGAACAAGCTTCACCGCCGCGGGCTCGAACGCGGGCGTGGACTCCCCGCGATCCCGGACGAGGCCCGCCATGACTTGCGCATCACATTGAAGAATCTGCGCTATGCCATCGAATTCCTGGGCGGCCTGTTCGGCCGGAGAAGAGCGCGCAAGGCTTATGCCGGGACGGTTTCCGGACTGCAGGAGCTGCTCGGCATCCACAATGACGAGGTGACGGCGCGGCGGCTTCTGGCGGACCCCGTCCTCTGCGACCGGCCGGCCACGGATTTCCTGCTCGGCTGGTATGCGCGCGGGGCGCCCGCCGCCGACAAGAGCCTCGGCAAATCATGGAAAAAGTTCACGCGCGCCGGGGTGTTCTGGGAGTAGGAACCCGGCAATCGCGCCTTTCATTGCTACAGCATCGATTTCCTGGGGATCGTTCCCAGGCGCGCCTCATCCTCGGCGAACACGCTTTTGTCGCCGCCACGGAGATGGGCTTCCGCCGCCACCGCGAAAAGCTCCTCGTCGATTTCAATACCGAGGCCAGGCCCTTGCGGCACAACCATGGTGCCGTGGGCGTTCAAACCGATGACGCCCGGCTTGACGATGTCGCCCGCGAGTTCGGTCGCATGCGTGTCGAGCGCGTGCGGGAGTGACGGCGTCGCCGCCGCCATGTGCAGATAGGCGGCGGTGGCGATGCCGAGTTCGCCGGCGCTGTGATAGTTGAGGTTGATCTGGAACATTTCGCACGCCGCCTTGAGCTTGACCATGGCGGTGAAGCCGCCCCATTCGAAAATGTCGCCGAGGATCACGTCGGCCGATTGCAGCATGATGCCCTGGGCGGCGCTGTCGATGTCGATGATGCACATGTTGGTGGCGAAGGGAATGCGCACCCGTTCGCGGACCCGCGCCATGGCGACATTGCCCCAGCACGGGTCTTCGTAATATTCGAGCCCCAAGGGTTCGATCGCCAAGCCGATGCGGATGGCGGTCGCCGGCGAATAGAGCGCCTGCGGATCGTAGCGCAGGAGCGCCTGCGGAAAGTGCCCCCGAAGCGCCCGCAGAATGTCGATCTCCTCCGCCGGGGTCTTGACGCCACCCTTGTACTTGATGGTCGAGAAGCCATGCGCCGCGATCAGTTCCCCGGCGCGCGCCACGACATCGTCGAGCGTATCGACCGCGCCTACACCTTGGGCATCAACAACGCGACCCAGACGAACTTCAAGAGCAGCGCCGGCACACCCGCAACTCCTTCCACACTGACCTTCAAGACGAAGGCTGGTGCGCC
>JANNSP010000331.1:0-4238 GCA_031402975.1 Hyphomicrobiales bacterium
CGCCGGCCCGACAGGACCTCGGGCTGGATATGCTTCATGTAATAGGGCAGCGCCCTGGCCAGCGTATCGCGAAGACTTTCACCGCCGGGAGGGGCGACATTGAAAGACCTGCGCCAGATCAGCACCTGCTCCTCGCCCCATTTCTTGCGGGCGTCGTCCTTGTTGAGCCCGGTCAGGTCGCCATAGTCGCGCTCGTTGAGGGCCTGATCCCGATGTTCCGCAAGGCCGGTCTGCCCCAGTTCCTCGAGAATGAGCCTGAGTGTATCTTGCGCGCGTACCAGGGCACTGGTGAAGGCAATGTCGAAGCTGAGGCCCCTGGCCTTCAGCAACCGGCCGGCGGCCCGGGCTTCGCCTACTCCCTTTTCCGACAGATCGACATCCTTCCAGCCGGTGAACAGATTCTTGAGGTTCCACTCGCTCTGTCCATGGCGCACCAGCACCAATAGTCGATCCATGTCAGTCCATCCCCAATACATCAGCCATCGAATAAAGCCCGGGCTTGCGATCCATCGCCCAAGCTGCTGCCCGGACGGCGCCCCGGGCGAATATCTCGCGGCTTTCCGCCCTGTGTGTAAACTCGATCCGCTCGGAAGGCCCAGCGAACATCACGGTATGCTCGCCCACAACCGATCCGCCGCGCAACGCAGCAAAACCGATATCACCGCGTGTCCTGACACCGGTATGGCCATCCCGGCCGCGGATCGAATGCGATTTCATCTCGATGCCTCGGCCGGCCGCCGCCGCCTGGCCCAAGAGCAAGGCCGTGCCCGAAGGCGCGTCGATCTTGTGCCGATGGTGCATTTCGACAATCTCGATGTCGAAATCCTCCCCCAATGCAGCAGCGGCTTTCCGCACAAGGGCGGCCAGCAGATTGACCCCCAGACTCATATTGCCCGATTTGACGATCCGGGCATGGCGCGCCGCCGCCTTGATCCTGGCTTCTCCCGCTTCATCTATCCCCGTCGTGCCGATGACATGGACGATCCGGGCCTGAGCCGCGAGTTCGCTGAGCGCAATCGTCGCGGGCGGTACCGTGAAGTCGATGATGCCGTCGATCCGGGTGAACAGTTCGAGGGGGTCGCTGGTGATGACGACACCGAGGCGGCCGATCCCGGCAAGCTCGCCCATATCCGCCCCGCTGTGGGGTGATTCTTTCGTTTCCAGCCCGCCGGCGATTTCCAGCCCTTCGGTCTCGTGAACCATGCGGGTCAGGACGCGGCCCATGCGGCCGGCGGCTCCGGCGATTGCAAGCTTCATTTCAGTCCCCCAGTCGAAAATGCGTCATAGCAACGGTGCCTCGCAATGAAAAGCGCCCTATTGGCGACAGTATCGCAGTGCAGGGATGGCCAGATGCGTCGTCTGCTTCGCATATGCACGTGGTTTCTCCTGGTCGCGATTGTCGTGCCGATCATGGCCGGCGCCGTCCTGGCCTATGGGCGAGGCTGGCCCGAGGGCTGGCGCAGCGCCAATTGGTCTTCTGCCGGTCTTCTGCCCGAGGCGGACACCGTGCCGGACGCCCGGGTCTTGATCCTTGCCGCCCGCACTGGCCGCTGGAAGTCGATCTTCGCCGAACATATGGCCCTCGTCCTCAAACCCTCCGGCGCGGATCACTGGACCCGTTATGATGTCGTTGGCTGGGGCAATCCGGTGCGGCGCGATGCCTATCCCGCCGATGCCTACTGGTATGGCAACCGGCCCTATATCGTTTATTCACTGTCGGGGGCGGAGGCGGAAAAACTCATACCGCGGATTGAAAAGTCGATCGCCCGCTATCCCTACCAGGCGCGTGGGAGCTACGCCGTCTGGCCCGGCCCCAATTCAAACAGTTTTGTCGCCTGGGTCGTGCGTCATACCGACGGGTTTAACGCGGAGCTTCCGCCGGTCGCCATCGGCAAGGATTATCTGGGCCCGGGCCTTTCCTTTGCCCGAGCCGCGAGCGGGACAGGTTATGCCCTCTCACTGGGCGGCTATTTCGGTTTGACCGTCGCCATCAAGGAAGGGATCGAGCTTCAGATTTTCGGAACGGCGATCGGAGCCGATCCGGGTGATCTCGCCATCATGCTGCCGTCCCTGGGCAAGCTCAGTCTGTTCGACCTGTGGAGCTGACTACACGCCTTCGACGAGGACGATTTCAGCGATCCCTGCATCTTTCCGTTTGAGCTTTGCCATCTGATATTCGGGCGAATTGTAGCAATCGATGGCCGCCTGCAGCGACGGAAACTCGATCACCACATTGCGCGGCCGCTCATCCCCTTCCATCTGCTGAAACTTGCCTCCCCGCGCCAGATACCGCGCGCCATATTGCTTGAAGACCTCGGGAGCTGCTTCGGCATAAAGTTTGTACTGGTCAGGATCGGTGACCGTAACGCGAGCGATCCAGTATCCCTTGGTCACGGCTATCCTCCAAATCCTTCCCAAAAGGCCTTCGCTTTGGCGAAGAAGCCTTCCGATTCGGGCGAATTGTTGCGGGCTTCCTTCTCGAAATCCTTGAGCAGGTCGCGCTGGCGCCTTGTCAGGTTGACCGGCGTTTCGACCGACACCTGGATATACATGTCGCCATGCTGCGCCGACCGCAGCACCGGCATGCTGCGCCGACCGCAGCACCGGCATGCCCTTGCCACGCAAACGGAACTGCTTGCCGGTCTGGGTTCCATCCGGAACCGCAACCCTGGCTTTCTTGCCATCGATGGTCGGAACCTCGATTTCACCGCCAAGCGATGCGGCCGTCATCGATACCGGAACCTTGCAGAACAGGTCGGCGCCGTCGCGCTGAAAAAATTCGTGAGGGCGCACCGAGAGGAAAATATAGAGATCGCCCGAGGGGCCGCCGCGCAGTCCGGCTTCGCCTTCATTGGCAAGCCTGATCCGCGTGCCGTCTTCAACGCCCGCCGGGATATTTACCGACAGCGTGCGCTCGCGCGTGACCCGGCCCTGTCCGCCGCAGGATGCGCAAGGGTCGGAGATGACCTGGCCCCGGCCCTGGCAAGTGGGACAGGTGCGCTCGACCGTGAAGAACCCTGATTGCGATCTGACCGCGCCAACCCCGCCGCACGTCCCGCAAGATTTCGGATGGGTTCCAGGCTTCGCGCCCGATCCCGTACAGGTCTCGCAGACCACCGACGACGGCACCCGGATCTGCGCCGTCTTGCCGGTGAACGCCTCGGTCAGCGCGATGTCCATGTTGTAGCGGAGATCGGCGCCGCGCGCCGCGGCCGATGCTCCACGGCCACGTCCGCCACCCTGGCCCCGGCCGCGCTGGCCGCCCATGAAATCGCCGAACAGATCTTCGAAAATGTCCGACATCGAGGAGGTGAATTCGGGCCCGAATCCAGCGCCTCCGCCGTGTCCCGCACCCGCCATGCCGCCTTCGAAAGCCTGGTGGCCGAACCTGTCATAGGCCGCCTTCTTCTGCGGGTCCTTGAGGACATCGTAGGCTTCGGTGATTTCCTTGAACTTGTGCTCGACGGTCTTGTCGCCCGGATTGGCATCCGGGTGGAACTGCTTCGCCATTTTGCGATAGGCGGCTTTCAGCTCCTTCTCGTCGACGGTCCTGCCGACGCCGAGAGTTTCATAATAGTCACGCTTGGCCATATATTGGTGTCACCGTAGGCGGTTGATGAAGCGCCTATAGCAGACCTCATCCCCGGGCGTGAACCCAAAGGATGAGGATCCTGCCATCATGCTACGCTACGCTTTCTTGTCGTCGTCCTTCACTTCCGTGAAGTCCGCGTCGACGACATCTTCATCGGGCTGCGGACCGGAACCGGCCGGGCCGCCTTCGTCGCCGCCGGGCTGCCCCTGCTGCGACTTGTAGAGCGCCTCGCCAAGCTTCATCGCGGCCTGGGCCAGGGTATTTGTCTTGGCCTTGATGGCTTCGGTATCGTCGCCTTCCATGTCCGGTCTCAGATCGGCGATGGCCGCCTCGACGGCCGACTTGTCGGCGGCCGAGATCTTGTCGCCAAGCTCGGTCATGGTCTTGCCGGTCGAGTGGATCAGCGCCTCGGCATGGTTTTTAGCCTCGACCAGTTCCCGGCGCTTCTTGTCCTCGCTGGCATTGGCCTCCGCTTCCTTGACCATCTTCTCGATCTCCTTGTCGGAGAGACCGCCGGAAGCCTGGATGCGGATCTGCTGCTCCTTGTTCGTCGCCTTGTCCTTGGCCGACACATTGACGATGCCGTTGGCGTCGAAATCGAACGTCACCTCGATCTGCGGCACCCCGCGCGGCGCCATCGGCAGGC
>JANNSP010000332.1:0-6742 GCA_031402975.1 Hyphomicrobiales bacterium
GTTCCGTCGCGCGGTCTTCGCCTGGCTGATCGCTGATGGCGACATGCACCTGAAGAATCTCGCGCTGCTGAAGACCGCCGACGTAGGCGCTAAGGCGTTCACGGCGGTGCGGTTTGCACCGCTCTATGACGCAGTCACCACGCGGGTCTTCCCCGGCCTTGGCAGCGACCGCATGGCTCTGAAGCTCAACGGCAAGGATGACCGCCTAAACGCGCAGGACTTCCTCGCGCTGGCGCGGACGATCGGTCTGACGGCCGGCGGCGTCGAGGTGGCAGTCGCCGATCTCGCTGCGCGCCTCGCCGCGCGTGCGGTCACACTGCGCTTGCCCGATTTCGCGGACCGGTCTGAAGTCGCTAAAGCGGCGCAAGACAAGGTGATCGCCATCGTCCGGGAGCGATCATCAGCGTTCACCGGCTAGGTGTTTGCCATCAGCCCCGCGGTGCATGGCTTGGGCTTGACGAGATCCTGAGCAAAGAATCCCAGCAGATTTGTAGATCGGCGGGACAGATGATGAAACCTCTGATCTCGCGGCCGACAGCAGAGTAATTTTTAAATCGGGCGCATTTTTTCCAACCACCTCTCTGAGTCAAGTTTGCGGGTGCAATTTGACCGGACGTGTCCGGCGCAGACGTACGTCCGGCGACAGAGAAAAGCTGACAAGCCTTGCGTCGGAATCCTTGCGGGGCTGTTCGATCCAGGTTTCCACCTCCGCGAGATCCCAGACGACGCAGCGGAGTGTAAGATTGAAGCGACGGGGAAATTCGCCGCGGCGCTCCATTTCGTAAATCGTGGTGTCTGCAAGCGGTACGATCAGTCTGAGTTCCTTTCGGCGCAGCATCCTTATCACGCGGCCGAGTGAATTGAAGCTTTGAATGTCGAGAGGGGACAGCGGTCGCCCCATTTGAACTTGAGCCAAGGTCATTCTCCATGACGGGGAGCCAAAGGACTCTCCCTCGGCAAATCTCCCATCATAACAATCTACTCAGACCTCTCACTCTTTCTTCAGCATCGGAGATCGGCGCCGCCATTGTTTCGGCTATCCTGGATTGCTATCACTCCGAATGAGATGCGGTGTCGTGATACCGCGGCGTAGTTTGGCGCGCTCTCGGATTTGAGTGTTTTTTGACGGTAAAAACAACGGTGTTTGGATTTCTTTGATTTTTTAATCTAGCGAAATCAACGCGATAGTTGGCTCGTTTACAATCGAGTGGGAGTAGGCCGCTCAGGGGGCAAGCGCGATCGTCACGTCCTTGACTGGCCGCCGCAGCGACTTCGGCATGGGCGGCGCGTGGCCGTAACGGAGAATGAGATCGGCCCGCCCTCCGGTGATGCCAAGCCATTGTGAAAATTCGGGCCGCATGGCGGCCACTTCGACCGGCTGGTTGAGGAAGGCGTGGCGGAGACCCAGCGCCGTCGCCTTGAGCGCGAAACGCTGATAGCTCCGCCCGGCCTTGATCCAATGTTCCCTGTCGTCCTTTTCGGTGACGAACACCGCGAGACCGGAACTGGAGCGGATCTGCCTGGCGTAGCGGTCATTCTCGCTGGCGGGCGTGAAGACGAAGCCGAACACCATGTTGCCAAGCCATTGCGGCATGGTGGGATTGCCGGAGCAGGCGGCGTAAAGTCCGTCTCCCGTGGCGATCGCTTTCGCCGCGCTGAAGCGCAGCCAGGATTTGAGTTCGGCGGCGAAGGCCGGGTCCTCGACCTGTATTGTATTTGCGGCGACAATCAGTTCCAGCGCCTGCTCGATCCGGTTCTTTTCCGGAATAATGAGCAGCTCGCAGCCCTCAATCGCGGCGGCTTTCACCAACGCATCCAAGTCCTCGGTGCTGACCGGCTTGCCGTCATAGTCGCTGCGGGTGGATTGGCGATCAGGAATGGCGTCAAACAAGGGATCGCGGGCGGCTTGACCCGCCAGGTCAATGCTGATCCGGCCGCCGTCATTACCGTCGAAGGCCAACGCAGCGCCACGTCCGGCGGCGGACGCGGCAAGCATCAGATTTTCAGCAGCGCAGCCGAGGCTGGCGAACAGGTGATGGAAGTCGGGATCGACAACCGGCGTCGACCGGCTCCAATCGGGCTCTATCGTCACGCCCGTGGCTGACTTTCCGAACAGCCACGGCTGGGTGTTGTGACTGTTCGCGGCCAGAGTGGCGTGGCGCACCAGAAAATCAAAATCCGCATCCGCTGGAGCTGGTTGTCTCCGCCAGACGGAATTCACCGCGTCGTCATAGGAGGGTCCGCCGGACATGGCCAAGTATCCTCCAGCTCCCGCGGCAGCCACTCCCAATCCCGCAGCCCATACGTATCGACGTGATATCTTCACAACAAATCCTCACTATGAACGTCGAGAACCAATGGAACATAGATTCCCTGTGTTTGTACTTGATCTGGATCAGGGACGCCGGTGCGGTGTGCCTTCAATACAACCACGGAAATGAAAACCCGGAACACCGTTCTTATCGTCCTCGCGCTGATTTTGATTGTCGCCGGTGGGTGGACCTACCTTGCCTTCCAGCGAGATTTGTCTGCCGGACGCGACAGGTTGGCCAGTGTCAGCAGGATCGTTGAAACCCGGAGCGGCCCCATCGAATATGCCGAAACCGGGTCGGGACCGGTCCTGCTCGTCGTGCATGGCGCGGGCGGAGGCTTCGACCAGGGGCTCGATCTCTCCCAACCCTTTTCCAGGGGCTACCGGGTGATCGCCGTTTCGCGCTTCGGCTATTTGAGGACGCCGCTGCCGGCGGACGCGTCTGTGGCCGCGCAGGCTGACGCCCACGCGGCGCTCCTCGATGCCCTTCACATCGAAACCGCTGCCATCATGGGAATTTCGGCCGGCGGCCCGTCGGCGCTGCAATTCGCCATCAGCCATGCCCAGCGCTGCAAGGCGCTGATCCTGATGGTGCCGCTGGCCTACCGGCCCCCCGATATTGCGCCCACCGTGCCCAAGCTTTCGCCAGGCGAGGAGCAGGCTTTGATGACGCTCGTCGGGTCCGATTTTATCTATTGGTTGGCCACGAAACTGAAGCCGTCTCTGCTTTACGGGTCGGTCCTTGGCACCCCGCCCGAAGTCATCGCCGCCGCGTCCCCGGCCGACCGGATGAGGGTCGATCGCG
The DNA here is from genome assembly GCA_031402975.1 of Hyphomicrobiales bacterium. Classification (GTDB taxonomy): domain Bacteria; phylum Pseudomonadota; class Alphaproteobacteria; order Rhizobiales; family Aestuariivirgaceae; genus Aestuariivirga. The sequence continues at coordinate 3,117 of JANNSP010000332.1, forward strand.
TGATGAGCAACATCCTGCCGATCAGCGAGCGCTTGCCCGGCATTCTCAACGACTCGACGATGGCCAACAGCCTGGCACCCTTCGAACTCGACAAGGTGACGGCGTCAACTTTGGTCATCAGCGCCCGCGACGACCTCTATGGAACCTACGCCAATTCCGAATACACGGCGGGAAAAATAACCGGCGCGCGCTTTGTGGGCTACACCACCGGCGGCCATATGCTGGCCGGACGCTACGATCAGGTGGCCGCCGAAATTGCCGCGTTTCTGAAGATGGCGGGCCATGCGCCAGTCCCTTGATCTCCGTCCGGTCATTGCCGGTCTTGCCTATTTCGCTTCTGTGTTCGCGGTGGGATTTGTTTTGGGCGCTCTCCGCACGGTGATCATTCAGGCGGATGCGGATGAAGCAACCCGGCTGATCGCCGTCCTGATCGAACTGCCCGTCATGCTGGGCGTGTCATGGGTGATCTGCGGGGCACTGGTCAGGCGTTTCGCGGTTCCACCGCTCGTGGCCCCGCGCCTTGTGATGGGTATTGTCGCTTTGTCTCTGGTTCTTGTGGCGGAACTCGCCGTTGGCGTATTTCTGATGGGCCGGAGCGTCAGCGAGCATCTCCTCGCCTACGCCCAGCCAAGCCACGCGCTCGGTCTCGCGGCCCAACTCTGCTTCGCGGCTTTCCCGGCAATCCGAACTTTTCGAGAGTGATCACCCCTTCAGCCGCGCCAGGCTCATCGCCGGGTCCATGTCCCTGAACCCCGTCAGCATGTCGTAGAGAAAACTCTTTAGCTTCGAGCGCAGCCCCGCCGGCACTTCGGCTTCTTCGCCCAGGAGGAAGCGGCGGAGCGAGAAGCGGCGGCTGGCGATGATTTCCTTCAGCGCCGGGTCGAGCGCCGGCATGGTCAGGACGAACCGGCCTCCGCCGTCCTCCAGCGCGCTGCCCAATTCCTGGTTCCGCACATAGGCCATGAGTTCGGGCCTCGCTTCGCGCGCCACCGTGTCGGCATGCTTGAGAGAATCCTCGTCGCGGTCGACGAGGAACAGCACGATGAAGCGGAAGCCCGCCTTGCGCGCCTCGGCGATGAAGCGCAGCGTCACCATGGCTTCGAAGAAATTCTCGCGCTGGGTGGCGGGGAGGTCGATCACATAGTCGCGGCCGGGGGACGCCAGGATCGTATCGAACAGCTTCATGCGGCCGGGCATCAGATCGAAATCGACGAGCGCGGTGCGGCCGGGGAAATAGGCGCGCAAGGGGCCCTCTGGAAAATCCGCGTCGATGATGAACGGATCGCGCCCGTCGAGCATGAGATAGTCGACCAGCACCCTGGCGAGGAGCGTCTTGCCGTTGCGGTGCCGGTCGGAGCAGACGATATGGATCAGGGGCGCGACGGCCAAGATCCGGAGGCTTCGGCGGGAGCCGCGTTGTTCTGCTGCGGCGCGCGGTTGCCGGTCAGCAGGTCCTGCACCATCTTGACGCGGGCGAATTCCTCGTCGATCTCGGCGCACCATTTCCGCACATAGCCGCGCAGTACGAAGGAGAATTTGCCCGGCTGCCCGTCGGCGGCGCGGTTCTCGATGAAATCCTTGTAGGTGACGCCGGCCAGATCGACCTGCTCATAAGCCATCTCGTTGAGCTTTGGAATGTCGATTTCCTGGGCCTTGGGAATCTGCGCGAAATATTTCTTGTGCGTCGTCTGGTCCCATTCGAAGAAATTGGTTTTGTTGATAAAGTTGCGGGCCACCACATACTGCACGCCCTGCATGTATTTGCCGATTTCGGCCATCTCGTCGAGCGACGTGATCGACGGGCCGATGACATGGAACAGCCCGAGATTGAACATGCCGCCGCGCGCCGCCTCGAGCACGCCGATGCGCTCGAACAGGTCGAGAGCGTAAGTCAGGTTGCCGGCCTTGAGATCGACCAGGGTCAACGGCACATTGGCGGTTTCCAGCGTATCCAGCACCTTCATCTGGTGCGCGACATTGGTGAGATCGATCACCTCCGTCGTGCTGGGATAGAACCGGCGCAGCGTGCCCCTCGGGTTTTCGGTATCGAAAGCCCGGGTCAGCACGTTCTTGCGAACGAAAAAGTCAAGTAGCGCGCGCGCGATCGTGGTCTTGCCGACGCCGCCCTTGTCCGCGCCGACGAGAATGAGTGTTGGCTTCATGGAATTCCCCTGGTGTGGCCTCAACCTGCCCCAGCTGAATATCATGGCTAGGGCTGTGAGTACACCGCTGCCTTGCATCGAATTCGCGTTGCGTCCAGAATGTTTCCAAATTCAGGGATCGCGGCATGTCTTATATGATAATCGGCATCGTCCTGTTGGGCGGGTTCCACCTGTTCTCGATGCTGCTGCCGGCCAGGCGCGACGCACTCAAGCTGAGATTTGGCGAAAAGGCCTGGAAAGGCTCGTTCGCGCTGGTGTCGCTCGTGGGCCTCGGCTTCATGATCCGCGGCTTTTTCGCCTCGCGCGCCGGGCCCGGCGCCGCCGACCTCCTGTACTATCCCGCCGACTGGACCCGGCACCTGACCATGCTTCTGGTGCTGCTCGCCTTCATTTCCTTGGGTGCATCCCACGGCAAGGGCTATCTCAAGCTGTGGCTGCGGAACCCCATGTCGATCGGCTTCGCGCTATGGTCGTTCGGGCATTTGCTCGCCAACGGCAAACGCGCCTCAGTCTACATGTTCGGCACGTTTCTGGTGATCGCGTTGCTCGACATCATCCTCTCGACGTTACGCGGCAAACGCCCGGTGCATGAGCCCCGTATCCGCTCCGATGTCATCGCGGTCATCGTTGGTCTCGTGCTTTACCTGATCTTCCTGTTCGGCTTTCACCCCTATGTGCTCAATCTTCCGGTCGTGGAATGATCCTTCTGGCGCTGGGCGTCGCGGCTCTGTCGGCGCTGCATCTCATTCCCGCCATCCCCGCGCTCAAGGCCCGCGTCACGACAGCCGTGGGAGAACGAGCCTATGGTCCGGTCTTCGGCTTGGCCTCGCTCGCCGCACTGGTCCTCGTCGTCCTCGGCTGGCGGCTCTCCGCTTTCGTGTCCCTTTACGATCCCCCGTCCTGGGGCGCGCACGCGAATTTCCTGTTGACCTTCGTGGGCTTTCTCTGTCTCGGCATCTTCCTGTTCCGCGGAAAGCTGAGGCCTGCTCTGCGTTTTCCGATGGGGATCGCTGTCATCTTCTGGGCGGTGGGGCATTTGCTCGCCAACGGCGATTTGGCCAGCCTCATTTTGTTCGGCGGGTTCATCGTCTACGCCATCCTGCATATCGCATTCGCGATGGGGCAGGGGGTCCGCCCGTCGCCTGAAATCCGCCAGGGCCACGATCTCCTGTCGCTTCTCGCCGGCACCGCCCTCTACGGCGTGATGACCCAGCTTCACGCCGTCCTGATCGGCGTTCCCATTCTCACTCTGACCCGCTAGGATTGCTGTCCATGTCCGTCCACGCCGCCCAGAAGCTCATCACCGCGCCCGAGATCGCCGCCCGTAAAGGTGGCGAGCCCATCGTGTCGCTCACCGCCTACCACGCCCACACCGCAGCGATTGCCGACAAATACGTGGATTTCCTCCTGGTGGGCGACAGCCTGGGCATGGTGATGCACGGGTTCGAATCGACCCTTCCGGTG
>JANNSP010000333.1:0-8404 GCA_031402975.1 Hyphomicrobiales bacterium
AGAAGTTCGGTCGAGATCGACGGCACCGCCGAGGGCGACATGTACTGCTGCATGCGTGCGAGCGCGGCATTGTGAGCGGATTGGGGATCGTGCGGCTTGTTCATGGGATATCTCCTGACGTGGGGACGTTCCTCGTTCCCAGATAACTTTCCATCGAATCGTCCATCGCCTTGAGCCAGCGCGTGTGATGGGTTGGCGACATGGTGCCAGTCATCAGCGAGCGGTAGGCGTGGTCGCGGAAGCCCATGATGTTCTCCATCTTGTGGTGCTCCCACTCCATGAAGGTCTTGTTGACGCCCTCGACATCGAAGCTCGGATAATCCGTCGCCTCGATCAGCTCTTTCACGTAGTCGCCCTGGAACCAGATCATCTGCTCGGCATTCTCGAGCTTCTCCTCGCGTTTCCGCCAGGCCTTCGAGTCCTTCTTCATCGCGTCGAGACTTGGCAGTTTGATCCGTCCAAGGATCATATCGCGCGTATACCAGGCCTGGGCGTCGAACATGTTGAAGGTATAGAACTGATCCTGCATGCCGATATAGAACAGCCGCGGGTTCTGTTCCCACGCGACGCCCTTGTAGAGCCCGTTGGGCCACAGCCGGTTGGCGGTCTTGAGGCGAAGGTCCTCCGGCAGGAACGGGAAATGGTGCTGATAGCCCGTACACAGAATGATGGCGTCGACCTCCTTGGCCGAGCCGTCCTTGAAATGCGCCTTCCTGTTCTCGATCCTTTGCAGCAGCGGCCTCTCCTCGAAATTTTTCGGCCACTTGAAACCCATGGGCTTCGAGCGGTACGTCGTGGTCACCGACTTCGCCCCGTATTTCCAGCATTGCGAACCAATATCCTCGGCGGAATAGCTGCGCCCGACGATCAGAACATGCTTGCCCTTGAACTCCACCGCGTCGCGGAAATCATGGGCGTGCAACACGCGGCCGTTGAAGCTGCTCAAACCGTCGAAATACGGCACATGGGGCGTCGAGAAATGTCCGCTGGCGCAGATGACGAAGTCGAAATCCTCCGTATACATACGATCCTTGACGCGGTCATGGACAGTCACATGGAATTTCTTTTTCTTCTTGTCCCACTCGACCATGCGCACCGGCGTATTGAAACGCACCCATTTCCTGACCTTGGCCTTTTCGACACGACCCTTGATGTAGTCCCACAGCACGGCGCGCGGCGGATAGGAGGCGATCGGCTTGCCGAAATGCTCCTCGAAACTGTAGTCGGCGAATTCGAGGCATTCCTTCGGTCCGTTCGACCACAGATAGCGGTACATCGAGCAATGCACCGGTTCGCCATGTTCATCGAGGCCGGTGCGCCAGGTGTAGTTCCACAAGCCGCCCCAGTCGTCCTGCTTCTCGAAGCACACGATCTCCGGGATTTTCGCTTTCTTTTTGGCGGCCGACTGGAAGGCCCTGAGCGCGGCCAGCCCCGAGGGACCGGCGCCGATAACTGCAACGCGTGTCATCTCGATCTTGTCCTCCGCCCCGATCCAATTTAGACCATTATTAGGCCAATTCCATACCAGTCTGTAAAGGGTCATCGATGCGGCAAATCAGCAACCGGGCCCTCAAATCCCACTTCATCGCCTGGCAATGCCGCATCCGGCAGCTAGCGGCGCGCGATTTTGGTGGCCAGCCAATGCCCGCCATGCGGCCCCGCGCGAGCAGCCGGAAGGGGGTTGTCATCCTGCCGGCCATGACGGTGCTGCTGGTTCCGGAGGATCCTGCGGCTTCGACGGCCTATTTCCGCTTCCAGATGCAGAAGACCAACGAACCGGAGAAAGCCCGGCAGGCGGGTCTCGGCTATCTCGCCGGCGATTTCTACCAGTTGCCGGAATTGTTTTCGGACGAGCTGACCGCAGTGTTCGGGCCAGCCTCAGAAACCGCCGCCGCCATTCTCAAAGCAAAAGAGTTGCTGCTCGATTTCGCGCAGTTCTCGCAAAGCTACCGGATGTTCTGCAAGGTCCGCCGCCTCGGCCCCGGCCCCGCGCGCGAATCCTGCTTGTGGCAGACCCGCCTGTTCAATCCCAACATCCCCAACGACGCCACGGTGCTCGCCTTCAAGCCAGACTGGAAAAACGCCGCGGCCGATCCGCTGCCTTGAGCCTAGAACTTCCGGTACGCCTTGTTGAGCGTCACCATCGGATGCTTCGGCGACATCTGGAACTTTATCAAAAGCTCGCGCGCCATCATGTCGCGGTCCTGCTGGTTGCCGGGGAGTTTTACTTTCTTCGGGATGCGAACCCAGCCGTTGCAGTTGCGGTCGAAGATCGCGGGCTCGCCTTCCTCGTAACCCATGTGAACGTCTTCCAGCCAGTTCAGATCGTCCCAGCCCATGTAGTCCATGTAGCCTTTGAGGAAGGGTGTCACCCTCGCATAATCGGGGATCAGGTTCACGTCGTAACGGTAGCCGATGTGCTGGCCGATCTCCTTCTCGCGGCTCGATGCAAGGCCGGCCTTGTCCTTGATGAACTGGTCGACCGACTTGATCTCGGAGCCTTTGTAACTGGTGCCTGCCATGGGTGCCGCTCCGCTCAGTATTTGTGGAAGTCGGTTTCGAGGCCGACGGTGTAATTGGTTCCGGCCAGCGGCACCTTGCACATGGCGGACGCCTCCATAGTGAGAGCCGCGAGGTCTTCCGGTTCCAGCGAATGGATATTCGTCTTGCCGCAAGCGCGCGCCAGAAGCTGCGCCTCCATGGTCAGCGTATGGAGAAAATTATAGACGCGCTCGGCTGCCTTGTCGGGATCGAGCCTCTGACGCAGCACCGGGTCCTGCGTGGTGACGCCGACTGGGCAGCGGCCGGTGTGGCAATGATAGCAGTAGCCGGCTTCGACGCCGATCTCGTTGGGATAATCGGTGACGCCCTCGATGTGTTTATTGCAATTGAGCGCCATCAGCACCGAATGCCCGATGGCGATGGCATCGGCGCCGAGCGCCATGGCCTTCGCCATGTCGCCGCCGTTGCGGATGCCGCCGGCATAGACCAGCGAAATCTCGCCCTTCTTGCCAAGCTCGTCGATGGCGCGCCTGGCCTCGCGGATGGCGGCGATGCCGGGAATGCCGGTGTCCTCCGTCGCGATATGCGGACCCGCTCCGGTGCTGCCTTCCATCGCGTCGATATAAATCGAATCCGGATCGCATTTGACCGCCATGCGCACGTCGTCATAGACGCGCGCCGCTCCGAGCTTGAGCTGGATCGGGATTTCGTGATTGGTCGCCTCGCGGATTTCCTGGATCTTCAGAGCGAGATCGTCGGGCCCCAACCAATCGGGATGACGCGCCGGCGACCGCTGGTCGATACCGGCCGGCAGCGAGCGCATCTCGGCCACCTGGTCGGTCACCTTCTGGCCCATCAGATGGCCGCCCAAACCAACCTTGCAACCCTGGCCGATGAAGAATTCGCAGCAATCGGCCAGGCGCAGATGATGCGGATTGAATCCGTAGCGCGACTGGATGCACTGATAGAACCAGCGTTCGGAATAGCGCCGCTCGTCGGGGATCATGCCGCCCTCGCCGGAACACGTGGCCGACCCCGCCATGGTGGCGCCGCGGGCGAGCGCGATCTTCGCTTCATATGACAGCGCGCCGAACGACATGCCGGTGACATAGACCGGAATGTCGAGCACCATCGGGCGCTTGGCGCGGGGGCCGATCACCGTCTTGGTTTCGCATTTCTCGCGATAGCCTTCGATGACGAAGCGGGTCAGCGTGCCGGGAAGGAATGTCAGATCGTCCCAATGCGGAATTTTCTTGAACAGCGAAAAGCCGCGCATGCGGTAGCGGCCGAGTTCGGACTTGATGTGGATGTCGTTCATCACCTCGGGAGTGAAAATCTTCGACGATCCGAGAATGTATTTCTTCGATTCGGCGGGAGCGCGGCCCGCAAGCCCCGCCATGCCGGTCTTGGTGCGGGCGACGGAAGACTTGCGCGGTGCCACAGCCTGAACCTTCTTCGCCGTCACCGGCGCCAACCGTATCACCGCCTGGGCTTTGCGCGCCGCGACGGACTTCGTTTTCTTTTTCATTGCCATGTCATTCCGCCTTTACAGCACCAGCTTCTTTTCGCCGGGCTCGAGATTGTCGTAGTTCCACAATTGCTTGCCGGCGACGATCTTCTTGATGTGATCGATGCCCTGCTTCGGCAACATGTCGTACATCTTCAATTTGCGGGTGAGCCACTGGCGGTCGAGATCGGTCATTTCGCCCGGCACCGCGTCGACGCCGAGGGATCGCGCTTCGCCGCCCAGATAGATGGTGCCGTCATACATCGAGTCGCCGAGATTTTTTCCGGCATTGCCGAGGATCACCATGCGGCCCCGCTGCATCATGAAGCCGGTGAACGATCCCGTGTCGCCGCCCACGATGATGTTGCCGCCCTTCTGGTCGATGCCGGTGCGCGATCCCACCGCGCCCTTGCACACGAGATCGCCGCCGCGCAGAGCCGCGCCGAATTGCGACCCGGCGTTCTTCTCGATGACGATCGTGCCCGACATCATGTTCTCGGCACACGCCCAGCCGACGCGGCCCTTGATCGTGACATTCGGCCCATCGAGCAGGCCGCAGGCGAAGTAACCGCACGAGCCTTCGATATGGAGGCGGAGGCGATTGAGGATGCCGACTGCGATCGAATGCTTGGCGCCGGGATTTTTCAGAACGATGGTGCCGAAGCCGTGACGGATCAGGTCGCGGATCTGCGCGTTGATCTGTTTCGGGTCGATGGGTTCGCAGTCGATCTCGGCCCGCTTGTTGAAATCGACATCGGGCGCATCGGGATAGCCGTAGCCCGCCGGTTCCTCGGTGATGTCGAAGAACCGTTGCTGGGTGCGGCCAGCCAGGCCCTCGGTGTGCATTCCCATCTCATGGCTGAGATGGTCCTTCTTCGCTATCGTCACGCCCGCCATACGCGAACCTCCTCGTCGTAAGGGTCCCAGGTATCGATCTCGTGTGGAATGACGGCGCGGATCGCGACTTCTTCCGAAGCGAGCGCCACCAGGGTGTCGCTCTCGTAGAGCACCATGGGCTTGGCCGCCATTGTATCCTTGGCCATGCCGAGCGAATCTTTCGTCGAGACCAGATAGGTGAAGACGCCGTCGATGTCCTGGATCGACTGCTTGAGCGAGTCCTCCAGCGTGGCGCCATGTTCGAGATTGTAGGCGGTGTAGACCGCCAGCAATTCCGAATCGCAATTCGACATGAAGCGGTGGCCTTTGCGTTCGTATTCGCGCCGCATCATCCAGTAATTGGTGATCTGCCCGTTATGGACGACGGCGATGTCGTTATAGGGATAGGCCCAGTAGGGATGGGCCGAGCGGATATCGACGTCGGATTCGGTCGCCATCCGTGTGTGGCCGATGCCATGCGTGCCCTTGAAACTCGACAGCGCGTACTGGTTCGAGACGCGCGCCGCGTCGCCCATGTCCTTGATCAGTTCGAGCGCGTTGCCCATCGACAGGATTTCGGTGCCCTCGACATCCTCGACATAGTCGGCGAGCTTTTTCATGTCGCCGTCGAAATGAATGCGGTAGCGCGACGCGTAGTCGGTCACCTCGTCGCGCTCGATCACCGTGACGCCGAGCGTGGCGAGGCGCTCATCGACCTTGGCGCGGCGGCGCTTCACCTCGTCCTGGATGTCGAAGCCCTTCGCCATGTCCTCCTGCTCGGCCACCTTGAAGCGCATGACATGCTCGTTCCGCCCCGGCTGGCCATAGATGGCGTAGCCGGTCGAGTCGGGCCCGCGATGCTTCAGCGACTGCAGCATGGCGGTCATCTCCTGACCGATATTTCCCGAGCCGTCGCGATGGATCAATCCGGCAATGCCGCACATGTTTCTCTCTCCTTCTTCCTTCATCCTCCCCCCTTTGCGGGGGAGGTCCGTCGCGAAGCGGCGGGGAGGGGGAATTGTTTGACGTCCCCCACCCGGCGCTGCGCGCCACCCTCCCCGCAACGGGGGAGGGAAAAACTAGGGCAAGCAATTCATGTATTGGGCCAGGTCCCACTCCGTGCTCGTATGCAGGAAGCGTTCCCATTCGTCGCGCTTGTATTCGTCGTAAAGCCGGTGCATTTCGCCCGGCATCGCCGACTTGATGACGTCGTCGTTCTTCAGCGCCTCGAGCGAATCGCCCAGCGTCATCGGCAGCTTTCGCACCTGTTTGCCCGCTTCCATCGCGGCATAGATGTTACGCTCTTCCGGCGGGCCGGGATCGATCTTGTGGCGCAAGCCATCGTCGGCGGCACGAAGGATGGCGCCGGCCATGATGTAGGGGTTCACCATCGAGTCGACGGCGCGGTATTCGAAGCGGCCGGGTGCTGAAACGCGAAGTCCCGTGGTGCGGTTCTGGAAACCCCAGTCGGCGAACACCGGCGCCCAGAAACCAGTGTCCCACAAACGCCGGTAGGAATTGACCGTCGAACAGCCGATCGCAGTCAGCGCCGCCAGATGCTTGACGATGCCGCCGATCACGAAGAGCCCGGTCTGGCCCGGCATCTGCGGATCGTCGCCGTCAGGCATGAAGGTGTTGGTGCCGCCGCGGCGATACATGTAGTTATGCTCGAAGCCGGGAAGGTTCTTCTTGTCGTTGCCGAGGACCTTGAACTCGTCCTTGCCGCCCTTCCACAGCGAGATGTTGTGGTGACAGCCATTGGCCGAGACACCCATGAACGGCTTGCACATGAAGCAGGCGATGATGTTGAACTCGCGCGCCACTTGCGCGCAGATCTGGCGATAGGTGGTGAGCCGGTCGGCGGTGCGGAGCGCATCGTCGTAGTTGAAGTTGAGCTCGATCTGGCCCGGCGCGTCCTCGTGATCGCCCTGGATCATGTCGAGGCCCATCTTGCGGCCGTATTCGATGACCCGCATATAGACCGGGCGCAGGCTCTCGAACTGGTCGATATGATAGCAATAGGGGTTCGACATGCCGCCGTCGGGCCGGCCCTTCTCGTCCTTCTTGAGCCACATCATCTCGGGCTCGGTGCCGTGACGCATGCGAAGCCCGTGGTCCTTCTCGAACTGGTCATGGATGCGCCGCAGATTGCCGCGGCAGTCGGAGGTGAGGAAGGAGCCCGGATCCTGCTTTTCTTCCCGATTCCTGAACAGCGTGCAGAACATCCGCGCCACGCGTTTGTCCCAGGGAAGCTGCATGAAGGTTTCGGGCTCCGGCACGCCCACCAGTTCGGCGGCTTCGGGGCCATATCCCATATATTCGCCGCGCCTATTCATGAACAGGTTGACGACCGAGCCATAGACCAGCTGGAAACCGCCATTGGCGATATTCTCCCAGTGGTCCGCCGGAATGCCCTTGCCCATGATGCGGCCGGTGACGGAGACGAACTGCAGATAGAGATATTCGATGCCGAGCGCGTCGATGCGTTTCCTCACCTGCTTGATCAGGTCGTCGCGGCCATCGGTCTTGATGAAATTCTGGTAGTCGGTCGCCATCTGCCGTCACTCCTTGAAATTCACGGTCAGCTCCACGGGAACGGACTGTTCGAGACTGGATGCAGTTTGCCTTGGGCGTAGCGCGAGAAGCGGAAGGGTTCGAGCAGACGCGATTTCTCGCCCAGGATTTCCTGCGCCGCGAGCTGACCCACGCCGATCATCTTGTAGCCGTGATTCGAGTCGGCGATGACGAACACATTGTCGCGGAACACGTCGAACACTGGGAAATTGTCGGGCGTGAAGCAGCCGAGTCCGCCCGATTTCTCATGGGTTTTGTAGATCGCGATCTTGCCCTCGAAGCGCTTCTGGCAATGCGCCAGCATCGAGCACCAGGTTTCGATGAACTCGTCGCCGACAATGAAGTCCGGGCTGTCAGGGCCGTAAGGGTCGATGGCGATGGTATCGGGTTCGCCCTCGACCTTGTAGGGCGAGGCGCCACCCTGTACGCCGCCGAAATTGAAATCGGGTTTGTAGTAGAGGCCCCAGAGCTTGTCGGTCAGCAATCGTCCGTCCACGTCGGAATAAAGCGGCGCGTCGGTATCGACATGGATGACCGGGGGCATCAAGCCGTCATTGGTCTTGTGCATGTTGGGATCGACGCCGAGGGTTCCTTCCTCGAGGCACCAGTATTTCCACATGCGGACGCCGTCATGCATTTTGCCGTCGCGGCCCTTGATCGAAACGGTGCGCGGCAGATCCAGCATGTTCCACACGCGATTGACCCAGGGGCCTACGCCCACCACGACATAGTCGCACTTGATCGTGCCCTTCGATGTGACGATTGCCGTCACGGCGCGCGAATTGTTGCCGAATTCGAAACCTGTCACCTCGCAGCCGGTGAGAATGCGCACCCCTTCGGCTTCCGCCTTGGACGCCAGACCGTAGATCGAGGCGGTGTTGTTGGCATAGCCGCCGCGCTTTTCGTGCAGCACCGAGGTGATGCCCTTGGCCTGCCAGTCGGAGA
>JANNSP010000334.1:0-13815 GCA_031402975.1 Hyphomicrobiales bacterium
AGGCCCGCCCGGTTGAGATTGGCCAGAGCGGCGGATTCGATCAGCATGGCCGACTGGGTGATGGCTTGCGGCATGACAATGGTGTGGGGACCGGCCAGGCGCTGGATATCGTTGGCGATCGAACCGAAGCCTTCGCCCACCACTCCGCAATCGAGAGTTTCGGTGAAGATCACGTCGGGAGCGTATGGAATAAGGCCGCGCGCGATCGCCGAGGTGGAACTTTCGTTGATGATTTTTATCCGGTTGGCATAATCGGTCGAGGCGATGATCCGGGTGGCCACCGCCGCCAGGTTGGCGTTCATCTCGCAGGTGATGACACGCTCGGCGCCGTGGCGAGCGAAGAGCAGGGCGATGAGACCCGTTCCCGAGCCGATCTCGACCACGGTCTTGCCTTTGAGATCCAGCGCCGCGATCGAGTTTTCGATCGCGATATTGCGCGGACCGTCGTTAACCATGGCGAAGTGCCAGACCGGAAAGTCGCGTTTGGGCGGAAACAGGTTTTCCGACGACTGGTAGGCTACTGACGGCCTGATCGGCTGGACCATACTCATCTGCAATTTCCCCAACCCGAAACTGGACGGCCTGACGTACAACCGGCTACACGGGCATTAACTCAATTAAACTTAAATTTGAACGCGCACGATAACAAATGGTTAATGATGGCGATAAGTTCCCCTTGCCCTCGGTCTTGAATTGTAACTTCGCTCGACGATGTGTGGGTGAGGGCTTGAAGTTGCTGCTTTGCAGAGCAAAAGCTTTCACTGATTAAATTTAGTCTTTGTTTGTGAACTTCATGCGAAGTGAATATTGGCAAGGCCGTTTGGCCGTGCCGGCATTGGAAAGCACGGGACCATATGAACTTCGGGCAGTCAGGCGAACAGCTTGAATTCTGGATCGAGAAGGGCGCTCTGGTGGCAAAACCGGAATTCGCCACGACTCCCGGAATAACCGAGCGCGCGCTGCTGGATCGCGGCAACCTGGTTCGTGTCACGGTCGGCGAGAATGGCGTCACCGTGAAATGGCATGCCTTCGGGGCCAACTGGGCTTCGCTTTATTTCGCCAAGGAATGGATCGGTACGTTCAGCGGCCCCTATCGCCTGCAGTATTTCATCTCCGGCTGGTTCACCGAGATTCTCGACGATCCGATCCAGGCCAGAAACCGCATCGATCAGCTGATCGCCAAGAGCGATCTTCACCTTTCATCGCGAATCTACGTGCGCCCGCTCGATCCCAACACCCGCGTGCTGCCGGAAAATCTCCGCCGCGCGCTCGAAGGCGGCGAGGTTCCCGAGGAGGCGTCGGTCGATTGCTCGATCGATGAAGAGACGGGCCGCGTCAAGGTCGAGCGCATCGGCGCCAATTCGGCAATCGCCAAACTGTGGGGCATGTCGCCCGTGACTTCGCCCTGCCTCTCCGGCACCAGTTACGACAAGGCCGTTTCGCTTGCCTATGGCGAGGTGTTGCGCACCGGGCGCCCGCATTACGATCATATCTATGCCGCGATGATGGGTCCCGACGGCGACATCGCCTGGATCCCCTACCAGCGTCTGGTGACGCGCCATCCGGAGAGCAATGGCCACCACAAGCTGGTGTCGGTGGTGAGCGAGCTTACGCCGGTCGAGATTGCTGTGGTGTAGTCTGCATCTCCTCGACGATCTGTTCGAGGCCGCTGCGTTCGGCGATCACCACCCACTCGACTGCGTCGATGCCGTCCGCTTCCCACTGCCAGCGGAAAAACCCGCGCTCGACATAGCCGTACCCGATGCGGGTGAAATGCCCGTGGGTGGCCATCTGCTGGCTGGCCAGTCCCCACACCGCGTCCGGATTCCAGCGGATCAGCGCCAGCAGCATGCCAAGCCTGCCGAACGCCTCGAAGACCCGGCGGTTGCGGATCGCCTTGTTGATCCAGATCTCGCCGTGATAGACCAGTCGGCCGTTGATCCGCTCCGAGATGCTGCCGCGCGGCGGCGACGGGTGCATCGGCACCAGGATTTCCTGACGCCGCATGTAGAGTCCGATAGTATAGGACGGGGCCCATTCGGCGAGGCTCGAATCGACGCTGTCGATGCGGAAAGCCTGGAGCCCGACGATCGAGCCTGTGGCGTCGGTCAAACTCATCCAGAAGAAGCGGCCGCCGCCCGAGGCATTGACGGATGAATCGAAATAGGGCGAGGGCTTCTCCTGGCGCAACGCCAGTTTCGTCGTGCCGAAGGCAACGAGGTCGTCGTGGGTGGCGGGCTTGTAGCCAAGCTGTTGGAGTTCGTCCGCCAGGGCGGCGATGACCTTGGCGGTCCCCAGGGGATCGCGTAATCCATGACGTTGCATGTCTACTCGGCACCCCCCGGCGCAGACTGCTCCTGGTGACGCATGGTCTGGGACAAACGCCAGAGACTGTGCGCCAGCAGGGTCAGTATGACGATGGTGCCGCCGATCATCACCGAGCGGGTCGGCACCTCGTTGAAGATCAGCCAGATCCAGATTGGCGTCAACACCGTCTCGAGCAGGAAGAACATGCTGACATCGGCCGATGGCAGGAAGCGCGGGCCATTGGCCAGGAGGGTGGAGGCCAACGGGATGAAGACCAGCCCGTTCAGCCCGACCCAGACGATGGCCGGCACGCCGAACGATCCCCCCGACAGAAGTTCAAAGGGCGCTGTTGGAAAGAACATGATGGCGATGAGCGCCGACACCAGACTGCCGATGGCGAGGCTGGTCGCGACATTCTTGCCGCTGGCCCTGACGATGGTGAAGGCGGCACCGGTGCATACCGCCGAAACCAGCGCCAGCAGGTCGCCCACCAGCTTGCCGCCGCCAATCCCGTCCCACACGATGATGGCGACACCGGCAAGCGACAGGGCAGTGGCGATCCAGGTGAAATTGTGAACCCGCTCGCCAATGAACAGCCGCGACAGGATGGCGGTGAAGACCGGAATGAGCGCCGTGATGAACACCACGTTGGCGGCCGAGGTTTCGACGATGGCGCCGATATAGGAGATGTTGGCGATCGTATTGGTGACGACCACGGCAAGCCCCGCCACCCCCGCGATATAGGGCGTGGTGCCGCCCTGGCGCCTGCGCACGAAATACCACACGGCGGTAATGGCCAGGAACAGGAACATTCCCCGCGCGAAGATCAGGGTCCATTTGTCGGAATCGGCGAGGCGCAGCAGCGGCAGGTCCATGGTGAACAGGAGACCGCCGAAGGTGGTGATCAGGAGACCCTTGCGGATCGAGCCTCGGGTGGTCCCGTGCAAAGCCATGATAGGGTCACGTCCGTCCTGTTAGCTGGAGCCGGCGAACCAAACGTCAAACCGTCTGACCCTGCTGATTAACTGTCTCATAACCCAAGTCAATGACCGGTTAACGCGTCCCTCTGTGCAGAACCCAGCCCTCCGGTGTCAGCCTTTCCTGCGGCATGAACTGGGCTTTGTAGGTCATCTTGCGCGAGCCGTTGACCCAGTAGCCGAGATACACATAGGGCAGTCCAAGCCGCTTGGCGCGCGCTATGTTGTCCAGGATCATCAGGTTGCCCAGGCTTCGGCCAGCCAGCTCGGGATCGTAGAAACTGTAGATGAGCGAAATCCCGTCGCCGAGGATATCGATCAGCACGGCGGAGGCGAGCTCGCCCTCGGCTGGCAAATCGCTCTTGAAACGGTACTCGACCAGCCGGCTGTCGACGAAGCTGTCATCGACCATGGCGGCGAAATCGAGGACCGACATTTCCGCCATGCCGCCCGCCCCATGCCGGGCCTCGATATAGTCGCGGAACAGGGAGTAATGTTCGCCAGTGGCCTTGGTCTTGCTGACCTTGCTTTCGATATCGGCGTTTTTCGCCAGCACCCGGCGGAACGAGCGCCGCATCTCGAAGCTGTTGACCGGCACGCGGACCGACACGCAGGCAGCACAGCCGTCGCAGGCCGGCCGGTAGGCAATGTTCTGGCTGCGCCGGAAGCCGCCCTGTGAAAGCTGGGTATTGAGGGAGCGCGCCTCGTGCCCGATCAGATGGGTGAACACCTTGCGCTCGACCCGGCTTGGCAGATAAGGACAGGGAGCGGGCGCTGTAATGAAGAACTGCGGGAAATTGCGGCGCTCGATGCTCACGATGTCTGATCCGGTTTCATCGAGCCCATAATGCCAAGGCCCCGCCGCCCGGCGCAAGGGGATAATCGCGGTTGCTATCTGGAAGGTTGGACCGAAAAATGACTTTGCGGACTGCATGGATCGGATTGGGCGTCATGGGTTTTCCGATGGCCGGGCATCTCGTGACCAGGGGCGGACTGGATGTCACCGTCTATAACCGCAGTCCGGCCCGGGTGGAGAAATGGCTCGCCTCGTTCCAGGGGCGCCAGGCGCCGACCCCGCGCGAGGCCGCCGAGGGAGCCCAAGTGGTGTTCGCGTGCGTCGGCAATGACGATGACCTGCGCCAGGTGACGATCGGAACCGACGGCGCCTTTCATGGCATGAGGCAAGGAGCGGTGTTCGTCGATCACACGACCGCGTCGGCGACGGTGGCGCGTGAGCTTCATGCCGAAGCCAGGGCCAGGGGTTTCGGATTTGTCGATGCGCCGGTATCGGGCGGGCAGGCCGGTGCCGAGAACGGCATCCTCACCATCATGTGCGGGGGCGACGAACCGGATTATGCGAAGATCGAGCCCGTCATCGCGCATTATTCGCGGATGCGGAAGCTGCTCGGGCCGCCGGGATCGGGCCAGCTCGCCAAGATGGTGAACCAGATCGCCATCGCGGGGTTGCTGCAAGGGCTGTCGGAAGCGATCCATTTCGGCATGAAGGCGGGCCTCGACATGCAGTCGGTGATCGAGGTGATTTCGAAAGGCGCCGCCGGCTCCTGGCAGATGGACAACCGCCACAAGACGATGATCGAGGGCCGCTTCGATTTCGGTTTCGCGGTGGACTTGATGCGCAAGGACCTGGGCATCTGCCTCGACGAAGCGCGGGCGAGCGGCGCGGCCCTGCCGGTCACCGCTTTGGTCGATCAGTTCTATGCCGAAGTGCAGAAGCAAGGCGGACACCGCTGGGACACGTCAAGCCTGATCGCGCGGTTGCAGAAGTAACTTTCCCCCAACTGTCATCGCCGGATTCATTCCGGCGACCCATGGTGCCTTAAGGTCCAGCGCCGGGTATGTTGCTCCGTGGGTCCCCGCAACGCGTGCGGGGATGACAAAGTGGGACCAGCGGACAATTCATTACTTGCGCAACTCGCGCGCCACATCCAGCGCGAAGTAAGTCAGCACACCATCCGCTCCGGCGCGTTTGAAGGCGATGAGGCTTTCGGGGATCACTTTCTTGGGATCGAGCCAGCCCTTCTCGCAAGCCGCCATCAGCATGGCGTATTCGCCCGACACCTGATAGGCGAAAGTGGGGACGCCGAAGGTTTCCTTCACCCGCCTGACAATATCGAGATAGGGCATTCCCGGCTTCACCATCACCATGTCGGCGCCTTCCTTCAGATCGAGGGCGACTTCGCGAAGCGCTTCGTCGCCATTGCCGGGGTCCATCTGATAGGTGCGCTTGTCGCCGGTCAACGTTGCCGAGGAGCCGACCGCGTCGCGGAACGGTCCGTAAAAGCCCGAGGCATATTTGGCGCTGTAGGCCATGATCAGCGTATCAACATGGCCAGCACTTTCCAGCGCGCCGCGGATGGCGCCGATGCGGCCGTCCATCATGTCGGACGGCGCCACGATATCGCAGCCGGCCTCGACCTGAACCAGCGCCTGCTTCACCAGAACTTCGAGCGAGGCGTCGTTGACGATCTGGCCTCCCTCCATCAGCCCGTCATGGCCGTGGCTGGTATAGGGATCGAGTGCTACGTCGCACATGATGCCCAAATCGGGGACCGCCTTCTTGATGGCGCGGACGGCGCTGCATACGAGATTGCCGGGATTGAGCGCCTCGCGGGCGTCGGCGGAGCGCAGTGACGGGGCCGTGTTGGGAAAAAGTGCTAACACCGGAATGCCGAGTTCGGCCGCTTCCTCGGCCCGGCCGACGGCGAGATCGATGGAATAACGCGAAACCCCCGGCATCGAGGGCACCGGTTCCGAGACGTTCCGGCCTTCGATCACGAAGATCGGCCAGATCAGGTCGGAGACCTTGAGCGTGTTTTCGCGCACGAGATCGCGCGACCACGGAAAGCGCCTGGTCCGGCGCAGCCGCGTCGCTGGAAATCCGGCATTGGGAAAGCGGTCGGTCATGGCTTTCCGCATAGCAGGCCAGCCGCCGGGGTTCCATAGCTCGCAGCCGTAACCCCGCATTAACCATGAGCAGAAAATGCCCGGCCAATTTTAGCGATCCTAAAGACCATTCTTTAACAATGGGACGCATGCGCGAGACGTTCCACAAGCTGTCCACTCTGCTGATCACCCTGCCGGTGCTGGCCCTGCCGCTGACCTCCCTGGGCCTCAAACCCGCGACAGCGGAGACGGTGGCGGCCGAACAAGCCGTCCGTATCCTCGCCCGCGCCCAGGCCGCCGACGCCAATTGCCAGCATCTGCCGGCTGCGGCGCGGGAGGAATTGTCGGGTTATATGGTCAAGGCGGAATTGAGCGCGGCGGGGAAAATTCCGGCGGCCGAAGTGAAGGCCGCGATGAAGACGGGGAGTACCGAGGGGCAGGCCCGGCCCTGCGATCAGGCAACCAAAGCCGATATCGATGAAACCCTGGCCGCGGCGCGCGACGCCATCGCCGCGGCGCCAAAGCAATCATCGAAGCCCGCAAGAAAGGCGGCTCTACAGGCGAAAGCGCCCTTTAAATCGCAGGTGACACTCAAACGCTATGCGCGGCTGGCGCGGCCGTATTTCATTGAGAGGCGCTGCCGCCATCTCGGGCGCGGCGAGCAGGCGCTGTACTGGAAAAAGATCGTGCATCTGCATCGCGCCGCTGTGGCCGAGAGCGGATCTTCCGCCGCCACCGGCGCCATGCTCGGGGCTGAACGTGATGCAACAGGCGCGCGCTGCGGCCAGACAACGCTCGCCGCCGTTACCAAAGGATTTACCGAACTCACCGGCCAATAACATTGGCGGGGGCGCCCCATGGGGATGGGGCGGGTCGCGCGGGCAAACGGGTGGGGCCGTTGCCCGCGCGATCTTTTTTAAGGATCTCCCTTGGCGAGCAATTAAGCCTCCTTGCTGGCATTCCATAAACTGTAGCCGGAATTGTCTAAAATCATCAGCAATATAGGGACAAATTTACCTAGCCGGTTGATCCCATTTTAAGTGCCGATCCCTAGAGTTGGACCGATCGCAAGGAACGGACACGGCGAGAAGCCGTCCTGCGCAACAGGGTAAGGTGGATAACATGGGTACTGAAATGATGGGGGCACTGCGCCAACCGGCAGCCGAGACATCGAGGAATCCGATCAAGCACCGCTACATCGAATCGCTGACGCTGATCGAGCGTCTGCATCGCCGACTGCTGGACGTCATCAAGGACGATTTCGACAGGTCGGGCGAATCGGAGGTCAATCCAGTCCAGGCGCTGTTGCTGTTCAATATCGCCGACGCCGAACTGACGGCCGGCGAACTCAAGACGAGGGGCCACTACCAGGGCTCGAACGTCTCTTACAATCTCAAGAAACTGGTCGAGGCCGGTTACGTCAACCATGAGCGCTCGAATTCCGACAAGCGCTCGGTCCGGGTGCGCCTCACGCCGAAAGGCCAGGCCATCCGCGAGCGGATCGACGGGCTGTACAACCGCCAGCTCCAGGCGGTGGAACAGGTGGTCGGACTGACCGCCGACGAATTCGACCGGCTCAACAAGGCCTTGACCCGGCTGGAACGGTTCTGGACGGACCAGATCCTGTACCGGCTGTAGAAAGCACTTTCCTCATTCTGGAAAGGATGGCGCTGTGGCTCAAATGCCGCAGCGCCGTTTTATGTTGCGCCGCGGCTTGCCGATCAAATTCACGCCCAGTTTCACCTTGATGGAGAGCCCGGGGACGCGCTTCGGCTTTTGACGCGCCCCGCCGGGGCTGATACATTCCGGCAAGAGTGATTTGAGCGCGTTCCGGACAACGGGACGGCAAGGGGTAGCGATGCGGCGGGTGGAGATGAAAAACAGCAGGTTTCGGGCGTCGATCGTGAAGGCCGCTGGCCTTGCTTTGGCACTGTTGATCGCGGCGCCGATCGGGTTCGGGGCTCCGGCCTGGGCGGAAGGCGAAAATCCCGTTCTGTTTGGCAAGAAGAAAAAAAAGGCCGAGGAGAATGCGGCGAGCTGGAAAGGCTCGCAGACCGGCGGCAAAGCCACCACCGCCACCGAAATCGTCGCCAATGATGCGCGCGGTCCCATGCTCTCGGCCGAAGGTGCGGCGCGCCTCAATGCGGCGCTGGCGAAATACCAGGAGATCGTCGATTCGGGCGGTTGGCCAAAGGTCAGCGGCGCGAAACTCAAGAAGGGCGCCGAAGGCAAAGGCGTGGCGGCGCTGAACCAGCGGCTGTATCGCGAAGGCTATGTCCGGGCCGAGGCGGCCCAAGGCGAGTTCGCCCAGATTTTCACCTCCGCCACCGAGGACGGCGTCAAGCGCTTCCAGCGCAATCACGGCCTCGCCGTGACGGGCGTCGCCGACACGGCGACCCTCAACCAGCTCAATGTTCCGGCAAGCCAGCGCCTGTCGGCGATCCGGGCCAATATCGCCCGCATGGAGGACTATTCGAAAGACCTCGGCAACCGCTATATCATCGTCAACATCCCGGCCCAGCAGATCGAGGCGGTCAATGACGGCCGGGTCTATTCCCGCCACAACGCCATTGTCGGACGTCCGTCGCGGCCCACGCCCGTCGTTGTGACCGCTCTGTCGGACATCAAGTTCAATCCCTACTGGAACGCTCCAGCCTCAATCGTCGAACGCGACATCATTCCGCGCATGCTGTCGAGCGGCAGTTCCAAGGTGATGGAAGAAATGCGGATGAAGGTGTTCGACGGGGTAGGCGGGCCGGAAATCAACCCCGACAGCGTCAACTGGCGTCGCGCCGTTCCCGACAACTATCATTTCCGCCAGGAGCCGGGTGGCGACAACGCCATGGCGACGGCCAAGATCAATTTCCCCAGTCCGTTCGGCATCTATCTTCACGATACGCCGGAGAAACAACTGTTTGCCTCGGGGTCGCGCTTCTACAGTTCCGGCTGCGTCCGGGTGGAGAAGGTGGCGATCCTGCTGAACTGGATCCTGAACGGCCAGGACGGCATCAATTCGGGCCGCATCGGCGAACTGGCGGGGACGGAGGAGCGCCTCGATGTCAACCTAGTCAACCCGCCGCAGTTGCGCGTGACCTATCTCACCGCCTGGACCAACAAGGAGGGCGAGGTCAACTTCCGGCCCGACATCTATGAACTCGATGGAACGGGCTTCGTGGTTGGCCAGCCGCTCCCGGTGGGCGAGACCAGCGGTGGACAGCGCTATGTCCTGAAGCCAGTGCCGCGGCAACTGGCCTCCGTTGACGCCGACGAGGCCGATGGCTTCTTCTGGTTCGGGTCGCGGGTGAATTCCAAGGCCAAGTCGGTCGCCGCCTCGGTGAAGAAATCGGCGATATCGGCGAAGAAGGCCGGCGCATCGAGTTTCGCCCGGCTCATGCAGGGGCGCGATGGCGACGGCGGCCCGACCTGGACCGAAAACCTCACCAATCCACTCAAGAAGAAGCCGGTCAAGAAAACCGCCAAGAAAGATCCGAAGAAGGACGCCGACAAGAAGAAGCTTGCCGCGGCCAAGAAAGACGGCAGCGCGGCCAAGAAGACCGCGGCCACCAAGACGCCGGTCAAGAAAAAGATCGCCAGCAGCGACGAGCAGACGGCGGCGGTCAAGAAGGTCGAGCCGCCGAAGAAGCCAGCCACCGCCAAAAAGCCCGTCGAGGCCTGCAAGCCCGGCAAGGACGGCAAGCCGGTGAAGGACTGCAAACCCGTGGCCGAGGCCAAGAAGGTTCCGGACAAGACTGTCGCTGCTGCAAATTGACCCGCCTGACGCTCCTTTAGGCCGGAGCGGAACCGGGCTATAGTGCGGGGGCCATGACCAGCCCCGGCTATCTCGCAATATTCGACGAGGCCCTGGCGCACCTTCACCGCGAGGGGCGTTACCGGGAATTCGCCGACATCTGCCGCATCAAGGGGCGTTTTCCGCGCGCCACCTATCGGGGGCCCGAGGGCGAGAGGGAAGTGACCGTCTGGTGCTCAAACGACTATCTCGGCATGGGCCAGCACCCGGCGGTACTCGCCGCCATGCATTCAGCACTTGATGAAGTGGGGGCGGGATCGGGCGGCACCCGCAATATTTCCGGTACCACGCACTACCATGTCGAGCTCGAGCGCGAACTGGCAGCACTGCATGGCAAGGAGGCGAGCCTCCTGTTCAATTCCGGTTACATGGCCAACGAGGCGACGCTGTCGACACTGGCGCGCCTGCTGCCCGGCTGCGTCATCCTCTCGGATGAAATGAACCACGCCTCGATGATCGAGGGCATCCGCCATGGCCGGTGCGAGAAAATCATCTGGAAACATAACGATATAGCCGATCTCGAAACCAAGCTCGCAAGCGTGCCCGCGGGGCGGTCCAAGGTCATCGCCTGCGAGTCGGTCTATTCGATGGATGGCGACATCGCGCCGTTGGCGGCGATCTGCGACCTGGCGGCGAAATATGGGGCACTCACCTATCTCGACGAGGTTCACGCGGTCGGCATGTACGGGGCGACAGGTGGAGGCGTTGCCGAGCGCAACGGGTTGCTCGACCGGATCGACATCATCGAGGGGACGCTGGCCAAGGCCTTCGGGCTGATGGGCGGATATATCGCCGCCGACGGGGCGGTGATCGACGCCATCCGCTCCTATGCGCCGGGCTTCATCTTCACCACCTCGATCGCACCCGTGATCGCGGCCGGCGCCATCGCCTCGATCCGCCATCTGCGGACCAGCAGCATCGAGCGCGAGCTTCAGGCCCGGCATGCGAGCGCGCTGCGCTCGGCGCTCAAGGCTCGGGTGCTTCCGGTCATGGAAACGTCAAGCCATATCGTGCCGGTGATCGTCGGCGATCCCAAGAAGTGCAAGGCGCTGACCGGACGGTTGATGAGCGAGCATGCGATCTATGTGCAGCCGATCAACTACCCGACCGTGCCGCGCGGGCTCGAACGCATCCGGCTAACACCCGGTCCGCTGCACGGCGAACTGGAGATCGCCAGGATCGTCGATGCCCTCGACCGGCTGTGGAACGACATGATGCTCAGCCGCGCGGCCTGAAAGTTTTCAATACCGGCCGCGCGGCGATTTTCTGCAACTCCCGCCGCTCGGTGGCGGGTGGCGCGGTGCTGTCTACTTTCGGTTCCTTGCCCTCGACCCGGTTTCGTCCATTCTGCTTGGCCTGATAGAGGTAGGCGTCCGCGATATCGAACAGGGTCGTCATCGTGTCGTAGCCGGTTGGTATGGTGGTGCCGGCGCCGATGCTGACGGTAATCCGCTCGAAACTGGAAGATGCTGCCAGAATATGGGCTGCGAATACCGCGTCGCGAATGCGCTCGGCGACTTCCACGGCGCCAGGTCCGTTGGTGCCGGGAAGAATGACGGCGAATTCCTCCCCGCCAATCCGGGCCACCATATCGGAAGGGCGAAAGACGATGCCGCCGAGGAGGCGTCCCACACCGGCGAGGCAGGCATCTCCGGCGCTGTGTCCATAGGTATCGTTGTAGGCCTTGAAATGGTCGACATCGATGATGAGCAGCGAGAGGTGCGAACGATTGCGCAAACCGATCTTCCATTCGCGTTCGAGCATGTCGTCGAACGCCCTGCGGTTCGACAATTTCGTGAGCTTGTCGGTCAGCGACAGCTCGCGAAGCTCAAGGTTCACGGCATCGACCTGCTGCTTCAGCTTGGCGGATCTTTCGACGATTATGGCTACCGGCAATGTGATGAGCGTGGTCGCCATGATATAGAACTGAAGTTCCATGACCTTTTGGCGGATCGCATCGGCGGCCAGAATTACTTGTGTCCCCTGATACTCGATCATTCCCACCGCGATCAGCGCGAATACGCAGATCGCAATCGATAGTCCCACCCTGCGCAGTTGAAATGCCGAGAGGATCAGTGCGCCGGTGACCAGGAACCGGACATTGTAAGAGGTCTGATAGAACACCACTGCCGTAACCAGCGCCACGGCCGCCAGGACGGCTGTCGCCCGGACCACGCCACCCCTGTTCAGAAGTTTAGTGAAATCGGTTGTCCGGAGGTTCAACATCAAGGGCGCGAAGGCGACCATCCCGACAGCGTCAGCGGCGAACCATGGCCGCATCACGTCCAGAAACGGGGCGCCCTTGGCGATGGCGAGGATCGTGGACGCGGCAAAGGCCGCGACGAGTGGCCCGATCACCACGCAGCCCGCCAGGAATTTCAGGTAGAAGTGCCATCCCAGATCGTCGAGCTTTCCGGCCATGCCGGTGATGGCGCAACCGATGGCAATTTCAAGCGTGTTGCAAGAGGCCAGCAGCAAGGCGAGAAGCGGCGCGTCACCCAGCAGGAGGTTAATGCCGACATTGCCAATGTAGCCGCTGGCCAGCAGCCAGGGCCAATCGCGCCGGGGCGAGGTCAGAACGATGCCGGCGAGGAGCCCATTGGAAATCCAGATGACGGCGATCTGGCCGGTACCGCCGGTCAGACTGACCCCGAGCCAGGCCGTGGAGGCGACCAGAACCGCGACCATCAACAGGGTCAACGGCTTGTTCAGATAACCGGGGAGATCAGGTTGTCCGGCTTTGAGGGTCATGGCGGCCGCTGGATTTGGCATGGAGTCTCGCTGTTCTGCCCTCCTTTAATCACTCATAAGTATTAAATCAGAGGGTGTATTATGTTTATAATTGCAACTACTAATAAACATCCTACATCTATCGACCGCCCGAAGAACGGCACGCCGAGCTTGAACATGCAGAGCAATGAACCATCAATTGGAATGACTCTCCGCACTTTCGTCCTTCCCGCGAAAGCGGAAATCCCGCTATTTACCAGTAGGTCAGCGGGGCCCCCGCCTATGCGGGGGTGACGGTTACGGGTTGAGGTTGCGCTCAACTGACTGCCTGGCGCTCCAGGTTTCAGTGGTAGTCAGGTTTGTCCCGTTCCAAAGCACTTTGAGCGCATGCGGCTCGATCTCCAGGCGGAGCGGGGCTCGCACATATTTCAGTTCGCCATCGATGGATGCCAGGATCTTGCGGCGGCCGGCCCAGCCGGATTTGAGCGAGCGGATTTCGAGATGATGGCCACTCTGGACATCGACATGCGGATTGGCCGCCCAATGCGAGGTCAGAAGGCCCCCCGCAACCCGGAAGATGTGGAATGTGCGGAAGGAATTGACCACGTACAGTCCAAGGACGCCGCCGTCCATCCTGTCGGCATAGGGCAGGTGGCCCTCGCCGAAGAGGTTGTTGCTGACCACGACGGCGGGCGAGCGGACGATCTGCTCGTGGCCGTCGAGAACCGCGTCGAGCTTGAGATGCGGCGGCCGCAGGATCGTATAGATGAGCGCCCGGAGCCCATTGATGATCTTGGTGAGGCGCGAGCCATAGCCCAGCCGTTCGCGGATCTTCGCCATGCGGGGCTGGAGGCCGAACGATACATGGTGCAGGAAAACCCGGCCGTTGACGCGGCCGACATCGATTGAAACGGGTTGCGCCGTCGTCAGGGCCGCGATCGCCTCGGGCAGTCCCGGCGGTATATGGAGCGCCTTGGCGAACAGGTTCATGGTGCCGAGCGGAATGACGCCCATGATCCGCCCGCTGCCCGCCATGCGGTTTGCCACGCCCGAAATCGTGCCGTCGCCGCCGCCCACGATGATGGTCTG
>JANNSP010000335.1:0-2969 GCA_031402975.1 Hyphomicrobiales bacterium
GTCGAAGGCTCGCTCCTCGTCGTCGATGCGTCGCAGGGCGTCGAGGCGCAGACGCTGGCCAATGTCTATCAGGCGATCAACAACAACCACGAGATCGTGCCCATCCTCAACAAGGTCGAGCTGCTGGCGGCCGAGCCCGAACGCATCCGCCCGCAGATCGAGGATGTGATCGGCATCGACGCCTCGGGCGCCATTCCGATTTCCGCCAAGACGGGACTCGGCGTTCCGGAAGTTCTTGAAGCGATCGTCCACCGGCTGCCGCCGCCCAAGGGCGACCGCGACGCACCACTCAAGGCGCTTCTCGTCGATAGCTGGTATGATGCCTATCTGGGCGTCGTGGTCTTGGTCCGCATCGTCGACGGCGTGATGAAGAAGGGCCAGAAGATCAAGCTGGTCTTTACCAACGCCCTCTACCAGATCGACCGGGTCGGCGTGTCGAGGCCGAGGCGCGAGATGATCGACGAATTGGGGCCGGGCGAGATCGGCTTTTTCACCGCCTCGATCAAGCAGGTGGCGGATACCCGCGTGGGCGACACCATCGTCGAGGACAAGGCGCCGCCGGTGACGCCGCTTCCCGGTTTCCGCCCGGCGCAATCGGTGGTGTTCGCGGGATTCTTCCCGGTCGATGCGGCGCGCTTCGAGGATCTGCGCGAGGCGATGGGCCGGCTCCGGCTCAATGACGCGAGCTTCACCTATGACATGGAAACCTCCGCCGCTTTGGGCTTCGGATTCCGCTGCGGCTTTCTCGGTCTCCTGCATCTCGAAATCATCCGTGAACGGATCGAACGTGAATTCAACGTCGATATCATCACGACAGCGCCCTCGGTCATCTACAAGGTCAACCTGCGTGACGGTTCGCAAATCGAATTGCACAACCCGGTCGACCTGCCCGACCAGACACTGATCCTGTCAATCGAGGAGCCGTGGATCGAGGCGACCATCCTGGTGCCCGACGATTATCTGGGCTCGATCCTCAAGCTGTGCGAGGACCGGCGCGGGCGGCAAAAGCAACTCACTTACGCCGGCTCGCGCGCCCTCGTCGTCTATGATCTGCCGCTCAACGAGGTGGTATTCGATTTCTACGACCGGCTCAAATCGGTGAGCCGCGGCTATGCCAGCTTCGACTACAAGCTGACGGGCTATGCGGAAGGCGACCTGGTGCGCCTCGCCATCCTGGTCAACATGGAGCCGGTCGATGCGCTCGCCATGATCGTGCACCGCGCCCGGGCCGAGCAGCGCGGCCGCGTCATGTGCGAGAAGCTGAAGGAGCTGATCCCCCGCCACATGTTCCAGATCCCGATCCAGGCGGCGATCGGCGGCAAGATCGTGGCGCGCGAAACGATCTCGGCCATGCGCAAGGACGTCACCGCCAAATGCTACGGCGGCGATATCACGCGAAAGCGCAAGCTTCTGGACAAGCAGAAGGAAGGCAAGAAAAAAATGCGCCAGTTCGGCAAGGTCGACATCCCGCAGGATGCGTTTATTTCAGCACTGAAGATGGACGAGAACTAAGTTTCCTCTCCTTCGGGAGAGGAAGGGGCCCGCGCGGAACGCGTGGGAAGGTGAGGGGACGCGGTGCTTTAATGGCGAGAGCCGGTCCCCTCATCCTCCCACGCCTTGCGGCGCGGACCCCTCCTTCTCCCCTTGGGAGAAGGGAAATAGGCGCATCTTCCGATCCCATCTGACCAACCTCCCCGCCGCCCACCAGCCGAAGACCGCGACGGCGGCTCCGGCGTAGCCGTCGATGGCGTAGTGCCAGCCGAGATGGATCGAGCCGATGAAAATGAGAATGGCGAATGTGGATAGAAGCCAGCCCACCCAGCGTTTGCCGGAGGCGAAGCCGAGGATGGCGAAGAGCACGGAGGTCCCCACATGCATCGATGGCATGGCCGAGATGCCGTTGACGATGCCGGTGCCCGTTTCGTAGTTCTTCCACAACTCGTCCATGACGCGGAGCGACCAGATGCGGTTGACGCCACTGGCCTGGTGAAGCCACTCCATCAGCGGCACGAACGGATCGGGGCCGGGCAGCAGGCGGCCATAGAAGCACGGGCCCACGGAAGACAGCAGCGTGCCCAAAACGCAAGTGCCGAGAAACCAGGTGAGCGTGAAGCCGAGAAGGAACTGCTGACGCAGCGCCGTGTCGTGGCGCGAAAATCCCTGCCAGAACCAGCAGGAGAACATCACCAGGAACCACAGATTGTAATTGACGTTGAGAGCGAAGGTGATCGCCGGATCGTTGAGCAGAGGCGCCAGCCATTCGAACGGGTGGCGGCCGAAATGCAGCGCCTTGTCCCAAAGCATGAATGTCTCGTCCCAGGAGAAGGGAACGGCGAGCGGGATGGCGCGCTTGATGAAGGTGTAGCCCACCATATAGAGGCTCATGAAGAGGAAGGCGTGGACCGCGTTCGAGATGCGCGTGGGCGCCAGGTAATCGTCGCGGAGCTTGACCCCGAGCGCCGCCAAGAGGCTGCCCTTATGGCCGATGCGCGCCAGCCGCGCCGTTTCGATTCCCAGTCCGGCCAACATCATCACGGCGAGCACAACGAGGACGGGACCGGAAAAGATCATCACCATTTTGAGATCGAGCGGCAGGCCCAGCCACATCGATTCGAGCACCGCCATCGTGCATACGAACAGCGCAAAGACATACAGCAGCGCGTGGACGCGCAATCCATCGCGGATGGCGGACAGTGTTTCCGTCAGGCGGGCCGTTCCGGCAATCGCGCTCGTATGAATCATGCTGCGATGCGCCGCTCGACCACTCGGCCGGCAAGTTTCCAGCAACCCCAGGCAGTCGCGACTCCCAGATAGCCGTCGACCGCATAGTGCCAGCCGAGGACGATCGATCCCAGGAAGATACTCGCCGCGAAGGCCACGAAGAACCAGCCGAGCCAGCGCTTGCCCGAAGCGAAACCGAGCAGAATGAAAAGAATGGTAGTCGCCACATGCATCGACGGCATGGCCGA
>JANNSP010000336.1:0-2018 GCA_031402975.1 Hyphomicrobiales bacterium
CATCAGGGGCCGCGCCACCGGCTGATCGGTGCGGTGGACGGTGAAGGTCCAGCCTAGGCGGTGGGCGATGTCGCGCAGCCGCTCGCGGTGCGAGGCAAATTTCGCACCATAGGCGTCGCGCAGGCTTTCGGTCTTGTTGGCGAGGAATTTGAGCGGCCCCGCCATGTCGTGGAATTCCATGCGGCCGGCATAGGGCAGCGTCTCCTCGGCGGGATCGACCACCTGGATCAGATGGCCGGTGACACCGGCGGCGGCGATGCGGGTCAGCGATTTTGCGATCGCCTCGGGCGGTTCGAAGAAATCGCCCACCAGAACGGCACTCGACAGTTTCGTCATGCGCTGGGCTTCGGGAAGCGATGCACCCTTACGCTCAGCGACCCATTCGGCGATGCGCACCAGTGCCGGACGGGCATGGCCGGGTGCGAAGGGAGCGCCGATCAACCCGACGCGCTCATGGGCGCGAACCGCGAGTGCTCCCAGCGCCAGTGCGATGAGGTCGGCCCGGTCGCGCTTGGTGACCGTAGCGAGATGCGACCGGAAATCCATCGACACCGATGGCGAGGGCCACAGCCATAAAGTGTTGGCCGCCTCCCATTCGTTCTCGCGGATGAACACGCGGTCGGAGCGGGCCGACTTGTGCCAGTCGATGCGTTGCGTCGAGTCGCCGTAGCTGTAGGGGCGGTACTGCCAGAAGCTTTCGCCCGGCCCGGCGCGCTTTCGCCCGTGGACGCCGAGGATCACGGTCGCGGCGATGCGCTCGGCGGCGACGAGGAGCGGCGGCAGCGCGCGCGAGGCCTGCTCGGCCCGGTCATGGAGCAGGATGGCTGAGGTTTCGGCCATGCTCAGGCGATCAGGCCCTTCAGGCGCTCGATGGTGGACAAGACCGAGTGGCCGTCGGCGCGGGCGGTGAAGTTGAGCGCCATGCGGTGCTTGAACACCGGCGATACCAGTGCTGCCACGTCATCGACCGAGGGCGACATGCGGCCCTGCAGCAGCGCCCTGGCGCGGGCGCCGAGCATCAAAGCCTGGCTGGCGCGCGGGCTCGGCCCCCAGGCGACATTGGCGTTGACGAACTCGTCGGCGTCGGGGCCGGGACGGCCGGCGCGGACGATGCGGAGAATGGCCTCGGCTACCTGTTCGCCCACCGGAATGAGGCGGGTCAGGCGCTGGGCGTGGAGCAGTTCGGTGGTGGTCAGCACCTTCTCGGCGGCGGCATCCTCACTGCCGGTCGTTGCAAACAGCATGCGGCGCTCGGCTTCCAGCGATGGGTAGGGCACGTCGATCTGCAGGAGGAAGCGGTCGAGCTGGGCTTCGGGGAGGGGATAGGTGCCCTCCTGCTCGATCGGGTTCTGGGTCGCTAGCACATGAAAGGGGCGGGGCAGGTCGTGGCGCATGCCGGCGACCGTGATGTGATGCTCCTGCATGGCCTGCAAGAGCGCCGACTGGGTGCGGGGGCTGGCGCGGTTGATCTCGTCGGCCATCAGAATCTGGCAGAAGACGGGGCCGGGCACGAAGCGGAACTGGCGGCGGCCTGCGTCGCTTTCCTCCAGCACCTCCGAGCCCAGAATGTCGGCCGGCATCAAATCGGGGGTGAACTGCACGCGCTTTTCGTCAAGGCCTAAGACGCGGCCGAGCGAGGTCGCCAGCTTGGTCTTGGCGAGGCCGGGGGCGCCGACGAGCAGCGCATGGCCGCCACCCAGGATGGCGGTGAGCGCCAGCTCGATCACTTCATCCTGGCCGAAGATAACCTTGCCCATGGCGGCCCGGACCTTTTCGAGGCGCCCGCCCATGTTTTCGATGTCGGTGACGATCTGCCGGTCGGCTTCATTGATGCTTGCCATGGGTCCCACTATAGTTGATGCCAGCGCCAATGATGGCCCGAGGCGTTGAAATGCTGTTAATGACATCCTCGTGAAGGAGCATGGCCTAAAAGAGGCGCGATTCGGTTCGCTACCATACTGTCATTTCCTTTTTCCTCCTTCTTTGTCATTGCCGGGCTTGTCCCGGCAACCCATGGT
>JANNSP010000337.1:0-20642 GCA_031402975.1 Hyphomicrobiales bacterium
TGACCGCCGGCCCGCAATAGCCGCCATGTGACCCTTTGCCGTCGATCGTCGGCTCCGGGGCAAAATTGTCGAGGTCGATACCCGTGATCGAATTGATCGTGTTGATCAGCGACACGGCATCCGCCCCGCCACGTTTCGCCGCGCGCGCCGCGTGCCTGACATCGGTGATGTTGGGGGTGAGCTTGACGATCACCGGCATCCGCGTGTGCTGCTTGCACCAGCGCGCCACCATCTCGATATATTCCGGCACCTGGCCGACAGCCGACCCCATGCCGCGTTCCGACATGCCATGCGGGCAGCCGAAATTAAGCTCGACCGCGTCGGCTTCGGTTTCATCGACGCGGGCGAGAATTTTTTTCCACGGCTCCTCCTCGCACGGCACCATCAGCGACACGACCATGGCGCGATCCGGCCAGTCGCGCTTCACCCGCTTGATCTCTTGCAGGTTGATTTCGAGAGCGCGGTCGGTGATGAGCTCGATATTGTTGAGGCCGAGCAGGCGCCGGTCGGCGCCGTGAATGGCGCCGTAGCGTGGGCCGTTGACATTGACGATGGGCGGCCCCTCCTCGCCCAGCGTCTTCCACACGACGCCACCCCAGCCCGCCTTGAAGGCGCGCACCACGTTGTATTCCTTGTCGGTGGGCGGCGCCGACGCCAGCCAGAACGGATTGGGCGACTTGACGCCGCAGAAGTTCGAGCGAAGGTCAGCCATGATGTTTCCTCTCTACTCCCTCTTCACGCGGAACGCGTGGGGAGGGTGGCGCGGGACGCGCCGGGTGGGGTGTTGCCGCGTGAGCGGTCCTTCTTCATCTCGTCAGATACGCATGGATCGATTCCGCCGCGCGCCTGCCGTCATCCACCGCGGTGACCGTCAGGTCCTTGCCGCCAGCAGCACAATCGCCGCCCGCCCAAATGCCGGCGACACTGGTGCGCCGCTCGGCATCGACCTTGAGCCGGCCGCCGTCCAATTCCAGCGCGCCCCCGAGCACATCCACATAAGTCTGGCCGATGGCCTTGAAGATCATGTCGGCTTCGAGATCGAAGGTCTCGCCCGTGCCGATGAGCTTGCCGTTCGCCTCGCTCATATATTCGCAGCGAAGCCCAACCGCCCTGCCATCCTTGACCAGCACCTTCTTCGGCGCCACGCGGTGCTTGATCTTGACGCCCCTGGTCTGCGCCAGCTCCTGCTCATAGGCGCTGGCCTTCATCTCCGCCTGGCCGCGCCGGTAAAGGATGGTTACATCCTCGGCCCCCAGCAGCTTCGATTGCACGGCGGCATCGATCGCCGTCATGCCGCCGCCGATCACCAATACGCGGCGGCCGACCGGCACTTTCGAGATATCCTTGGCCTGGCGCAACTCCGCGATGAAATCGATCGCGTCCTCGATGCCGTCCGCATCCTCGTGCTTGGCGCCGAGCGCGTTGACGCCCTGCAACCCCAGTCCGAGAAACACCGCGTCATAGTCGCGTTGCAAATCCTTGAGCCTCAGTTTCTTGCCGAGCCCCTTGCCGGTGTCGATCTTGATGCCGCCGATGCCGAGGATGAAGTCAACTTCACGCTGAGCGAAATCGTCGACCGTCTTGTAGGCGGCGATGCCATATTCGTTGAGCCCGCCCCGTTTCTTGCGCTTGTCGAACACCTTGACCTCATGGCCATGCATGGCGAGGCGATGGGCGCAGGCCAGCCCCGCCGGTCCCGCTCCAATGACCGCTACGGTCTTGCCCGTGCTGGGTGCACGAACATAAGGATGCGCGGGTTCCACCATCAGTTGATCGGTGGCGTAGCGTTGCAGCCGTCCGATCTTGACGGGCTTGCCCTCCGCCACCTGCCGCACGCACACTTCCTCGCACAGCGTCTCGGTCGGACACACCCTCGAACACATGCCGCCGAAGATGTTCTGGTCGAAGATGGTTTTCGCTGCACTCTTCGGATGCCCGGTGGCGATTTCGCGGATGAACAGCGGAATGTCGATAGAGGTCGGGCAGGCGATCATGCACGGCGCGTCGTGGCAGAAATAACAGCGGTCGGCCTCGACCAGCGCTTCGTGAGCGTCATAGGGCGGATGCAGATCGGCGAAGTTGGCCTCATACAGCCGTTTCCCTGCCCCCATGTGCCAGTTCCCTTTCGATGCCTGCCGGAAAACATGCCAGAATTTGTTCAGATGATCAAATTTTTGCCGTGAGCCCGATGGACGGGGCGCGGCAATCGCTTTATTGTATGATAATAATTCCAAGGGGACGCCATGACCGACGCTACCAAGAAGCCGTTGAAATTCCGCTCGCAGAACTGGTTCGACAATCCGTCCAATATCGACATGACGGCCATCTATCTCGAACGCTATCTCAATTACGGCTTCACCCGGGGCGAATTGCAGGGCGGAAAACCCATCATCGGCATCGCCCAGACCGGCTCCGACCTGTCGCCCTGCAACCGCGCCCATGTGGAGCTGGTGAAGCGGGTGCGCGACGGCATCACCGCGGCGGGCGGCGTGCCGCTGGAATTCCCCATCCATCCGATCCAGGAGACCGGCAAGCGCCCGACCGCCAATCTCGACCGCAACCTGAGCTACCTCTCGCTCGTCGAAGTGCTCTACGGCTATCCGATCGACGGCGTGGTGCTGACCATCGGCTGCGACAAGACGACGCCCGCCTGCCTCATGGCGGCGGCGACCGTCGACATCCCGGCGATTGCACTGTCCTCGGGTCCCATGCTCAACGGCTGGTATCTGGGCCAGCGCACCGGCTCCGGCACCATCGCCTGGATGGCGCGCGAAAAGCTGGCGACCGGCGAACTCGATTACGAAGGCTTCGTCGATCTCGTCGCCACCTCGGCACCATCGACCGGCTTCTGCAACACCATGGGCACCGCCACCACCATGAACTCGCTGGCGGAGGCTTTGGGCATGACACTGCCCGGCAACGCGGCCATCCCCGCGCCCTATCGCGAGCGCGGCCAGATGGCCTACGAGACCGGCCGCCGCGCCGTTCAAATGGTGCTGGAAGACCTGACGCCATCCAAGATTCTCACGCGGCACGCCTTCGAGAATGCGATTGCCGTCAACACGGCGATCGGCGGCTCGACCAACGCCCCCAACCATCTCAACGCCATCGCCCGTCACATCGGCGTCGAACTCGAAGTGGCCGACTGGGAAAAGCATGGCTACGATTTGCCGCTGCTGGTCAACCTGCAGCCCGCAGGTGAATATCTGGGCGAGGACTATCACCGGGCCGGCGGTGTCCCCGCCGTCGTCGCCGAACTGATCCAGGCGGGCCGCATTCACGAGGACGCGCTGACCGTCAACGGCAAGTCGATCGGCGAAAACTGCAAGGGCAAGTTCTCGTGGAACCGCGATGTCATCAAGGAATTCGGGAAGCCGATGAAGGCCCGGGCCGGATTCAAGATGCTGAAAGGCAACCTGTTCGATTCGGCGATCATGAAGACGAGCGTCATCTCCGAGGAATTCCGCCAGCGCTACCTGTCGAACCCGAAGGACCCCAACGCGTTCGAGGCGAAGGCCATCGTGTTCGACGGGCCTGAACATTATCACGCCTCGATCGACGACCCGAAACTCGGCATCGACGAGAGTACCGTGCTGTTCATCCGGGGCGTGGGGCCCTTGGGCTATCCGGGCGCGGCGGAAGTCGTCAACATGCGGGCGCCGAATTATCTGCTCGAACGCAATATCCGCTCGCTGCCTTGCGTCGGCGACGGCAGGCAATCGGGCACATCGGGCTCGCCCTCGATCCTCAATGCCTCGCCGGAAGCGGCCGCCGGCGGCGGGCTCGCCATCCTTGAGAACGGCGACCGGGTGCGCATCGACCTCGAAAAAGGCACCTGCGACATGCTCGTATCGGAGGCGGAAATAAAGAAGCGCCGCGACGCCTTGGAAAAGAGCGGCGGCTACAAGATCCCCGAAAGCCAGACGCCGTGGCAGGAGATTTTCCGCAATACCGCCGATCAGCTCGCCCAGGGCATGGTGATCAAGGGCGCGGTGAAGTTCCAGCGCATCGCCAAGCTCAAGGGCGTCCCGCGGGACAATCACTGATGCTGGAGTTGCAAAGCGACACGATCCGCGCCGTCTTCAATCCGTACGGCGCGCGCCTGGTTTCGCTATTCATGGGCGAGACCGATGTGGTGATGGGAGCGGCTGAGAAATCCGATCTGGAAGCGGGCGAGATTTATGCGGGCGCGGTGTGCGGCCGGATTGCCGGGCGCATCACCAATGCCCGCATCGCTCTCGACGGCAAGACCTATGCGCTCACCCCCAACATGGACGGCCACCAGTTGCATGGCGGCCCCGACAATTTCGCCACGCGCGACTGGCAAGCCGAGCCCGCGAAGAATTCAATCCGCTTTACGATCCATTCCCCTGACGGCGACCAGGGCTATCCGGGAGCGCTCGACGCCACCGCGACCTACGCTCTCGAAGACAGCGTTCTGTCGCTCGATCTCGAAGCGCGGACGACGAAACCGACGGTGGTCAATCTCACCAACCATGCCTACTGGAACATGGCGGGACAAGGCAGCGGGCTCGGTCAGTTGGCCGAGATCAACGCCCATTCCTATCTGCCGCTCGACGATCTGAAATTGCCCGGCGGCGAAATCCGCAAAGTCGACGGCACCCGCTGGGATTTCCGCAAAGCCCGCCCGGTCGCGGAAGCCTATGACCACGCCTTCATCCTCAATGGAAAACGCGGCGAGATGAAACGCGCCATCAGCTTGTCGGACCCCGTGTCGGGCCGCGCCATGGAGGTGTTCTGCACCGAAGGCTGCCTGCAGTTTTACACCGCCGACCACTGGGGCCCGCAAATGCCGGGTAAAAATGGTCCGCTTGAGCGCCATTCGGCAATCGCCCTTGAGCCGCAGAACTATCCCGACGCTCCGAGCCATGCCGATTTCCCCTCGGCGGTGCTGCGGCCGGGCGAAACCTACCGCCACCGCATCGAATGGCGGTTCGCGTAGACTGCTCCTCTTCGCCGGAAACGCCTAAGCGTGTTCGCGGATGATGGCGATGATCAGCGCCACGATGAAATAGAGCATCAGGATCACCATCGCGGCCGAGCCGATGATGTAGGTGCGGTCGGGAAATTGCGAGCTGTCGGCCAGCGTCGGCTGCGTCACCACCACGAGAAATTTCAGCCGCCGGATCGCCTCGATGCGGGCCTGTTCGAGTTGCGTCAGGTTCGACTTGTAGATGTTGGTGACGAATTCGAGGCTGAGCTGCAATCCGCGGAATTGCGAATCGAGTTCGTTGAGCGCCTGGCCCGTGCCGCCCGACAGCCGGTCCTTCTCCCGCTCGATCTGGGTCTGGATCGAGGCGATATCGAGCTTCAGGGTCTGAATGGCGGGGGAAGTGATCGAAAGTTCCGTGAGCTTGGAAGTCAGCTCGGCCTGCTTGGAGGTCAGGATTTTTTCCAGGTCGCCGATATTCGCCATGATCAGCGTGGCCTCCGACTCCGTCGTCAGCAGCCGGTGGTCGCGCTGGAACTTCAGGATCTCGTCGCGCACCTCGCGCATCCGCTGTTCCGACAGCGTCAGTTGTTTTTCGAAGAATATCGTCTGTTCGCCGGTCACCCGCGCATTGAGTTTGTCGATGAATTCCTGGCTGCGGCCGATCACCGCCTTGAGGATCGCCTGGGCGTAATCGCGATCGTAGGCCTGGACGTGAACATGGATGACCTTGGCCGCGGTATCGTATTCGGTGGTCAGATAGCCCGAGACATATTCGTGGAAATCCTCAAACGAGGCATTGGCCTCGAGCGCCGAAAGCCAATCGATGCCAGGCTGCGAGTAGTGCTCGCGCAGCTTGAGCTGGCTCTCCAGAAACTGCAGCATGTCGAGGGACTGGATGAACTCCTGCACCACCAGCGCATCCTTGTCCTGGCTGACCGACGGCAGTCCGATGACCGACAGATCCAGCGCCGGAACGCTGCCCTGCTCCTGCGTGATGATGATCGCCGCGTCGCTGTGATAGCGGTCGGTGGCATAGGTTATTTCATAGATGATCACCACCGAGACGGGCAGGACGAAAAACAGGAAGAACAGCAGGATTCGGGTAAAGCTTCTCATTGCGTTTGAGGTCCATCTTTCTTCGGGGGCCGGCGCAGCGGAACGGCGCGGCGCGGCGGTCTTTCCTTGCCAACCGGAGCGGCGGGCGGCTGACTATGCCGGTCGGGAAGCGCTGGAGCCGCGGGTGCGGGCACATGCGGAGCAGGCTCGCTTTTCGCCGCGACTCTCTCCGCCAGCCTGAGCTTCGCGGCCCGTTGCCGCGCCAGGCGCGCCTGGCGCTTCTGCCGCGCCAGGAGACGCTCCGCCTCCGCCTGTGGATCGGGCGGCTCCGGCGCCGGAACGGACGGCAAATCGTCCACCCCTTGCACGGCCTGCCGCCGCCGGCGCCGGCGCCGCTGCGCCGCATCGCTGTCGATGTCCTCGCCATATTCGCGCAGCGCGTCGCGAACGTCGTCGAAGTAGCGCAGCTGTCCATCTCCCAGCAGGATGGCGGCCTGGCACAGGTCGAGGAGGTCATTGGGATTGTGCGAGGTCAGAATGAAGCGCGACTTGGCCAGGCGTTCCTGCACCATCGCCTTGCTGATCTTCTTGAACGCCTTGTCGCCTGGAGCGCCCACTTCGTCGAACAGGTAATAGTCGAATTCGATGGCCATCGACGTCGCGAAATTGAGGCGAGACTTCATGCCCGACGAATAGGTGCGAACCGGCATGTCGAAATATTTGCCGATATCCGCCGTTTCGGCGATCTTGACCAGCCGCTGATCGATCTCCCTGCCACTCAGGCCATAGATGCGCAGGACAAAGCGGGAGTTTTCGCGCCCCGTAAGGGTCCCGAGAACGCTCGGCACCAGTCCCAGCGGCCATGAAATTTTTCCCGTTCTGACGATCTTGCCTTCGCTCGGATAATCGACGCCGGCGAGTAGCCGCATCAGGGTCGATTTGCCGGCGCCGTTGGCCCCGATGATGCCGATATTGAGATGGGCTGGCAGTTTGAGCGACACGTTCCTGAAGATGTAGTGCCGGCCAAACCGCGTGGGGTAATATTTGCTGGCGTTGATAAGTTCGATCATCGTTCGAGCAGCCGGAAGCGGTTGGGATAGTAGGCGATGAAGCCGAGGAACAGCGCGATGACCGCGACCGTGATCGGATAGGTTATGCTGGCTTCGGGAAACAGCCGGACGCCCAGCGCATAGTAACGCAGATACTCCACCAGTTGCGCGATCGGATTCCAACTCAGGTAATAGCGCGCCTGGGCGGGAAGATCGTTGGGAGTGTAGAAGATGGCGGACACGAAGATCAGTGGCCGGCTGAAAAACGAAACGAACTTGGAATATCCGTCATAGATGCAGCCATAGGTGCCGTTGAACAGCGCTATGCCGAAACCCAGCGCCATCGTCACCAGCAGAATGGAGATGATCGGCAGGATATTGTGCAGGTTGATGTGCAGATTGAAGAACCACGACATCCCGAAAAAAATCAGCATCGAGCCGAGGATGAGAATGACCGTGTCGAGGATGAAGCGCGCGATCAACGCGTCGATGGGCTTCACCTGCGGATAGTTGTAATAGGCCTGGTTGGCGGTAATCGCGGCCGCGGTACCGGTCAGCGACCGGCTGACGATGGTGAACGGGATGATGGCGACCGCGATGAACAGGGCGACATTGATCCCGGCGATTTCCGTGCGTCCGCTCAGCCACCAGATCAACGACATGAAGAGGATCTTGGTGATCGGGTCGAGGATGATCCACAGGAGACCAAGCCGGCCGGACGAAGCGCGGCTGCGGAAATCCTTGAACATGAGAGCCAGGATCACATTGCTCTGGTGCTTGAGTCCGAGACGAAACTCCTTCCAGGCATGGCCCATTTCAACCGGCTCAGAGACTGTCGGAACTGTCATTGTTTATCGGACTTTCAGGCTTTGCCAGTGGCGCCGCAGTCTGACCACGGCTCGCCCCGCCACGAGTGCGAGGTGGTCGCGCGCGGCGGGCTTGCGGGCGCTGGATTGAGTGATCCGGGTCAGGGCGATTTCGACCGGACAGGTGCGGCCGCTCACCGGATCCCAGTAGCGGGCGTAGCGGATGAGGGCGGCGGCCACCAGGTCGTCGAGCGATCGTAGCCGTCCGCGCCTGGCGCTGGCGCACAGGTCCTCGGTCAGCCCCCATCCGGCATAGAACGGCAATCCGTGGGTCGTCACGCGCAGTCCTCTCAGCAAGGCTTCGAAACCGGCGAGCGACGTGAAAGTCTCGATCCGTCCAACTGAATCAAACAGCACCTGAAGAGAAACATTGCGAATGACACGGTCTGCGCTTTGCTCCTGGTCCGCCGTCAGCGCGCCCGGCCGCCCCACACGTTCGACATCGGGGTGTGGCTTAAATATGACGAATGCGTTCGGGTTGCGCCGCCGCACCGCCGAAAGCAGCGCGGCATTGATGTTGCCGCTCTCCATGTTCCCGCACGCGCCGAGGCGGACCGCGGCGTCATCGGCGACCTGCCCCGGAACCAGGATGATGTCGCCGGCGGCCGGCAGATTGCCCGGTGATGCTGTTTCCGCGAGATTGTATTTGGTGATGCGCGACTGCGCGATCCTGAGGCGGAGCGCTTGGGCCCTGGCCAGTTCCTCCGCGCCGAAGTTCGCCTCCGCCAGCAAGTCCTCGATCTCCGACGGACGGGCCGCGTTGTAATAGATGCCGCGGCCGTCGAACACCAGCGACAGCGGCTGCGCGAAAGCCGCACCC
This sequence comes from Hyphomicrobiales bacterium, assembly GCA_031402975.1. Taxonomy (GTDB): domain Bacteria; phylum Pseudomonadota; class Alphaproteobacteria; order Rhizobiales; family Aestuariivirgaceae; genus Aestuariivirga. The sequence continues at coordinate 8,746 of JANNSP010000337.1, forward strand.
AGCCCGGCGGAGCGGATGAATCCATCCTCGATGGTCATCGCCAGAATTCCTTCGGCCTCCAGCCGCTGACGAATGGCCTCGCCCCGCGCGCCCCACGAGGCGACGATGCCGTGACACTTGCGGGCCCGGCCGATCGCGTGTTTGAGGCTTGAGGTAAATTGCGGTGGGCCATGGGGGCCTTCGAGCATCACCGAAACGGCGCGGCGCTTCCACCGCGCGATGCGATAGCCGATGACCGGGCGGTCGTTGCGGAGATAGGAGGAGCGCAGAAAATCGAGTTGATCCACCGCCGTGAAGGCGTCGATGGGGCTCCGGTCCCAGGCGTCGAAATACCGGCAGTAGCGGAGATAGGTGGCGGCCACCAGTTCGGCCGGTCCCCGCTTTCGCGTCCGTCTCGGCGTTGGGACGCGGTCATGCGTCAACCCCCAGCCGGCATAGAACGGAACGCCGAAGCAGGTGACCTCGCAGCCCGCCAGCACCGCCTCGAAGCCGAATTGGCTCGACACCGTATAAACTTTCGGCCCGAGCTCGAACAGGCTCCACGGGTTGACATTCTCCGTATACAGATGAAGTCCGCGCGCCTCGGCAAGTTCGCGGAGATAGCCGGTTTTGGCGCCGCCGATCACTTCGGGATGGAGCTTGGCGGCGATGACGGAGCCGGGATTTTCCGCCACCGCCGTCTCCACCATCCGGGCAAAGGACGATTGATCGGCGAGGCCGCCCTCGATCGAGGCGTCGCCTCGCGTCTGGTCGATCAGCAGCACGAGTGGCCCCGCAGGGAGCCCTCGCGCATCGTCCCGGCCATTGTTGTATTTGGACAGCCGCTTGCGTTTCAACAGAGCCAGGAAGTCTTCCGCCCGGCGCAGGTCATCGGTCTGGAATTCGCCCTCCTGCAGCATGGTTTCGAGATCGCTCGGCTGGCGCGCGTCGTAATAGATGCCGCTCCGGTCCATGACCATGGCGGAAGGTTTCTGCGTTTCCCCCGGACGCAGCGAGCGGAGGAACCCGTCCTCGAAGGCGAGATAGGGAATTTGGGCCCGCCGCGCGGCGGCTCTGGCGCCAGCCGCTGTCGGCTTGTGGCCCCATCCCCCAACGGCGCCGCCGCCGCCCGCGCCAAGCCAGGCGCGCCTGGGTGTCAACCCGGACATCGCCTCCAACTCATGGCGCAAGCGCCAGAGTCCGGCGGAAAAGATGTGGAGGGGCTGGCTCATGGCGGACTGTAGGAACAACCCGCTGCGAACGGCAAGGAGTCTCGATCTGTTGACGTCAGGAGGCCGACGTGGTCTGGGTCCTGGAGCGTCCGGACCGGACGAAGGCCTCGAGCGGCACGCTGCCCTTGAGCAGCACGTCGCACAAAGGCCCTACAACGGTGCGCCGCGCCTGTTCGCCATAGAAGCCGCCATTGACCTGGCAGGTCTGGCGCATGAGCTTGACCAGCCGGCCATACTGGGCGCGGTCGCCGCACGGCCGCAGCCGGAAGAAATCGGCGAGCCGCATCTGGGGAGCGATTTCCGGATGATTGTACACCGCCTTGCCGAGTACCAGCGTCGGGATGCCGCGCCGCAGCGCCTGGTGGCAGGCGGTCGAATTGATCGCGGTGACCGAAATCGCCCGCTCCAGCAAGGGCACGAGCTTGCCGCTATCGACGAAGAAGATGCGACCGGCGAGGCCGCGGGCTTCGGCTTCCTCGCGCACCAGGCGGGCGAGGTTGATCACGCCGTTGTCGAGGGGATGGTTCTTGAACACCAGGATGGTGTCGGCGCGGCCGGCGGCGGCGAACTCGGCAATGCAATATTCGACGAAATGCCGGACCGAGCGGAAATTGCTGTGCTGCTTGATCTGCGAATCGCCGTTGAGCTGAAGCAGGACCAGATGGACGGGTTTACCCAGCTGTTCGATCGTCTCGAGTGTCTTGTGCGTCCGCCGGTTGCGGCCGAACCAGCCGCCGAACCGTGCCGTCCACAGCGCCGCTTCGCCGGTGACCGACAGGTCGCGATGCGCCACATAGCGCGGAAACAGCGGCGCCAGCATGCCCGACCAGAAGTAGTATTTTATGCCGTCCAGCATGTAGCGCCGTTGCGAACTGGGCAGTTCGATCTCCGGTCCAAGCTCGAGCCTGTCGATGGCGGCCTCGTCCAGGGATTTGAGATCGAGCGTTGCCAGGCGCGAATGGCCGTTGACCCCGTCGCGCTCGCAGGTGATCCAGTTGGGGCGGAGATAGCCCTCTTCCAGGACATGAACGGTGATGCCCATGGGCCGGAGCGCCGCGATGGCGGCCCGGTGGTAGGGCCGGCAGTCGCCATACAGCACCAGATCGGTAATTTGCCGGTTGATCGCCACCGACATCAGCCAGTTCGGCCAGTCGGCGAAGGCGCGCCGGAAGATGAGCTTGCGGCCAAGCCCTGCGTCCAACAGGTCGCCGCCATTGATAACGACGCGGGTGCATCCAGCACCTCGCGTCTGCAGTCCCTTCTGCAGATCGCGGTAGAAACCGCCGCATGGGCCTTGCAGCAACAGGAAATGCCGCGTCCCGATATCAATCGCCTCTGGGTTGCGCGGCAGCTGGTAAACAGTCATCTGAAATCCCCCGCCAGAAACGCCAAACTTTTATTCGTGCGTCCCTGCCTTGCGTCAGTCTAAAACATACCCCGGCGGCGGCCGCAAGCTTGCCGTGCCTGTGACCAGTTGCCCCTAGGTAAGGTAAATCATATGCTGGACCTGTTGATTTTAAACGCGAATTTGCCAAATGGGCGGGGGCCGGCCGATATCGCGTGCAATGCGGGACGAATCGTCGACATTTCTTCGCGCATTGATGCTTCCGCGCAACAGTCGATTGATGCAACCGGGTGCCTGGTCAGTCCGCCCTTCATCGATGCGCATTTCCACATGGACGCGACCCTGTCGCTTGGTATCCCCCGGTTGAATGTCTCGGGCACGCTTCTCGAAGGCATCGGCCTGTGGGGCGAATTGAAGCCGCTGCTCATCCACGAGGCGGTGATCGCCCGGGCGCTGCGCTATTGCGACCTGGCGGTGGCCCAGGGCATCGGCGCCATCCGCACCCATGTCGATGTCTGCGACGATCGGCTGCTGTGCGTCGAGGCCCTGCTCGAAGTCCGTGAAAAGGTGAGGCCCTATCTCGATCTGCAGATCGTGGCCTTCCCCCAGGATGGTTTCTACCGCTCTCCCACGGCGCGCCAGAATCTTCTCCGGGCCCTCGATCTCGGCGTCGATGTGGTAGGCGGCATCCCGCATTTCGAGCGCACCATGGCCGAGGGTGCCGCAAGCCTGAAGGAGCTCTGCGGCATCGCGGCGGAGCGCGGCCTCCTGGTCGATATCCACTGCGACGAGACCGACGATCCGCTGTCGCGTCATGTCGAGACCTTGGCCTCCGAATCGATCCGCCTCGGCCTTGAGGGCCGCGTGGTGGGCTCGCATCTGACTTCGATGCATTCGATGGACAACTACTATGTCTCGAAGCTCATCCCGCTGATGGCCGAGGCCCGGCTCCACGCCACTCCAAATCCGCTCATCAACATCACGATCCAGGGCCGCCACGACACCTATCCGAGGCGGCGCGGTCTGACCCGCATTCCGGAACTCCGCGCCGCGGGGCTCAATCTTTCCTTCGGCCACGACTGCGTCATGGACCCGTGGTATCCGCTGGGCCAGGCCTGCATGCTTGAGGTGGCGTCAATGGGCATCCATGCCGTGCCGATGACCAGCCGCGAAGCGATGGCCTGGTGCTTCGAGGCGGTGACCGTCAATCCGGCGATTGCCATGCATCTCGAGGGCTACGGCCTGGAAAAGGGCTGCTACGCCGATTTCGTCATCCTGCAGGCAAAGGATGAAATCGAAGCGATCCGCCTCCGCGCCAACCGCCTAAAAGTCATCCGCCGCGGCAAGGTCATCGCCGAAACGCCGAGGCGGATCACGGCACTCCATCTCGATGGCAGGCCGGGCACCGTGGACGGAGCCAGCTATGCCCCTCAATCCATGAGCTGACTCACACCACGATCCGCGTATTCCGCCCGCAGCGTGCGAGAATAATCTTCATGTCGCGGAGCGACACCGCGATGCAGCCGGCGGTGGGGCCGCCATCGTCGCGGCGGAGATGGAAGAACACCGCACTCCCAAAGCCCTGCACCCGTGGCCTCACATTGTGCGAGAGTTCGACGACGATGTCGTAAAGCCCGTCGGCCCGCGCCATGGTTTCGTGCGATCCCGCATACGGCATCCTGACCGGACGATTGTAGTTGCGGTCGCCCACCGCCTCGCACCAGCCATCGTCACGCCGGATCGGTCGCGGCGTGACTAAACTACGTGGCGGCAACAGGCGTCCGGCGCGGTAGAACACCCGGCGCAGCAGCCACGCGCCAACCGGCGTCGCGCCATCGCCCTCGCGTTTGAGATGCGAGCGCCCCGAGCGCCCGAGCGAACAGGGAAAGCGCAGATCCCCGGCCACCAGCAGGCCTCTGGTCGCTCTCGCGCTGATCGCGCGAACGTGAATATGTGTGAGTGATTTGCTCACGGCTTGTTGTGTTGCGCAAAAGCCCCTAAGACGGCAGTGCTCAGCCTAGCATTGGAAACCGCATATGAGCACCACCAAAAAAATCATCATCATCGACGACGACGACATGCTGCGCGACACGCTGAAAGAGCAGTTCTCGCTGCACGACGAATTCGTGGTGACCGACGTCGCCAACGCCACCGCCGGCGTGAAAGCGGTGAAGGCCGATCACGCCGACCTGGTCCTGCTCGACGTCAACCTTCCCGACATGGACGGGCGCGAGGCCTGCAAGATCATGCGGCGCAACGGCTACAAGGGCCCGATCCTGATGCTCACCGGGCAAGGCTCCGATTCGGACACCATCCTCGGCCTCGATTCGGGCGCCAACGACTATGTGACGAAGCCCTTCCGCTTCGGCGTGCTCCTCGCCCGCATCCGGGCGCATCTGCGCCAGCACGAGCACAGCGAGGACGCGATCTTCAAGGTCGGCCCCTACACCTTCAAGCCCTCGGCCAAGATGCTGGTCCGCGAGGACGCCAAGAAGGTGCGGCTCACCGAAAAGGAAACCGCCATCATCAAGTTCCTGTACCGGGCGGGGGAACAGGTGGTGAGCCGCGACGTGTTGCTGCATGATGTGTGGGGCTACAACGCCGGCGTCACCACCCATACGCTGGAAACCCATATCTACCGACTCCGCCAGAAGATCGAACGCGATCCAGCACACGCCGAAATCCTGGTGACCGAGGGCGGCGGCTACAAGCTCGTCCCTTGATCTTGAGCCCCGATCCGCCGCATAACGGCGCCGGGGAGAAACCGACCATTGCAGGCATCCGCGGGTAAAGCCCGATGAGCGTCCGGGCCGACGCCGACACGCTGCGCCGCATTCCGATTTTCGCGGATTGCGATCCCGTGCCGTTGCAGGTCATAGCCTTCGCCGCCGAGCGCCAGCATTTCGCCGCGGGCGAACAGATCGTCTCCGAGGGCAAGGCGGGCATGTCGGCCTATCTCATCCTCAATGGCCGGGCCGAGATCCGCTCGACCCTCAAATCCCGCCAGGTGGCGTTGGGACACGCCGATCCCGGCGCCCTTCTCGGCGACATGGCGATGGTCGGCACCGTGCCCTATGCGGTGACGGCGACCGCCCTCACCATGGTGGTGACCGCCCGCATCGATCGCGCGCTGTTTTTCCGGGTCGCCGAAGCTTATCCCGATTTCGGCGCCGCCGTGTTCAAGGCCATGGTGAGACGGCTCGACGGTTCGCTGCAGGACCTGAACGCGGTAAAGGGCCTGCTCGAAAGCGCCAGGCCGTTCACCAGGCGGCAATAGGCCTACACCTCGAACGTCGCCAGCACCGGCACGTGGTCAGACGGTTGCGGCCAGCCGCGGGCTTCATTCAGAACTTCGATGCGGCTGCAGGACTTGGCCAGTCCCGCTGTCGACCACACGTGGTCGAGCCGCCGTCCGCGGTTGCTTTCCAGCCAGTCGCGGGCCCGGTAGCTCCACCAAGTATAGAGCTTCTGGTCGGCCGGCACATGCTGGCGCATGACATCGACCCATTTACCGGCGGTCTGCGCCTTGAGCAGTCGTTCGGTCTCGCCCGGCGTATGGCTGACGATCTTCAGCATCTGCTTGTGCGACCAGACATCGTGTTCGAGCGGCGCCACATTGAGGTCACCCACGATGATGCCGTCATGACCCTTTGGCACTGAACCATTGCCAAACCACGCTTCGAGCTCCTCCAGGAACTGCAGCTTGTGGGCGAATTTGACGTTGGCGTCCGGATCAGGCTCGTCGCCCCCCGCCGGCACATAGAGATTGTGCACGGTGACCGGCCGAGCCGTCTTGAGCACCGCGGCCACATGGCGGCAATCGTCCTTGCCGCAGAACTGCTTCGACACGAATTCGGTGAAGGGCAGCCGCGAAACGATGGCGACGCCGTGATAGCCTTTCTGGCCATGCTCGGCCAAATGCGTATAGCCCAGCTCGCGGATCGGCCCCGCCGGAAACTGTCCCTGCGGGCATTTGGTTTCCTGCAGGCACAGCACGTCCGGCTGGCACTGCTTCAGAAAGCGCGTGACCAGATTGATGCGGAGACGGACCGAATTGATATTCCAGGTGGCGACGGTGAGGGTCATGCGTCGCGGGATTTGCCCCTAACCATCAGGCGATGCAAGGGCCCAGAAATAAAGTGGGCGTCCGGTCGGGGAACGGGACGCCCACGCGCTATAAGCGCAAGCACCGGGAGGGGAATTCCGGCGCTCATGAATGCATGGCTGACCGTGAGCGGGGGCAAAAAGGTCAGGCAGCAAATCACGTAATCAATGATGTAGGACAGCCGCCCGGAATTTCAATATGTCAACCTCTACTTTGTAATATTTTCTTTGCGGTTGATTTTTACCACGAAGAGCTGCGGGTCCGGAGCCTCGCCGGCGACGATGTTTTCCAATGTCACCGTGGTCCGCCGGTTCTTGCCGTCGACCACCACCCATTGCTGCAGCTCCTTGCGGGCCTCGTCGAACACCAGGATAAGCCGCCCGCCGCCGAGCGATTCCTTCTTGTCTTCAAGCGTCAGCGTGATGAGGCCGTCCGCCGTCACCAGTTCGATGATGTTGGTATCGCGGACAAGATCGACCTTGTCGTTCAACACCAGGCGAAGCGGCGTCTGCGACAGCGGAAACTGGTCGCCCTTCTCCTTGTCGCGGTTCTTGATGGTCAGCCAGCGCCCGTCGGATACGATGAGGAAGGGATTGGGCGGCGCATATTCGAACCGCATCCGCCCCGGCTTGCTGATATGGAACACGCCGCGCGACAGATTGCCCTTGGGGCTGATCTGGGTGAACTCGCCCTTGAGGTGCTCGAACCCGTTGATGTAGTCGGAAATGAGATTGACCGACGCGGTCTGCGCCGCCGTCAGCGTCATGGATTTGGCGGCCAATGCGGGCGCGCCCGCAAAACAGAGGCTGGCGGCCGCGATCAGGATATGGCGTCGTGTGAGCATGTGTGAATTCCGGATTATTATCTAGGGACGAATACAGGTACAAACCGGACGATATTGAGGCAACTTCTCCCTCTCCAGCCGGAGGCTGGGGAGGGTGGACGCCGAAGGCGGCCGGGTGGGGACCTGGCCCGCGTGACAAGACCCCCTCCGTCACGCGCCAAAGGCGGCGCGTGCCACCTCCCCCGCCCTATCGGGCGAAGGAGGAGAAGGGTCACCTTAATCCCTGGCGCTATCGCCGGGAACCAGGATTTCACGTTTTCCGGTGGCGTTGGCGGGCGTGATCAGGCCTTCCTTTTCCATCCGCTCGATCAGGCTCGCCGCCTTGTTGTAACCCACCTGCAGGCGGCGCTGGACGTAGCTGGTCGAGACCTTCTTGTCCCTGAGCACCACCGCCACCGCCTGGTCGTAAAGGTCGTCGCCCGACCCGCCGCCCTCGCCGGCCATCGCTCCCGGCTCGCCATATTCGCCGTCTTCCGGTTCCTCGGTGACGGCTTCGATATATTCCGGCGCCCCTTGCGACTTGAGATGGCGCACGATCTTTTCCACTTCGCCGTCAGAGACAAACGGCCCGTGCAGGCGCGAGATGCGCCCGCCGCCCGCCATATAGAGCATGTCGCCCTGGCCCAAAAGCTGTTCGGCGCCCTGTTCGCCGAGAATGGTGCGGCTGTCGATCTTGGAGGTCACCTGGAACGACACCCGCGTCGGGAAATTGGCCTTGATGGTGCCGGTGATGACATCGACCGAGGGGCGCTGCGTCGCCATCACCACATGGATGCCGGCGGCGCGCGCCATCTGGGCCAGGCGCTGGACCGCACCTTCGATATCCTTGCCAGCGACCATCATGAGGTCCGCCATCTCGTCGATGATGACCACGATATAGGGCATGGCGGAGAGTTCCATCTGCTCGCGCTCGAACACCGGTTCCCCCGATTGGGCGTCGAACCCGGTCTGCACGGTGCGGGCAATCCCCTCTCCTTTGGCCAGCGCCTGCTTCACCCGGGCATTGTAGCCGTCGATATTGCGGACCCCCACTTTCGACATCTTGCGGTAGCGCTCTTCCATCTCGCGCACCGCCCATTTGAGCGCCACGATGGCTTTCCGCGGATCGGTGACGACCGGTGAGAGTAGATGCGGGATGCCCTCATAGACCGACAGTTCCAGCATCTTGGGATCGATCATGATGAGCTTGCAGCGCTCGGGCGGCAGGCGGTAGACGAGCGACAGGATCATGGTGTTGATGCCGACCGATTTGCCCGAGCCGGTGGTGCCGGCGATGAGCAGATGCGGCATGCGGGCGAGGTCGGCGAAGATCGGCTCGCCGCCGATATTCTTGCCCAGCGCCAGAGCCAGGTTCTGCCCGGTATTGGCGAAGGCCTCAGAGCCCAGCAGTTCGCGGAGATAGACCGTCTCGCGTTTCGAATTGGGCAGTTCGATGCCGATGGCGTTGCGCCCCGGAACGACCGCGACGCGGGCCGAGATGGCGCTCATCGAGCGCGCGATGTCGTCGGCAAGGCTGATGACGCGCGACGACTTGATGCCGGGTGCTGGCTCAAGTTCGTAGAGGGTGACGACCGGGCCCGGCTTCACATTGATAATCTGGCCCTTGACGCCGAAATCGTCGAGCACGCCTTCGAGCGCCCGGGCGTTCTGTTCCAGTGCCTCGTCGGTCAGGTCGGCGGCGCGGGCCACGCGCTTGGGCTCGGACAGCAGGTCGAGCGGCGGCAGTTCGAAGGCCTCGGCGCCGGCCCCTCGCGGACGCGGCGGAGCCTCTTTCCGGCGCCTCGCCTCCTTCACCGGCGGCGCGGCGCGCTCGACCACGATCTCGTCGTCCTCGATGGCTTCGTCCATCGCTTCGGCGTCGGTGTCCGCCACCAGCAGGGGTTCCATCACGGGCATGCGTTCGAGGCGGGGCTCGATGCGGCCGCGCCCCTTGGGCCGTGCTGGCGCCAGTCTCGCGATGATGTCACCGCGCTCGGCCGGTTCAGCTGTCTTGCGCGCGGCCAGTTTCGCCGCCAGGCGTTGGCGCAATCCCGCAATCCGGTCGCGCAGGCTGACCCACGCGGCGCGCGCCAGGTTCCGGCGCCGCGCTTTGGGCATGGCGGGCTTTGGCGACTTTGCCCGGTCGAGGGGCGCGACCTGGACCGCCCGCCATACCGACATCACGCCGGTTATGGCGAAGATGAGCGAGGTCAAAACTTGCGGCAGCCAGCCTTTGACCGCAAGGGCCGGCACGGCGAGCGCCAGTCCGTTGATGATGTCGCCTGCCGTGCCGCCCAGACCGGACGCCAGCGCCCAGTTGGCGGGCGGCGTGATCCCGGCAAGTGCCGCACTCAGGAACAGGCTGGCGAGGAGCCAGTGGAAGGTGGCGCGGAAGGGCCGCCGTACGGGTTCGTGTCCGGCGAGGCGCGCCGCCCAGGCCATCGGTATGGCGACCAGCGGTAATACGCCCAGGCCCAGCAACTGCATGAGTTCGTCAGCCACCACGGCACCCGGATAGCCCAGCCAGTTTTCGGGAGCCCGGTCGAGCGCGTGATTGAGCGAGGGGTCGGCCGCCGACCAGGTGGCCAGCGCCACGCCGAGAGCGATGAGGACCGCGAACAGCACCAGCGCCGCCAGTTCGAACAGCCGGTTGCGGAGAAACCGCCTTACCGCCCCCGGTACGGCCCGGTCGTCAGTATCGAAAGAAGGATCGTACGCCATGCCTCGCTCCGCCATTCGCCGAGGCAGTTTTCCCCCTCTAACAAATGGTTAACGGCAGTCTGACGGGACATGGTTAAGGCGGCGTAAAAAAACGTGGGACCGGCGGGAATATTCTGCTCTGTCTCCCTCCCCCTTGCGGGGAGGGACTAAGGGTGGGGGTCGCTCCGGCCCATCTGTTTCGCTCGATAAACTTGCGTCACTGCCAGACCCCCACCCCAACCCCTCCCCACAAGGGGGAGGGGCTAGGACGTCTCAATTATACGCGCGTTCGCCGTGGTCGGCGATGTCGAGGCCTTCGCGCTCCTGCTGTTCGGAGACGCGGAGGCCCGTCGTGGCCTTGCAGATCATCAGCGCGATGTAGCTCACCACCGCCGTCCACACCACGGCCACGATGACCGCCACCACCTGCGCGGTGATCTGCGTCGAGGCCACATAGTCGGCAACCTTGACCGAGGTGTCGAGCGCCAGATAGTCGGTGACGCCCGCCCCGTTCAGCGCCGGATTGACGAAGATGCCGGTGAGGATGGCGCCCAGGATGCCGCCCACGCCGTGCACCCCGAACACGTCGAGCGCGTCGTCATAGCCGAAGCGATTCTTGAGCGCCACCACCGCCCACAGGCAGATGAAGCCCGCGGCGAAACCGATGACGATGGCGCCCACGGGTCCCACCCAGCCGCAGGCCGGCGTGATGGCGACGAGGCCCGCAACCGCGCCCGAGGCGGCACCCAAGAGGCTCGGATGGCCGCGGAACATCCATTCGCCGAAGGTCCAGGCCAGCGTCGCCGCCGCGGCCGCGACCGTGGTGTTGAGGATGACCAGGGCGGTCAGGCCGTTGGCTTCGAGGTTCGATCCGGCATTGAAGCCATACCAGCCGAACAGCAGGAGGCCAGCACCCGTCAGCACGAAGGTCAGGTTGTGCGGCGCCATCAGGTCCTTGCCGTAGCCCACGCGCTTGCCCAGCACCATGGCGCAGACCAGCCCAGCGATACCGGCATTGATGTGCACTACGGTACCGCCGGCGAAGTCGATGGCGCCCCAGTTGAACAGGTAGCCATTGGTGGCGTTGATGACCGCGCCATAGTCGGCCAGCACCAGCGCCTTCGCCGCATCATCGGTGGCGGCGGCCAGTTTCGCCAGCCAGTCATTGGCCGCCGTCTCGCCCACCATGGCCGTCACTGTCGCAAGGTTGTCGGCGCTCAGCGTGTAGGCGTCGGGGCCGGCCCAGAACCACACCATGTGGGCCATCGGCAGATAGGCGAAGGTGAACCAGATCACCATGAACAGGATGACGGCCGAAAACTTCATGCGCTCGGCGAAAGCCCCGGCGATCAAGGCTGGCGTGATGCAGGCAAAGGTCATCTGGAAGATGACGAAGGCCAGTTCCGGAATGTTGATTTCCTTGGAAAAGGTTCCCAGTTCCGAGGCCGTGGTGACGCCGGTCAGGAACAGCTTGGAGAAGCCGCCGATGAACGGATTGAGCCCCGCCGAGGCATTGGCGGTGAAGGCCAGCGAATAGCCATACACCACCCACAGGATGGCGATCACGCAGAACACGATCAGCACATGCATGAGTACCGAGAGCACGTTCTTGGTGCGCACCAGCCCGCCATAGAACAGCGCCAGTCCGGGCACCGTCATCAGCACCACCTTGCAGGTGGCAATGAGCATCCACGCCGTGTCGCCCTTGTTGAC
>JANNSP010000338.1:0-2517 GCA_031402975.1 Hyphomicrobiales bacterium
CGAGGGCCCATCCGAAGCGGCGGGGAAAGAGGCGGTCAGATTGGTGATGGTCACGGTGCCGGCAGCGTCGGTCTCGACCGACTCGTAAGCGGGCTTCAGCTTCATCTGCTGTTCCCAGTTCTTCAGGATGAGCGCCACCACCGGCGGCACCTGGTCCTGGGCCATGGCGGGGACCGAGAGGGCGGTGGTCAAGAGGCAGACATAAACGAAAGATCGGGGGGAAATTTTCATTATTTGTTCCTTTTTTTGCTTTAGCCCTAGCTCCGGGGAACAATCATAAGTGAACATCAACGAACTGCAAAGCCCATTGCCGTTTCAGCCTTGAACCGGTAAATCCTGCGCGGTTCATAAAGTTAAGAGGGAACGATGCGAATTTTCGGCGCGGGGGTTATGGCGCTTTTTCTGGCGCTGGCGGTGATGGCTCCGGTGGCGGAGGCCGCCACCCAGTCAGCCAAGCAGGACGTGCTGGTCCTCAAGAAAAAGAAACTGGCGGCGGCCGAGATGCGGCGCAAGGAGGCGCTCAAGGCGGCGCTCGACAGACGGCGCGCGGCATCGAGCCGGCAGCAGGCGCGGCGGTCCTCCGATTGCAATGGCTCGTTCCTCAAGTGCCTGTTCGGCAAACCCCGCAATGGGACTCGCGTGACGCGCTCGCGGATGGGTTCCGACTATGCCACCGCGCAGATGGTCTCGTGGAAGGAAGGGAAATATGCGGCGGGCTCGATCATCGTCAGGACGCCGGAGCGCGCGCTCTATCTGGTGATGGGCGACGGCAAGGCGCGCCGCTACAAGGTGGGCGTGGGCCGCGAAGGCTTTCAGTGGAGCGGCAATTCGCGCATCGTATCGAAGCAGGAGTGGCCGACCTGGCGCCCGCCCGCGCAGATGATCGAGCGGGAAGCGGCCAAGGGTCATATCCTGCCCGCGGTGATGGAAGGCGGCCCCAACAATCCCTTAGGCGCTCGCGCCATGTATATCGGCGGCACGCTCTATCGCATTCACGGCACCAACGCGGCCGACTCGATCGGCGGCGCCGTCTCGTCCGGCTGCATCCGCATGATGAACACCGACGTGATCGATCTCTATGAGCGGGTGAGGGTCGGCGCCAAGGTCTATGTCTACCAGTGAAAGTTCGGCATTGAACCGAAGGGGGCCGCGTTGAGCGGCCTTTTTTCGTTTACGATGGGCTCGCTGAAAAAGAACTGGCCCCGGTGGCGATGCCGACCGGGGCCAAGTCTGCGATTATGCGATCGAACTTACTTCTTCTTCTTGGCGGCCTTCTTCTTGGCGGCCTTCTTGGCAGGTTTCTTAGCAGCTTTCTTCGCGGCCATGTCGTTATCTCCTAGTGTTGTTAGAGCCCCACAACGCAGGTAAGCCTCACTACGAACAACCAAGTCTGCATGTTAAATCGCGTTCTCGATTGTCAATGGAGTGTGTTGTCTACCCGTTTGTGTGATTCGGCAATATGCCGTCAACATCTTGTGTATCTTCTTTTTATCCTAACAAGCGGTAAATGGCCAAGGCCGCGCCGGGATCGTCCGTATACGGACGAGATAGATGGAATCGCCGAAACAGGTCCGGCAATGCAGCATTTGCAAGGGCCCTCCGTACACGGACGGACAGCCGTTTTCCGGCTCTCTGGAGGCGGAGGGATGGCGGACGGTCCTCCGGTGCCGGAAAGCCACGGTGAAAATAATTGTGGATGAACACCGCGCGAGCGGCGCGAAAGAAGATGGCCGGGTCAAGCCCGGCCATGATGAGAGGTGGGGAGGTGATGGCGGTTACGAACACCCGCTGGTGTTCCCGCAGGTGTCGCATTTCATGCAGGTGCCGTTTCTGACCATGGTGAAGTTGCCGCATTCGCCGCAGCTTTCGCCTTCGTAGCCTTTCATGCGGGCCTCGGCGCGGAGATCAGCCGCCGGGATCGCCGCGGCGCCGGCATGGACATGCGCCTCGGCCAGAGCTGACACGTGTTCGGCGGCTCGCATCTGCAGAGCCAGCGCCGGCGAGGCCGCCGCCGCAATCGTTTGCGGCATCATCACCACATTGGCCAGGTTCTGCAGCCTGACGAAGCCCGACGACAACACCCGCTGGGCGGGAACGCGCGGCGGCTCTTCGGTGCCCACACCCTTGCCCAACGCGTCGAAGCCAAGCTCCGAGGCCTCGACATGGGCCAGATCGTTGCGGCCCAGATACGATACCGCAAGCTCGCGGAACACGTAGTCGATGATCGACGTGGCGTTCTTGATCGAATCGTTGCCAACGACCAGTCCCGCCGGCTCGAACTTGGTGAAGGTGAAGGCGTCGACGAATTCCTCCAGCGGCACGCCGTATTGCAGCCCGACCGATATCGCGATGGCGAAATTGTTCATCATGGCGCGAAGGGCCGCTCCCTCCTTGTGCATGTCGATGAAGATTTCGCCGAGCTTGCCGTCGTCATACTCGCCGGTGCGGAGATACACCTTGTGGCCGCCCACCACCGCCTTCTGGGTATAACCCTTGCGCCGGCCGGGCAGGCGCTCG
>JANNSP010000339.1:0-3617 GCA_031402975.1 Hyphomicrobiales bacterium
GCCCAGAGCCGCAGGAATTTTTCGTAATAGGCTTTGACCGCCGGGACCGTCGTCTGCTGCAGCATGATTTCCGACAGCCAGACGCCATAGGGATCGGGCACGATGCCCGGTTTCGCCCGCCATGGAAGGTCGCGGGCGTTCGTGCCGTACCAGGCCAGGAGCGCCGCCGAAAGACTATGATCAAGCCCTTGTTTGGCCATGGTGCTGCACGACATATCCAATTCCGAGAGTGGCTGGTAGTAGGCGAGCATGGAAACCCTCGACAAGCATTTCCGCCAAATCACCAAGGCGGTGTTCCAGCGCTATGGCTTCGCCCATGCCGAACTGTTGCGGCGGTGGCCGGAGATCGTGGGGGACGAGCTTTCCCGGTGGTGCGAGCCCGAGCGCATCAAATGGCCGCGAACGGCGAGCGAATCGGCCCAGAAAATGGGGGGCACGCTGGTCATCCGGGCGGCCCCGGGGCGCGGCCTTGAACTGCAGCATGAAGCACCCATGCTCCTCGATCGCGTAAACCGCTATTACGGCTATGGGGCGGTTGGCCAAATCCGGATCAACCAGGGGAGTTCAGCGTTGAAGACCCGGATGCCGATGCCGGCGAAACCTTCCCCGCAGCCGGTGCGGCCGCTGGCGGGGATCGCCGACGAAAGCCTCAGGACGGCGCTCGAACGGCTGGGCTCCCATATTTCTCCACAAGGCAAAGAATGATTTTGTTTCAACCCCCAACATCTAGTAGGAAAGTGACATGAATCACCTCAACCGACGCAATTTTCTCCTGGGCACCGTAGCGTTCGGCGGCCTCCTCGCAACAGGGCTTCCGGCGCAGGCGCTCGATGCCGCGAAACTGGCCATGGCGCCGGCGATCGGCGAGATGGCCATGGGGCCGGCCGACGCCAAGGTCACCGTCATCGAATATGCCTCGGCGTCGTGCCCGCATTGCGCGGCGTTCTACCGGGATGTGTTCGTGACACTCAAGAAAGACTATATCGACACCGGCAAGATGCGTTTCGTGTTCCGCGAATTCCCGCATAACGACGCGGCGATGGCGGCCTTCATGCTGGCCCGCTGCGCGCCGAAGGAATCCTATTTCCCGCTGGTCGACATCTTCTTCCAGACCCAGGACACCTGGCTGGCGGCGCCGCGCGAGGGCCTGCTCAACATCGCCAAGCAGGCGGGCTTCACCGAGGAAACATTCGACAAGTGCCTGAAGGACGAGACGGTGGCGAAGGCCATCATGGAGGTGCGGAGCCAGGCGGAGGGTTTCGGCGTCACCGGGATACCGACCTTCTTCATCAATGGCGAATTATTCGACGGCGATCGCACCATCGAGGCCTTCAAGGCGAAGATCGACCCGCTGCTGGGCTAGAGCGGGGACTACTGGGGGGATAAAGGCGGCATGAAGTTCACGCGGCTCAGGCTTTCGGGATTCAAGTCTTTCGTCGAGCCGTGCGACCTTGAAATCGAGCCGGGGCTGACGGGCGTCGTCGGCCCCAATGGCTGCGGCAAGTCGAACCTGCTCGAGGCGCTGCGCTGGGTGATGGGTGAGAGCTCGTACAAATCCATGCGCGGCTCGGGCATGGACGACGTGATCTTCTCCGGCACCACGCAGCGCCCGTCGCGCAACATGGCGGAAGTGCTGCTGACCCTCACCAACGAAGACCGCAGCGCGCCCGCCCGGCACAATGACAGCGAGGTGCTTGAAATCTCGCGCCGCATCGAGCGCGAGGCGGGCTCGGCCTATCGGATCAACGGGCGCGATGTCAGGGCCCGCGACGTGCAATTGCTGTTCGCCGATGCCTCGACGGGGGCTCGTTCGCCAGCGCTTGTACGCCAGGGCCAGATCGCCGAGATCATCAATTCGAAACCCCAGGCGCGGCGCCTCATCCTCGAAGAGGCGGCGGGCATCACCGGGCTTCATACGAGGCGGCACGAGGCGGAACTCAAGCTCAAGGCGGCGGAGCAGAACCTGACGCGGCTCGAGGATGTCACCGCGCAGATGGAGACGCAGCTCAACAGCCTGAAGCGCCAGGCGCGGCAGGCGGTCAAGTATCGGCAGGTCTCGGCCGAAATCCGCAAGCTCGAAGCCATGGGACTTTATGCGGCGTGGAAAGATGCAGCGGGCGCGGCCGCGCGCGACACCGACGCCCTAGACCAGGCGACGCGGACACTCGCCGAACAGACGCGGCTTGCCTCCGAGGCGTTGCGCCACCGCGACGAATTGGGCGAGCGGCTGCCGGCTTTGCGCGAGCAGGAAACGATCCGCGCCGCCGTGCTGCAGCGGATCTCGCAGGAACGCCACGCGCTCGACGAAGAGGAGCGGCGGGCTGAGGCGCGGAAGCTCGAACTCGACGGAAGGCTGGCGCAGATCAATGGCGACCTTTCGCGCGAGCATGAGTTGCTGGGCGATACCGAGCGGGTGAGTTCCGCACTGGATAGCGAAGATGCGGGGCTCAAGGCAGCGCAGGACAATGACGGCGAAGCGCGCGCCGGCGCTGCCGTGGCGCTGCAGGCCGCGGCCCAGGCACTGGCCGAGGCGCAGGAGGCAGCCGATGCCGCCAATCAACGGCTGTCGGAACTGAGTGCCGAGCGCAACGCCATTCTGAAGGTGATCGACGAACAGACGGCGCGGCTCGCCAGATACCGGCGCGAGGCGGCCGAGACCGAAAGCCGCCGCGCGGCACTCATGGCGAAATCGGGCGGGGCCGAGGACACGGGGCATCTGGCGCGCGCCGTCGAGGCGGCACTCTCGACGGTGGCGTTGAGTGAAACCGCGGCGGCCGAGGCCGAGGCGAGCGTGCGCCTGGCCCGGCAGACGGAAGCCGAGTCGCGCCAGACCCATGACGAAGTCCGGCGCAAGGCCGACCGGCTGCACACGGAAGTCCGTACACTGAGCAATCTCTTGAAGCCCGCGGCCGGCAGCCTGTGGCCGGCGCTGGTCGACCAGTTGAAGGTGAGCCCCGGTTACGAGAGGGCGCTGGGCGCTGCCCTTGGCGATGACCTCGATGCCTCGGCCGACGAGGGAGCGCCGGTGCACTGGCGCGGCTTGCCGCCTCTCGATAACGCGCCGCCGCTGCCCGAGGGCACAGCGAAGCTCTCCGATTTCGTCGAGGGCCCCCCAGCGCTTGAACGCCGATTGTCGCATGTGGGGGTTGTTTCCAGGCTGCTGGGCAAGGCGTTGCAGCCGCGCTTGCGGCCGGGCCAGAGGCTGGTGTCGAAGGACGGCGATGCCTGGCGCTGGGACGGGTTCACTGCCGCAGCGGATGCGCCGAGCGCTGCCGCCAAGCGGCTGGCAGAACGCAACCGGCTGTCAGGCCTAGAAATCGAACTGGGCGAAGCCGCGACCGCGGCGGACGCCGCGCGGGCGCGATTCGAATCGGCCCGCGCTGCGGTCGAGGCGGCGGTCAGGACCGAACGCGATCGGCGTGACGCGCTTCGCGCCGCGACGGCCGCCGTCGAAGTCAGCCGCCGCGCGTTGGCGTCGCATGAACGTCTTGAGGCGGAGCAACTGGCCCAGACCAGCGCCATCGACGAGGCGCGCCGCCGCATCGGCCTGTCGCTCGCCGAAGCGGAGACGCAGCTTGGCGACGCCCAGCATGCGGCTCGCGACCTGCCGCCGCTCG
>JANNSP010000340.1:0-2227 GCA_031402975.1 Hyphomicrobiales bacterium
GCCTTCGACGGCAGCTCGCCGTGCAGCAGCAGGTAGCAGGTCTCGATGAAGTTCGATTGATCGGCGATCTGCTCGATCGGATAGCCGCGATAGAGCAGCACGCCCTCATCGCCGTCGATGAAGGTGATCTTCGATTCGCACGCCGCCGTCGAGGTGAAAGCGGGATCGTAGGTGAAAACTTTTGCGTCGCTGTAAAGCCTGGTGATGTCCACCACTTCGGGGCCGATCGAGCCCGCCCGCATCGGCAGGTCGAGGGACTTGTCCCCGATGTTCAGGGTCGCCGTCTTTGCTGCCTCAGCCATCGCGCTCTCCCGTTGGGTTGATCCTCACTATCGTACCACGGCCTAAAAAGGTCAACCTAGCTGACCTGATCCCGAAGCCGGGCCAGCGACTCCTCGCGGCCCAAGACTTCCAGCACGTCGAAGATGCCGGGCGAGACCGTGGCCCCGGTCAAGGCCGCGCGCAAGGGCTGCGCCAATTTTCCCAGTTTTTGGCCCTCTTTCTCGGCATGGAACTTTACCGCCGCTTCCAGCACCGGGGCCCGCCAGTCCGGTTCGGCTTCCAACACCGGCAACATGGCGCGAAGGGTCGCCGCGCCACCCTCGGCCATCACCTTGCCCGCCTTTTCGTCGAGCGTCAGCGGCCGTTCGGCGAACAGGAACTGCGCGCCAGCCTTCAGCTCGACCAGCGTTTTCGCCCGCTCCTTCAGCCCCGGCATGGCCTTGAGCAGTTTGATGCGAAGCGCCGGGGTCCATTGCGCCAGCAGCTCCTTGCCGCCTTCCGCATGAGGCAGGAACGCTTCGAACTGCTCAAGCAGCAACGTGTCGGGGGTGTGGCGGATATAGTGGCCGCTGAGATTTTCCAGTTTGGCGAAATCGAAGCGGGCCGGGGATTTGCCGATGTTTTCCAGCCCGAACCAGTCCACCAGTTGTTCGGTCGAGAAGATTTCGGCGTCGCCATGGCTCCAGCCGAGCCTGGCCAGGTAGTTGCGCATCGCTTCCGGCTGGTAGCCCATGGCGCGATAGGCCTCGACGCCGAGCGCCCCGTGGCGCTTCGACAGCTTGGCCCCATCCGGCCCGTGGATGAGGGGAATATGCGCCATCACCGGCACCCGCCAACCCATCGCCACGTAGATTTGCGTTTGCCGCGCCGCGTTGGTCAGATGGTCGACGCCGCGGATGATGTGGGTGACGTTCATGTCATGGTCATCGACCACCACCGAGAGATTATAGGTCGGGTTGCCGTCGGAGCGCAAAATGATGAGGTCGTCGAGATCCTTGTTGGCGAAGGTGACGCGGCCCTGCACCTGGTCGTCGATCACGGTTTCGCCCTCCTGCGGCGCCTTAAAACGGATCGCCGGCCTGACGCCCGCGGGCGCATCGGTGGAGGGCCGGTCGCGCCAGGCGCCGTCATAGCGGATCGGGCGCTTCTCGGCCTCGGCCCTGGCGCGCATCTCCGCCAGTTCTTCGGACGAGCAGTAGCAGCGATAGGCCAGGCCCTGGGCCAGCAGCCGATCGGCCACTTCGCGGTGCCGTTCGACCCGGCCATATTGCGACACGGCTTCGCCCGCCCAGTCGAGGCCGAGCCAGGTCAGCCCGTCGAGAATGGCGGTGATCGCACCCGCCGTCGAGCGTTCGCGGTCGGTGTCTTCGATGCGGAGCAGCATGCTGCCGCCCATCTTTTTTGCAAACGCCCAGTTGAACAGCGCCGTCCTGGCGCCGCCGATATGCAGGTAGCCGGTGGGCGACGGCGCGAAACGGGTAATCACGGGCGATGACATGAACGCCGTTCTCCATGTAGTATGACGCTGGGGAAATGAACCCCGGAGGCGGTGGCGGCTCCTAGCACAGAGCCACGGAGCGTGTAAGGGGAGAACCGTGGCCGCCGAAGTCTGGGACGCGCCGCTCGTGGCCAATCCGCCAGGCCGGATCGCAGGCTTCGTGGCGGGCGCGAGTGAGGCCCAGGCGGGGCGGACCTTCCTGTGGGCGCCGGTGGCCCTCATTTTGGGGATCGGCTGGTATTTCGCTCTTGCCGCCGAACCCGGCTGGCCGCTACTCGCACTCGCCGCCGTCTTGGCCGCTATACTGATCTGGTATTCAAGGTCCTGGCCCGGACTGGCGCTGCCGGCCCTGGTGCTGGTGGGGTTGCTGCTCGCTACCGCGCGAACCGCCTGGGTCACTGCACCGACGCTTCGCTCCGTCACCGGCGAAGTCCTGGTTACCGGCAC
>JANNSP010000341.1:0-18805 GCA_031402975.1 Hyphomicrobiales bacterium
GATGGCGCCGATATCGACGCCGCGCGTCGGCTGGCCGACAATCAGAAGCTTGGGATCGCGCACGATCTCGCGGGCGAGGATGATCTTCTGCTGGTTGCCGCCGGAAAACTTCGCTGTTTTCAAAAGCGGTTCGGCGGGGCGGACGTCGAACTCCTTCATCTCGGAGGCGCAGCGATTGACCACCTGGTTCCGGTCGAGATGAAAGCCGTGACCCAGGCTTTCCTCGTAATGCCAGCCGAGGATCGAGGATTCGCTCGCGTCGAACGTGGTGACGAGGCCGCAATGCTGGCGGTCCTCCGGCACATGGGCGAGGCCGCGCCTTCGCGCGTCGGCCGGGTCGCTTGCGGCGCACAGATCGTGACCATCGAGCAGCACACGGCCGGACGAGCATTTGCGCATGCCGGCGATGACTTCGAGCAATTCCGACTGACCGTTGCCCGATACCCCGGCGATGCCGACGATCTCGCCCGCGCGCACCGTGAACGACACATCGTCGAGCCGCTTGACACCCTGGCTGTCGCGATAGGTCAGGTGCTCGACGGTTAGAACATTCGCGCCGGGTTTGGCCTTCCCCTTCTTGACGCGGAGCAACACGCGCCGGCCGACCATCAGCTCGGCCAGTTCCTCGACGGTGGTGTCTTTCGTCTCGCGGGTCGCCACGAGTTCGCCGCGCCGCATCACCGAGACATGATCGGTGATGGCAAGAATCTCGCGGAGCTTGTGGGTGATGAAGATGACCGTCTTGCCCTGGTCCTTGAGCTGGCCGAGGATGCGGAACAGGTGATCGGCCTCGTCGGGTGTCAGTACGCCGGTCGGTTCGTCGAGGATCAAAACTTCGGCTCCGCGAAACAGGGCTTTCAGGATTTCAACGCGCTGTTGCAAGCCCACGGGCAAGGTGCCAACGATGGCGTCGGGGTCGACGTCGAGTTCATAATCATGGGCGAGGCGCTGCAATTCGCTCCGCGCCTTGGCGAGTGCCGGACCGATCAGCATGCCGCCTTCGGCGCCGAGCACCACGTTTTCGAGAACGGTGAAAGGTTCGACCAGCATGAAATGCTGATGCACCATGCCGATGCCGTGCGAGATGGCGTCGGCCGATGTCCTGATCCGGACCGGTCTGCCGCCGACGCGGATTTCGCCCTTGTCGGCCTCGTAGAAGCCGAACAGGATCGACATCAAGGTGGACTTGCCGGCGCCGTTCTCGCCGATGATGCCGTGGATCGAACCCTTGCCGATCGACAGCGTCACGTCCCTGTTGGCGTGCACCGCGCCAAAGCGCTTGTCGATGCCGATCAGTTCGATCGCGGCTGTCATTGCTGAGGTCTCTCCTTCCCCCGCAAGGAGGGAAGGAAACTTGATGAAACCGCTTACTCCACCGGGCACTTCTCGTCGGACATGTAGTCGTGAACGGCGAGCTTGCCGCCGATGATGTCGGCCTTGGCGGCTTCGACCTTGGCCGTCATGTCGGCGGTCACCAGATCCTTGTTGTTGTCATCCATGGCATAGCCGACGCCATCCTGGGCGAGGCCGAGCGACTTGATGCCGGGTTTGAAGGCGCCATCCTTCGCCGTCTTCATCACGTCGTAGGTGGCGACATCGACGCGTTTCAGCATCGAGGTCAAAACCTTGCCGGGATGCATGCCGTTCTGGTTCGAATCGACGCCGATGCCGAGCGCTCCGCCGTCGGCCGCCGCCTGAAGGACACCCACGCCGGTGCCGCCGGCCGCGTGATAGACCACGTCGGCGCCTTGCGAGATCTGGGCCTTGGTGAGCTCGCCGCCCTTCACCGGATCGTTCCAGGCAGCACCCGTGTCGCCGGTCATGTTCTGGAACACCGTCGCATCGGGCTTCGCCGCTTTCACACCCTGCACATAGCCGCAGGCGAAGCGCCGGATGAGCGGAATGTCCATGCCGCCGACAAAGCCGACCTTGCCCGATTTCGACGCCATGGCGGCCATCATGCCGACGAGATAGGAGCCTTCATCTTCCTTGAACACGATCGACTGCACGTTGGGCAGGTCGACGACCATGTCGATGATGGCGAATTTTAAGTCGGGATATTCCTTGGCCACCTTCTCCAGCGCGGCGGCTTGCGCGAAGCCTGCGGCGATGATCGGGCTGTAGCCCTGGTCGGCGAAATTGCGCAGCGCCTGCTCGCGCTGGGCCTCGTTGGAAATCTCGAATTCGCCATAGGCGATGCCGGCTTCGGTCTTGAATTTCTCGGCGCCGTTATAGATGCCCTCGTTGAACGACTTGTCGAACTTGCCGCCGATGTCGAAAAGCACCGCCGGTTTGTCGTCGGCGGCATGGGACAGCGTGGCGGAAAGGGCGAGCGCCGCGGCGGCGGCGAAAAAACTACGTCTCTTCATGGAAAACCTCCCTGGGATGGACCCTCGGCGCCTAATCGGCATCCGGTTGACCGGCAATTGATCGACTCCGCGCTTGGCCGTCAAGCCCGAAATGGCGGTTCACTTGAAACCCCGCGCCGCCACTTACATATTACCCGAGACCTGCGGTGCCGGAAGGGCCGTGGGCCACGGATGCTGCTTGAAAAAGGGCAAAACATATGGCGCGCGTATCGGTATTCTCATCGCCCCTGCTGCTCGGTTTCGACGAGGTCGAGCGCCTGCTCGAACAGGTGACGAAAACCACGGGCGACGGCTATCCTCCCTACAATATCGAGCGTCTGGCGCGAAGCGACGGTGGGGCCGAACAGTTGCGCATCACGCTGGCCGTCGCCGGTTTCGACAGGGCGGAGCTCGACGTGACGGTCGAGGACAACCAGTTGCTGATCCGCGGGAAACAAAAAACCGAGGAGGAGCGTTCTTATCTGTATCGCGGCATAGCCGCGCGCCAGTTCCAGCGGGCTTTCGTGCTTGCCGATGGCATCAAGGTGAAGGGGGCCAGACTTGAAAACGGCATGCTGGCAGTCGAGCTGGAGAGGCCGGAGCCGGAGCGGATGGTTCGCAGGATCGACATAACAGGATAACAAGATGAACAACAACATTGACCAGAAATTCTTCGATCTGTCGCCCGCCGAACTGGCGCAACTGGGTGGCGGCGCGCTTGGCTATATCCGCGAGATCGAGGGCCGCGATGCGCTGAAGCTCATCGGCGAGGGTGCCGTCGTCCCGCCGCAAGCCCGCCTGTTCTGCCTCTATGGGGCGGACGGAACCCCGGTGTCCATTTCAGGCAGCATCGAGGCGGCGATCGGCAGCGCCTTCGAGCATGAACTCATGCCGATGAGCGTGCACTGAGTCAGGCGGCGCTCGCCTTGGCGGCGGGTTCGGTGAGGATGGCATAGAGGCCTTCGGCGGTATCGGTTCCGCGCAATTTTTCGACCATGCCCGGATCGCGCAGAAGGCGTGAAATCCGGGCCAGCGCCTTGAGGTGATCGGCGCCGGCATGGTCGGGCGCCAGCAGCACGAAAACCAGGTCGACCGGCTGGCCGTCCACCGCGTCGAAGTCGACCGGCGCGGCCAATCGGGCAAACAGTCCGCACACCCGCGTCACCGCCGCCATCTTGCCATGCGGGATCGCCATGCCCTGGCCAATTCCGGTCGAGCCCAGCTTTTCGCGCGACACCAGCGTCTCGTGGACGGCCCGCGCATCCACGCCGGCGCTCTTCGCCATGGCCTGGGAGAGGTCTTGCAAGAGCTGTTTCTTGGTCGCCGCCCGGACATTGGGCAGGACCGCCCGAATGTCGATGATATCGGCAAGGGTCATGGCATTCACGCCTGAGGCCGGGGATCGACCCAGCCGATATTGCCGTCATGGCGGCGGTAGACGACGTTGAGCTGGCCGTGGCCGCTGTTGCGGAAGAGGACGAAGGACACGCTGGAAATATCGAGCTGCATGACGGCTTCGCCGACGGTCAGCTCGGGAACCTGCATGGCGCTTTCCGCGATCACCACGGGATTGAGATTGTCGGGCTCGGGCTCTTCCTCGGGAGCGGCCGAAATGACATAGTCCGGCGCTTCCGACTGGCGGACCGGGCCGAGCCTTGCCTTGTGATGGTCCTTGATGCGCTTCGAATAGCGCTTCAGTTGCTTTTCCAGATGCTGGGCCGCCTGGTCGAAGCTCGGATGCGCGTCGCCTGCGGCGCCGTGGGCCTGCAGCACCAGGCCGGTCGCCAGATGCAGCGTACAATCGGCCTGGAAGCCCGACTTGTTCCGCTCGACGGTGACATGGGCATGCACCGTGCCTTCGAAGTATTTCTGCTTGAGCTGGCGAAGCCGGTCCTCGATATGCAGCCTCAGGGCTTCGCCGATGTCGAGATTCTTGCCCGTGATCTTGATCTGCATGGTGGCTCGGAAGTTCCTGTCTCGCCCCGGCCCTGTAAATGGGCTTTCCCGGTCATTGCGTCAACCGTAACCATGGCGTCAGCCGTCCGAAGCGGCGCGATACCTAGAGAGCCAAGGGACCCAAGTCAATTGCTCCTCGCAGTTATGCCCGGTTTTCCCGCCGGCGCTGGATTGATGAGGGAATTCCAAAAGATTCCCGATACTTGGCAACCGTCCTCCGGGCGATTTCGATACCGGCCCGGTTGAGCATGTCGACGAGCGCGTCGTCGGACAAGACCGACTCGGCCGTTTCCGCCGCGATCATTTCGCGGATGCGGTGGCGGACGGCTTCGGCCGAATGGGCATCCCCGCCCTGCTCCGAGGAGGAGATGGCGGTGGTGAAGAAATACTTGAGTTCGAAGATGCCGCGCGGCGTCGCCATGTATTTGTTCGAGGTGACGCGGCTCACCGTCGATTCGTGCATCTCGATCGCCTCGGCCACCGTCTTCAAAGTGATCGGCCGCAGGTGCTGGATGCCGAGCACCAGGAACGAATCCTGCTGGCGCACGATCTCGCGGGCGACCTTCAGAATGGTCTTGGCGCGCTGGTCGAGGCTTTTCACCAGCCAGGTGGCGTTGGCCTGGCATTCGGACAGATAGGTCTTGTCCTCCTCGCGCGATGTCTTCTTGGAGACGGTGGCGTAGTATTGCTGGCTGATAAGGACGCGGGGCAGCGTTTCGCTGTTCAGTTCGACAATCCACGAGCCGTCGGGTGCTGCCCGGACGCTGACATCGGGAATGACCGGCTGCACCGGTTCCGAGCCGAAGGCATGGCCGGGCTTGGGATTGAGGCCGCGGATTTCCGCCACCATCTCGCGGATATCTTCGAGATCGACTTTGCACAGCGATTTGAGGCCCGCATAATCGCGCCTGGCCACCAGGTCGAGATTGGCCACCAATGCCGCCATGGCGGGATCGTAGCGGTCGGCGTCTTTCAGTTGCAGCGCCAGGCATTCCTTAAGGTCGCGGGCGAACACCCCGGCGGGATCGAATTGCTGCAGGACGCCCAGCACGCGCTCGACATGGGAAAGCCCCGTGCCCAAAAGTTCGGCCACGCTGGCAAGATCGGTGGTCAGATAGCCCGCCTCGTTGACACTGCCGATCAAATGCTGGCCGATCAGCCGGTCGGCCGGATCGGCCAGCGCCAGGTTGAGCTGGTCGGTCAAATGCTCGGCCAGAGTTTCCTCGCGCGTCAGCGTCGAGCTGAAATCGAGCCCATCATTGTCGAGCGACAAGCCGCCCGAAGGCTTGAACGACGACCAGCCCGAATCGGCGGGGCCGGGTGTCGCGCGGCCCGCGGCGTCGGCGCGGGATTCGCCCGAAAAGACATTCTCGTCGCCGTCCGAACCCCCGCTCCTGTCCTCGGGCACGCTGCCGCTGGCCAAAGCAGTGACCATATCGGGCTCGTCGGTGCGCTCGCGAACGGGCTGCTCAAGCTTCGCGGTTTCGGTCCGCTCGTCGCGTTCGAGCAACGGATTGCGCTCGAGCTCGGTTTCGACATAGGCCTGGAGCTCGATGTTCGACATCTGCAAGAGCTTTATCGCCTGCTGCAGCTGCGGCGTCATCACCAGGGACTGTCCCTGGCGAAGCTCCATTCTCTGCATCAGCGCCATGGGCGTGGCCCTTGGGCGTTACATGCTGAAGCCGGCGCCAAGATAATAGCGCCGGACGTCGGCATTGTTGACGATGTCATGGGGCGTGCCCTCGGTCAGGACCTTGCCCTCATGGATGATGAGGGCGCGATCGATAAGCTCAAGGGTTTCGCGCACGTTGTGATCCGTAATAAGCACCCCGATTCCCCGAGCGGTAAGCTGTCGCACCAGCTGGCGAATATCACCGATCGCAATCGGATCAATTCCGGCGAACGGTTCGTCGAGGAGCATGAACTTGGGGGCGGTGGCAAGGGCGCGGGCGATTTCCACGCGGCGGCGCTCGCCGCCAGACATCGACACAGCCGGCGAATGACGGAGATGGGTGATCGAAAACTCATCGAGCAACTCACGCAACACACGTTCGCGCTTCGGCTTCTCGGGCTCGACGAGCTCGAGTACGGCGCGAATATTCTCTTCGACCGTGAGTCCGCGGAAGATCGAACTTTCCTGGGGCAGATAGCCGATCCCCAGCCTGGCGCGCTGGTACATCGGCAGATGTGTAATATCCGCCCCGTCGAGACTGATCGTGCCCTGGTCGGCGGCAATGAGACCGGTGATCATGTAGAACACCGTCGTCTTGCCGGCGCCATTGGGTCCAAGCAGCCCCACGGCTTCACCGCGCCTCAAGGAGAGTGAAACACCCCTGACGACGGGCCGCCGCTTGTAGCTCTTGACGAGCCCCTCAACGACCAGCCCTTCGCCGTCCGGCCATCCCGCCCCGCTGGAACCCGATCGGGCTTCAGGCCTGGGACCGGGACTGGTTCCCCGCCGCTGCCTGGCCCTCTCCGGCCCGCCACGGCGTGTCCCCGCATTCACCGCATCTTGTTGCGCCACGGGGGATTACCGCTGAATTAAATTAAGATTGAATGAAAGCGTCACTGGGGGACAAAGCTGCCTTTGACGCGGCCGCCGGTCATCTGGCTCTTGTCGGTGTTGAGATCGACATTGAGTGTCTCGCCATTGAGCTTGGTCTGGCCCTGCACCACCTGCACGCCGCCGGTCACCACCAGCTTGTTGGCCTTGACATCCATCCTGGCCTGCTGGCCGGTGATCTTCTGGGTCGAGGTGACGATCGTCACGCTACCGGTGGCGTCGAGCTTCGAGACATCGTTCTTGGTCGTGCCGTCGGGTTGTTTCACGTCCTCGTACAGAACCACGAGCTTGTCGGCGGTGAGACGCACATCGGCGCGCTTGGCATCGACCTTTCCGGTGAACACCGCCCGGTGTTCCTTTTCGATGATCTCCATCTGGTCGGCTTCGATCGTGACTTCCTTGCCCGGAGCGGTTTGCGCTTGGGCGGCGGGCGCCGAGATGGCCACCAGCAGACTGAACATAAGCACGCGGATCATGGGGTATCGTCTCCTTTCGCCGCTTGGTTGTAGCGGGTTTTCACGCCATTCAGGAACAGGATGTTCCTGCCGTCATCGGTGATCTGCAAGCCCTGGGCCTCGATCGTGCCGTTGGCAAATTCGACCGTGACCGGGGTATCGGAGGTCAGTTTCTTTTCCGCGACCACGACATGGGCTTTCGCCATGCGCGCGGTGAAGCGGCCCAATTGGCTGATCGAGACATCGCCCTCGAGATCGAGTTCGCGCCGGTCGCTGTCGTAGTGGCCGGCCTTCGCTTCGAGCGTATAGGCCTCTCCGGTGGCTTTGAGGAATTTGCCGGTCAGGGTTTCGAGATGAACCAGTTCCGGCCTGTCCTTGTCCTGGATGCCGCGCGCCGCCTTCAATTCGTAGGGCTGCTTCTCGCGGTCGAAGCCGGTCAGAATCGAATCGCGCGAGGTGATCTGTTCCGGCTTGTCGAGAATGACGGGCAGCGCCTTCTCCCGCGGCATGAGCGTCGCGAACAAGCCGGCCTGGGCCACGAAGAGCGTGGCGAAGGCAACGCCGATGGCCGCCGCCAGCCACGACAGAAGCGGTGACAGCCGGGCGCGCCGCGCCGCGCGCGCGCGGCGGCGTTGGTTCCTGATGCAGGGCGTCCCCGGTCAGTGAGCGAAGACATCTTCCTCGCTCCAGCCGGCGAGATCGAGGGCGGCCCGCGTGGCGACGAAATCGAAACACGACCGGGCCAAAACCGAACGGCCCTCGCGTTCGAGCATCTGGTCGAGGCGGGTTTTCACCTCGTGCAGGTAGATCACGTCCTGGGCGGCATACTGCTTCTGCGCGTCGCTCAGCACATGGGCGCCCCAGTCGGAGCTTTGCTGCTGCTTGTTGAGATCGATGCCGAGCAGTTCGCGGATCAGATCCTTGAGGCCGTGCTTGTCGGTATAGGTGCGGGTGAGTTTCGACGCGATCTTGGTGCAATAGACCGGCCCCGTATCGATGCCGAGATACTGCTTGAGCGCCGCCACGTCGAAGCGCGCATAGTGGAAAATCTTGGTGACGGCGGGGTCGGTCATCAAGGCGGCGAGGCGCGGCGCCTCGTAGGTCTTGCGCTCGAGCTGTACGAGATGGGCGTTGCCGTCGCCCGACGAGAGTTGCACCAGGCACAATTTGTCGCGCCGGTGAACCAGCCCCAGGGTTTCCGTGTCGACCGCGACGGATGCGCCGAAATCGAGGCCGGCCGGCAGGTCGCCCTTGTAGAGCTTGATCGCCATGTGTTACCCGCCATTCGTCAAAAAGATGGTGCCCTGAAGAGGACTCGAACCTCCACGCCTTTCAGCGCTAGTACCTGAAACTAGTGCGTCTACCAATTCCGCCATCAGGGCTTGCGGGCGTGTCATAGGGGGGCACAACCTCGATTGTCAACCAAGGCTCTTGGACTGGCGCTACGGCGGGAGTGCGGCGCGATTGCGGCATATAACGGCTTTGCATCCGGCCTTTACCCCCGCTAGAACGGCCCCGACCCGTGAAACAGGAAGACCCATAGCTTGGCCCAACTGCCATCCGACAGGATCGTCACCATCATAGGCGGCTCGGGCTTTGTCGGGCGCCACACCGTGGGCGCACTCGCCAAGCGCGGCTACCGGATCAGGGTGGGCTGCCGGAGACCCGACCTCGCGGGGCACCTGCAGCCTTTGGGTTTTCCGGGCCAGATCGTGGCCGTGCAGGTCAATGTGCGCTATCCCCAGTCGATCGCCGCGGCCTGCGACGGCTCGTTCGCGGTAATCAACCTGGTGGGCGTTCTCTACAGCGCGGGCGCGCAGAGTTTCGATGCCGTCCACCGTTTCGGCGCGGAAGCCTGCGCCAAGGCGGCGCGGGCGGCCCGGGCCCAGGTGTTCATCCAGATGTCGGCGCTCGGCGCCGATCCCGGTTCCACCAGCCAGTATGCCCGCTCCAAGGGCGAAGGGGAACGGCTGGCGCGCTCCGCCTACCCCAATGCCATGATCATCCGGCCTTCGATCGTCTTCGGTCCGGAAGACGACTTCTTCAACCGGTTCGCCAAGCTGGCGCGGCTTTCTCCGGCGCTGCCGCTGATCGGCGGCGGCGAAACCCGCTTCGCGCCGGTTTTCGCCGGCGACGTGGCCGAGGCCTTCGCCCGCCTGGTCGACCGGGGCTACTCCGACGGCAAGGTGTATGAGCTGGGCGGCCCGGCGGTGATGAGCTTCCGCCAGTTGATGCAATTCACCCTCGACACCATCGGGCGGCGGAGACTGCTTGTCCCCATTCCGTGGGGCGTGGCCAGACTCCAGGCCCTGGTGCTCGGCCTGCTGCCGAAACCGCTGCTCACCGTCGATCAGGTCGAACTGCTGAAAAGCGACAATGTGGTGAGCGAGGTGGCCGAGCACGACGGACGCACCCTCAACGGTCTGGGCATCGCCGCGCGCGGCATCGAGGCGATCGTGCCGGGTTATCTTTATCGCTACCGCAAGGCCGGTCAGTTCACCGCACCCAGCGGTATTCCCGAATAGATCAGCACGAGCAGCGCCACGCCCAGCACCACCCGGTAGATGGCGAAGGGCAGGAAGCTTACATGGCGCACCAGCCGCATCAGAATCGTGATGGTGCCGAGTGCCACGAAGAAGGTGAGCACCGCCGTCAATACCGCCTCGACCGACAACGCGGTTCCAACGGCCGCCGCTTCGCCGAGCTTCAGGACGCCGGCCCCGGCAATCGCCGGAATACCGATCAGAAAGGCAAACCGCGCCGCCTCGGAACGCTCGAAACCAAGGGCGCGCGCCGCCGTCATGGTGATGCCCGACCGGCTGATGCCGGGAATGATGGCGATGGCCTGGGCGACGCCGATGATCACGGCGGGGATCAGTCCCATGCCGGCCATGGTGCGGCTCGACAGGCCGTAGCGGTCGCAGGCATAGAGCAGGCTGCCGAACACGATGGCGTTCCACGCGACGAGCTGCGGCATCGAACGCACCTGGTCCATGAAGCCGATCCGATCGAGAAACACCCCGAACACCACCGCCGGGATGGTGGCCACCACGATGAACAGAGCAAGCCGCCCCCACGGCGTCATCCTTCCGCGCAGCAGATCGATCGCGCCGCCAAGGAGATATCTGCAGTCGCGCCAGAAATAGACGATGACCGCCAGGAGCGAACCCATATGCGCCATGACGTCGGTCATCACGCCCTGGTCCTTCCAGCCGGTGAGTATCGGCACCAGCAGCAAGTGGCCGGAAGAGGAAATCGGCAGGAACTCGGTGATGCCCTGGATGAGGGCCAGGACGACGATCTGTTCAAGCGGCATCGGCGCTGTTCTCCATTCCGGCGCGAGGCGCCATTCGAATCGCTTGCCGCAGCATGGCGTCGCGTTTTATATGGCGCCCCGGGGTGGAGCAATCGCGGCCTTGCGGCCCGCCTCTTCGACGTCAAGACAGGGTTACGCCGTTTTCCATGCCCACGCTCATTCATTTCGCCCTCGATCCGTTCAGCCGCAGAATGCGGCTGGCGCTGGCGGAGTATGGCGTGGCGGCGGAACTGGTCGACGAGCAGCCGTGGGAGCCCGATCCGCAACTTCTCGAAATCAATCCCGCCGGCACGCTGCCGGTCTATCTCGAAGACGGCGGCGATCCCGTCTGCGGCATCGAGGCGATCGGCGAATATCTCGAAGAGACGCGGAACGCCAAGGTCAGCCTCATTCCGGGCAACGCCAAAGCGCGGGCCGAAATCCGCCGCCTGACCGGGTGGTTCGATACCAAGTTCCATGCCGAGGTGTCGGAGCCGGTGGTGAGCGAAAAGCTGGTGCGGCGCTTCCTGCCGCGCGAGCACGGCGGTGGTGCCCCCAACATGACGCGGGTCCGCCAGGCCATGGCGAAAATCCGCGGCCATCTCGATTATATCGGCCAACTTGCCGATCACCGCGACTGGCTGGCGGGCGAACATCTGTCGCTCGCCGATCTGGCCGCCGCGGCGCATCTCTCGGTCGTCGACTATATCGGCGATATTCCGTGGACGGACTATCCCGTCGCCAAGGCGTGGTACCAGCGGATCAAGTCGCGGCCGTCGTTCCGGCCGCTGCTCGGCGACACGGTGAGGGGTGTCAGTCCGCCCGCGGCCTATGGCGATCTCGACTTCTGAAGTGACAAACTTTGCCGCAGCGCTGAAGACCCGCGCGGCGGAAGCAGGTTTTGACGATGTTCGCGTGGCGCGCGTTCAGGATCTGGCCGGCCTCTCGGACTCACTTGGCGAGTTTCTGACGCTCGGCCGCCACGGCGACATGGACTGGCTTCAAACCACAGCGGCGAGGCGCGGAAACCTTCGAGCACTCTGGCCGGAAGCGAAATCGGCCATCGTGCTCGCCATGACTTACGGCCAGGGGCTCGATCCCTTCGCCCGGCTGCAACAGCGCCAAAGCGGCGTCATCTCGCAATATGCGCTGGGCCGCGACTATCATGACGTAGTGAAGGGCAAGCTCAAAATCCTGGCGCAATGGCTGGCGCGGAGTGCCAGGACCGAGGTGAAGGTCTTCGTCGACACAGCGCCGATCATGGAAAAACCGCTGGCGCAGCAGGCGGGGCTCGGCTGGCAGGGCAAGCATACCAATCTCGTGTCGCGCGATCTGGGCTCGTGGTTCTTCTTGGGCGTCATCCTGACTTCGGCGGAGCTCGATGCAGATCGTCCGGAGACGGATCATTGCGGCTCCTGCCGGGCTTGCCTCGACATCTGCCCGACGAAAGCATTCCCGGCGCCCTACCAGCTCGATGCGCGGCGCTGCATTTCCTATCTGACCATCGAGCACAAGGGCCACATCGCGCGCGAATTCCGGGAAGCCATCGGCAACCGCATCTATGGTTGCGACGACTGTCTGGCGGTGTGTCCGTGGAACAAGTTCGCCAGCGACGCGCGCGAGGCGAAGCTTGCGGCGCGCGCCGAACTTTTGGCGCCCGCTCTCGCCGATCTTGCCCAACTGAACGACCGGTCTTTCCGCCAATTGTTTTCCGGTTCGGTGGTGAAGCGCACCGGGCGCGACCGCTTCGTGCGCAACGTGCTGATCGCCATCGGCAACAGCGGCGATACCGATCTAGCCGCAATCGCGGAACGCCTCACCGGCGATGCCTCGCCTTTGGTCCGCGCCATGGCGGTGTGGGCGCTGGCCCGGCTTGCGCCGGAGAGTTTTGTGCAGTCGCGCGAGAGACTGATGACCCGCGAACCCGATCCCGCAGTGCTCGACGAATGGCTGGCCGCATGAGCCATATGCTGTTTTTCGGCTTCGGCTACAGCGCCAAGGTTCTGGCGCGGCGGCTTGGCGAGCGAGGCTGGACGATCGGCGCCACGGCCCGGAGCGACGCGGGCCGGGCCGAAATCGCCGAACATGGTTACCGGCCCGTCAATTTCAGTGGGCTCTCGGCGGGCGATCTGGACGGCGTCACCCATCTGGTGATTTCGGTCCCGCCGGGTGACGAGGGCGATCCGGTTCTGCTCGCTCATGGCGGCTTGCTGGCGGGGCAATTCGAGTGGGTGGGATATCTTTCGACCACTGGTGTTTATGGCAACCATGGCGGCGAATGGGTGGATGAAAATTCGACCCTGTCGCCCAACACCGAGCGGGGCGCGCGCCGCCTGGCCGCCGAACGGGCGTGGCTGAAAACCGGTCTGCCGGTACACCTGTTCAGGCTGGCCGGCATCTACGGGCCGGGGCGGAATGCGTTGCAAAGCCTCCGCGACGGCAGCGCGCGCCGCATCGTCAAGCAGGGCCAGGTGTTCAGCCGCATCCATGTCGAGGATATCGCCACGGTGCTCGAAGCTTCGATCGCCAAGCCTCATCCTTGCCGCGCCTACAATGTCTGCGATGACGAACCCTGTCCGCCGCAGGACGTGATCGCCTATGCGGCACAGCTCCTAGGCGTGGCGCCGCCGCCGGAAATTCCTTTCAGCGAAGCAAAGCTTTCGCCGATGGCCCGGAGCTTCTACGCCGATTCGAAACGCGTCTCGAACCAACGGATCAAGACCGAACTCGGCGTGAACCTGGCCTATCCGACCTATCGCGAAGGACTGGCGGCTCTGCTTCTTCATCCTTCTCCACCCGAAGGGGCGGAGAAGGTGGCGCGGGCGGCCTTCCGCGCGTGACGGATGGGGACTTTCTTTCGTGTCCAGCCAAAGACCCCATCCGTCAGTCGCTTCGCGACTGCCACCTTCCCCGCGGCTTCGCCGGGAGAAGGATGAAGGTGGTCACACCATGATCCCATCGGCGCGTTCGGCGAGCCTCAGCGCGGTTTCGCGGATGATCGACAGGTTGGCCGGCGATGACAGACGATGGTCGCCGCCCTTGATCAGTGTCAGGCTGACATCGGCGGCGCGGATCGCGCCATAGAGCTTGAGCGCGTGCGCCGCCGGCACGTCGCGGTCGTCGTCGCCCTGCAGGATGCGGACCGGGCAGTCGAGGTCGATGCCGCCCGGCAGCACCAGATGATTGAGGCCATCCTCGATCAACCCTTGGGTGATCGGATAGGGCTCGCCATAGGCCGACGGCCTGAGCCACACGCCTTGGTCGCGGACAGCGCGGCGGGCTTCAGGCGTGAACTCGTTCCACATGAGGTCGGTCGTCATGTCGGCGGCGGGGGCGATCAGCACCAGTCCGGCGATGCGTTCGGCCGCTTTGGGGGGCAGCGCCTTCACCAATAGCAAAGCCAGCCAGCCGCCCATGCTCGATCCGATGACGATGCGCTTCTGCTTTGTATGGGCGGAAAACATGTGGACCGACTGGGCGAGCCAGGCCGAAATCGTGCCGTCGACGAACAATCCGCCCGACTTGCCGTGGCCCGAATAGTCGAAGCGGAGCGACGGCCGCCGCGTCTCCGCCGCCAGCCCCGCGATCGTTTCGGCCTTGCTTCCCTCCATGTCGGAGCGGAACCCGCCCAGCCAGAAGAAGCCGCATTGGCCCAGATCGCCGCTGGCGCCATCCTCCAGATAAGCGAGTTTCGCATCCCCCGGCCCGGCTCTGTCATACTGGATAAACGGCATGGCGGCTTGACGTGACCTCCGGTTCGCGGTCTATAGCGATCTCGCAGCATGAAACAGGAGATAGCGACCACTTGAGCATACCACCCCGGAGGCCGTCGACAAATCGCGGAGCCGCCCCCCCGCAAAAGGAAGAAGGACACAGGATCAATCATCGAATCGAGGCGCGCGAAGTCCGCCTCATCGCGGCCGACGGACAGAATGTCGGCGTGGTGCCGATCCGCCAGGCGCTCATGATGGCCGAAGAGGCCGCCCTCGATCTGGTCGAACTGTCGCCCGATGCGAAACCGCCGGTCGCCAAGATCCTCGATTACGGCAAATACAAATACCAGGAACAGAAAAAGCAGGCCGAGGCCCGCAAGAAGCAGAAGATCATCGAGATCAAGGAGATCAAGATGCGTCCGATGATCGACGACCACGATTACGACGTGAAGATGCGGGCCATCCGGCGGTTCTTCGAGGAAGGCGACAAGGTCAAGATCACGCTCCGCTTCAGGGGCCGCGAGATGGCGCATCAGGAACTGGGCCAGCAATTGCTTGATCGGGTCAAGAAGGATACCGCCGAAGCCGCCAAGGTCGAATCCGAGCCCCGCTTCGAGGGCCGCCAGATCGTCATGGTGCTGGCGCCGCGCTAAAAGCTCCCACGCTTGCAATCCCTTCGCGTTTTTGCTTAAACGCTCGTCCAGCAAGCCGCCTGGCCTGTAAAGGGCATGCCATGGCGGCTTCTCTATGCTTTGAAAGGATAAGCCAAATGCCCAAGATGAAGACCAAGTCGTCGGCCAAGAAGCGATTCAAGATGACGGCCTCCGGCAAGATCCGCGGCGGCCAGGCCGGCAAGCGCCACGGCATGATCAAGCGCACCAAGAAGCAGATCCGCAACCAGCGCGGCACCGCGATCCTGGCACCGGGCGATGCCCGGCTGGTCAAGATCCACATGCCTTACGCGCGCTAAGAGAGGGAGACAGCCATGCCAAGAAGCAAAGGCGGGACCGTCGCCCGGACCGCGCACAAGAAGGTCATCAAGAAGGCCAAGGGCTATTTCAGCCGCCGCAAGAACATCTTCCGCGTCGCCGTGCAGGCGGTCGAGAAGGCCGAGCAATACGGCTATCGCGACCGGCGCACCAAGAAGCGCAATTTCCGCGCGCTGTGGATCCAGCGCATCAATGCGGCGACCCGCGAACTGGGCATGACCTATGGCCGATTTATCTTCGGACTGAGCAAGGCCGGGATCGAAGTCGACCGCAAGGTTCTGGCCGATCTCGCCGTCACCGAGCCGCAGGCCTTCGCCCAACTCGTCGACAAGGCCAAGGCCGCGCAGTAGCGCCCGCATCCATCCATTACATTGGCCGGGCCACGGGGTGCATTAGCACCATGAGGTCCGGCTTTTTTATTCCCGAGGGAAGATGAGCACTCTGCAGACACTCGAGGACGAGGTTCTAGCCCAGGTCGCCGCGGCCTCGGACGAGGCGGCGCTGGAAGCCGTGCGCGTCGGCGCACTGGGCAAGAAGGGCTCCGTCTCCGAG
The DNA here is from genome assembly GCA_031402975.1 of Hyphomicrobiales bacterium. GTDB lineage: Bacteria > Pseudomonadota > Alphaproteobacteria > Rhizobiales > Aestuariivirgaceae > Aestuariivirga. The sequence continues at coordinate 15,872 of JANNSP010000341.1, forward strand.
CGCATGAAATCGCTCGGCGGCATGAGTGCCGAGGACCGCAAGGCGGCGGGTGCTGCCCTCAACCTGCTCAAGGACAGAGTGGCGGAGGCAATCGCGGCGCGGCGCGCGATGCTGCAGGACCAGGCGCTCGACGCCCGCCTGACCTCGGAAAAGATCGATGTGACCTTGCCCATCCGCCCGCAAAGTTCCGGCACCGTTCATCCGGTCAGCCAGGTGTGGGAAGAGGTCGTTCAGATTTTCGGCGATCTCGGTTTCGCGGTGGCCGAGGGTCCGCATATCGAGGACGACTTCCACAACTTTACAGCACTCAACATTCCGCCTGAGCATCCCGCACGGCAGGAGCACGACACGTTCTATTTCAACGAGAAGCCCGACGGCTCGCGCATGCTTCTGCGCACTCACACGAGCCCGGTGCAGATCCGCACCATGCTCGGCTCGAAGCCGCCGATCCGCATCATCGCACCCGGCCGCACCTATCGCTGCGATAGCGACATGACGCATACGCCGATGTTCAACCAGATCGAGGGACTGGTGATCGACGAGGTGACGCATCTCGGCCATCTCAAATGGGTGCTGGCCGAATTCTGCAAGAGCTTCTTCGAGCGCGACGATGTGAAGATGCGTTTCCGCGCCTCGCATTTTCCGTTCACCGAGCCGTCGATGGAGGTCGACATCAACTGTTCATGGGAAGGCGGCCAGGTGAGGATCGGCGAAGGCAACTCCTGGCTCGAAATCCTCGGCAGCGGCATGGTGCATCCCAATGTCATCACGGCCGGCGGGCTCGACCCGGAAAAATACCAGGGCTTCGCCTTCGGCATGGGCCTCGACCGCATCGCCATGCTGAAATACGGCATTCCCGATCTCCGCGCCTTCTTCGAAGCCGACCTCCGCTGGCTTCGGCACTACGGCTTCAAGGCGCTGCAAGTCCCGACGCTGGCGGGGGGACTGACATGATTGAACTGCTCTCGATGTCAGCTACCTATTTTTCCGCTCCAATACTTTCGTTTTTGCTTACTTCAATAGGAGCGATTGTCGCCTACCTTCTTCGCCCACGTGTAAAATTGATCTGGGGCATGAAAAACAAATTTACGCACATAGTTCACCCGAAAAAAGAGGGCGAAGAACCGATTACGATACACACAGCACATTATGTTATTCAAAACTTGGGGCGGATGCCGGCAAGGAACGTGGAAGTTGTACTGAATTATTCTCCAGACGAAATCTCTATCTGGAATCAAAGAAATTATCGAATTGAACAAAATAAGGAGGGTCGCCAACTCGTAATTATCGACTTTCTAGCTGCCAGAGAGTTCATTGATTTTGTCCTTTTAAACATCGCGACGGAGCTTCCGGACGTTTTAAACGTGAAGTGTCCTGACTATATCGGAAAACAAGTCAACATTCTTTATTTCCGTCAATTTCCAAAGATCGTCTACCTTGCACTTTGGGCACTTCTTTTCCTTGGTTTTGTGTTTCTGATCGAACAACTAATTAGATTCCTAGTTGGAGCCTAGCGCATGAAATTCACCCTGTCCTGGCTCAAGGATCACCTCGACACCAATGCCTCGCTCGACCAGATCATCGAGGGCCTGATCGGTGTCGGTCTTGAAGTGGAGGTTGTCGAGGACAAGGCGAAACTTCTGGCGCCGTTCAAGGTCGGCTATGTCACCGAGGCCATCAAGCATCCCAATGCCGACAAGCTTCGTCTGTGCAAGGTCGAAACCGATACCGGCATGATCCAGGTCGTGTGCGGAGCGCCCAATGCGCGGACCGGCATGAAGGGCATCGTCGCACTTCCGGGCACGCTCATTCCGGGCACCGGCATCATGCTGGAGACCGGCATGATCCGGGGCTCCGAAAGCCAGGGCATGTTGGTGTCCGAGCGCGAGCTGACGATTTCGCAGGAGCATGACGGCATCATCGAGGTCGCTTCCGACTGGTCAATCGGCACGCCCGCGGTGACAGCGCTCGGCCTCGACGATCCGATGATCTATATCAAGGTGACACCCAACCGGCCCGATGCGCTCGGCATCCATGGCATCGCGCGCGATCTCGCCGCCAAGGGCCTGGGACGACTGAAGCCGCTCGATGCCTCGCCGGTTCCGGGGAGTTTCGATTCGCCGATCAAGGTCTCGCTCGAATTCCCAGATGGCGACACCACGCCATGCCCGCTGTTCGTCGGGCGCTATTTCCGCAATGTGAAAAACGGGCCATCGCCCGAGTGGCTGAAACGGCGGCTCAAGGCCATCGGTCTTCGGCCGATCTCGGCGCTGGTCGATATCACCAACTACATCACCTATGCTTACGGCCGCCCGCTGCATGTGTTCGACGCCGACAGGGTTCATGGAAATATCGTCGCGCGCTTCGCCAGCGATGGCGAGGCGATCGAGGCGCTCGACGGCAAGACCTATGCGCTGACACCGGCCATGACCTTGATTGCCGACGGGCGCGGGGCGGAGGGCATCGGCGGCATCATGGGAGGGGCTGCGTCTGGCTGCACCGAGGCGACCACCAATGTGTTCCTGGAAGCGGCCTATTTCGATCCGCTACGCACCGCCGCCACGGGCCGCAAACTCGGCATCGCATCGGACGCGCGTTACCGCTTCGAGCGCGGCATCGATCCGGCATTCACGCAAACCGGCGCTGAGATCGGCAGCCGCATGATCCTCGACCTGTGCGGCGGCGAGGCCTCGCATTTGGTGATCGCCGGCGCCGTTCCCGCTACGTCGCGGAGTTTCACCCTCGGCCGCGACCGGGTCAGAACTCTGGGCGGCGTCGATATTCCGTTGACGGAGCAAATCCGTATCCTTGGCGATCTAGGCTTCGGCGTGAGCGAGACGTCGCTGGGACTCGACTGCGCCGTTCCGTCCTGGCGGCCCGATGTCAATGGCGAGGCCGACCTGGTGGAGGAGGTCTGCCGCATATACGGGCTCG
>JANNSP010000342.1:0-30335 GCA_031402975.1 Hyphomicrobiales bacterium
CTCGGCCTCGGCGAGCACCGGACCAAGTTCGAGATCCTGGTGATCGCGCTGGTCGCCGTCATTATCGTCGGCGGCACCGAGCTGGCGCTCTATCTCTTCAACGTGCCGCAGTATGTGCTGCCGCGGCCCAGCCTGATCATCACCGCGCTGTTCACCGAGATGAAATTCCTGTGGCCGCACATTCTGATCACGCTGTACGAGCTCTTCGCCGGCTTCGCCATCGGCGGCTCCATCGGCTTCCTGCTGGCGGCGGTGATCACGCAATTCCCCTTCGTCGAGAAGATCGTGACGCCCTATATCCTGCTGCTGGTGACCACGCCGATGCTGGCGCTGGTGCCGCTGCTCATCATGCGCTTCGGTTTCGGCAGCGAGCCGCGCATCATCGCGGTGGCGCTGGCCTCGGGTCCCATGGTGATGATCAATTCGGCAACCGGGTTCCGCCGGGTGGATCTGGCCAAGATCGCGCTGGCGCGTTCTTTCGGAGCGAGCACCTTCCAGATTTTCACCAAGATCAGGATTCCCATGGCCATGCCGATGATCATCGTCGGCCTGATGGTGGGCTCGATCTTCGGGCTGCTCACCGCCATCGGCGCGGAGATGGTGGGGGGTGCGGAAGGCCTCGGCAACCGGCTCACCTACTATTCCGCCCTGATCCGCATGCCGCAGTTTTTCGCCATCATCCTCATCCTCGCGATGATCGGCATCTCGATCTATGTGTTTTTCTTCTGGCTCGGGAAGAGGTGGGCCAGCTGGGAAGCCTGAAGTAACCTCAACAACGCAGGGAGGACTGACCGATGACTTCATTCACGATTGGACGGCGCCGGCTCTTGACGCTCACCGCAGCGGGTGTAACCGCCACGGCTTTTGGCGGCTTGCGCGGTGCCCAGGCGGCGGAAACGGTGCGCTGGGTGAGCCCGCGCGGCACGGTGGAGGTGCTCGACGACTACCCCTACTGGGTGGGCAAGAAGTTCGGCTACTTCGGCGCCATCGAGACGACGCTGGAGCCAGGCCCTTCCGACGCGACCGCGACGGTGAAGCTGGTCGACCAGAACCAGGCCGACGTCGGCTTTCCCTCGCCCGGCGTGTTCTCGCTGGCGCTGGAACAGGGAATGCCGCTGGTCTCGGCCTTCCACATGGGTGGTGCCGACGTGTTCGATTTCGCCTTCCGCAAAGGCGAGAAGCCGGAGAGCCTGAAGGCGCTGGAAGGCAAGACCGTGGTGCTGGGAAGTGCCGGCTGGCAGTCCATCTGCGACCCGATGCTGAAGGCGGCGGGCGTCGACATCACCAAGATCAAGTACGTGGAGGGCGGCTGGCCGGCCTGGGGCACGGTGCTCAAGGAAGGCAAGGGCGATTCGGCATTGGCCTGGGAAGGCTTGCGGGCGCAGTGGAAGGGCCAGGGGCTCGACTTCGACTATATTCTCGGGCGCGAATTCTCCAAGCTGCCGGCCAACAGCTTCGTCATCCGCAAGGCGGATTTCGAGGATGCGGCCAAAAAGGAACTCTACGGCCGTTACTTCCAGGCCTGGGCGGCCGGTCTCGAATTCGGCAAGCTCAATCCCCGCGCCGCGACGCAGATCGTCATGGAGCAGTTCCCCGGCCTCGCCTCGCAGATGACGCCCGATGTCGCGGTTGAATCCATGATGCAGCTCGGAAATGTTTTCGCGGGCCGCATGGACGAGCGCAAGAAGTGGGGTTTCCACCTGATGGATAGCTGGCAGCAGTTCTTCGATGTCGGCCGCGAGATCGGCCAGATCACCACGGACTTCAAGACCGAGGATGTGGTGAAGAACGATCTGATCGACGTGGCCAACAGCTTCGACGCCGCCAAGGTCAAGGCCGATGCCGAGGGTTTCGCCCTGTCGGACGCCTACAAGGCCGTCAACGTCGAAGAAATCGCCAAGCGTATCTGAGAAACGGCGGCGGCGTATCCCATGCGCCGCCGCCTTCATAATCCGGCGAGGTTCCGATGTATCTGTTCGATCACGTGGGCATCACCACGACGGCCCGCCAACCGGACGAAAACTGGGTGGAACAGAGCCGCGTGTGGGTGACCAATCCCCGCAATCACCCGGAGCATATCGAATTCCTGCGCTACGAGCCCGGCAGCACGGTTCCGAGACTCATCATCGACAACCCGCACATCGCCTATCGGGTCGCGTCGCTTGAGCCTCACATGAAGGGATTGGAGATCATCATCGCGCCTTTCGTTGTGGGCGATTTTCTCGAAGTGGTATTCGTGCGGAAGTACAATACCATCTTCGAATACATGCACTATCTGAAGGAAGGTTGGTTCGAGGGCGCCAAACCATCATGAACTACCGGGCCATTTATACCTATGCCTGGGATCTGGCCGAAGCCGGCGTTGCCGAAGCCGTTGGCGGATTCCGGGAGCTTGGGCTCAATACCGTCACCATCGCCGGAAGCTATCACGCCGGAAAATTTCTCCGGCCCCACGGCAAGACCGGCAAGGTGTATTTCCCGCAGGACGGCACGGTCTATTTCAACGCCGATCCCAGCAGATACGGTGCGATCAAGCCGGTCGCCAACGCCATGCTGGCGGAACGCGATATCCTCCGTGAACTGACAAATCAGAAAGATATCGCCACGAATGTCTGGTTCGTTCTACTGCACAACACACTACTCGGCACGGCGCATCCCGAAGCCACGGCCGCCAACGCCTTCGGCGACCGCTACATCTACAGTCTCTGTCCCTCAGCGCCCGCCGCCCGCGCCTATGCCATCGGCCTGGCGCGCGATGTGACGGAGACTTACGAAGTGTCGGGTATTTCCCTGGAATCGCCGGGCTTCGCGCCCTATGCCCACGGCTTTCACCACGAATTCGCCTTGAACCAGCCGAACCGCTGGCTCGACAACCAGCTCGGCCTGTGCTTCTGCGATCATTGCGTCGCCGGCGCCAGCTCCGCCGGTATCGACGCCGCCGCGCTGAAGAAGCGGGTGGCGCGCGATGTTTCGGATTATCTCGCCAGCGACATCGATTTTCCGCCCGACATGGCGGAGGCGTTCTGGCTAGCCGATACACGCAGCGACGGCGAACTCGGAGCATTCCTCAACTGGCGCTGCACGGTGGTCACCTCGCTGGTTGCCGAGATTCGCCATGCGGTCAGACCCGATGCGAATGTGGCGGTCATTCCCTCGGTGGCGCGCCCGACCGGCGGCGCCTGGTACGAAGGCGGCGACATCGCGGCCCTGGCGGAAGCGGCCGGAATCATCGAGGCATGCTTCTATGAACCCACTGCCGCGCGGGTAAAGGCCGATCTCTTCGATGTGAAACGCCGCCTGCGTGGCAAGGGCGAGCTGCGCGGAATTTTACGGCCGGCATATCCCGATCTGAACAACAAGGGTGAGTTGCTCGCTGCGGTCGCCGCCTTGACCGAGGGAGGCGTCAGCGGACTTGCCTTTTACAACTGGGGCCATCTGCGCCAGGCCAATGTCGTATGGATCGGTGATGCCATGAAACGTATTGGAGGCCGCGCATGATGTTCAAGGACAAAGTGGTCGCCATCACCGGCGCCGCGGGTGGTATCGGCCAAAGCCTCTGCCGCTACTTCGCCGAGCAGGGCGCCTCGATCGCCGCCATCGACAAGAGCTCGGCCATCATCCATTTCTCGGAGCTTCTGGCGTCCACCGGAAAGCATGTCGCGCATTCGGTGACCGACATCGGCGACAAGGCGGCGGTGGCCGCCGCCTTCCGCTCACTGACGAAAGCTCTGGGCGACGTGGATATCCTGGTCAACAATGCCGGCTTCTCGTCGCATCCGACCTTCGGTACCACGGACCCCGAGAGTTGGCAGCATGAAGTCAACGGCAATCTGAACGGCGCCTATTACTGCTCCTACGCGGTGCTGCCCGGCATGAAGGCGAAGGGCCATGGCAGCATCGTCGCCATCGGATCGGTGAATGGCCTCGGAGCCCTGGGCGATCCCGCCTACAGCGCCGCCAAGGCGGGGCTGATCTCGCTGACCCGCTCGCTGGCGGTCGAGTTCGGCCGCTACAACATCCGCTGCAACATCGTGTTGCCCGGCACGGTGCGGACGCCTTTGTGGGAGATTCGCGCCGGCAAGGACAAGACGGTGCTGGAACGGCTCAAGCGCTGGTATCCGCTGGGCCGCATCGTCGAGCCCATGGATGTCGCCCGCGCCGTGGGATTCCTGGCTTCCGAAGCGGCGTCATCCATCACCGGCGTTTCCTTGCCCGTGGACTGCGGCCTGTCGGCGGGCAACATCGTCATGGCGCGCGAGCTGACGCTCGAGAATTTCTGAGGAGAACGAGCGTGAACAGACTTCGCATCGGTGTCATCGGCCTGGGCTGGTTCGGCGAAATCCATTGCGAGACAATCGCCGGCGTCGCCAATCTCGAACTGGCGGCGCTGTGCACCCGCACGCCCGAGAGGCTCAAATCCCAGGCGGAAAAATTCGGCGTCAGCAAGACTTATCGCGACTACCGCGACCTGCTGGCCGATCCGGAGATCGATGCGGTGTCGATCGTCACCATGTGGGACCAGCACACCGAGCCAGCCATCGCGGCACTTGAGGCCGGCAAACACGTCTTCCTCGAAAAGCCCATGGCTTCGACGGTGGCCGACTGCAGCCGCATCATCGCCGCATCGAAGAAAGCCAAGGGCATCCTCCAGATCGGCCACATCTGCCGCTTCAATCCACGCTACCGCATGGCCAAGCAGGCGATCGACGCGGGCAAGATCGGCAGGATCGTGGCGCTCAGCTCGCGCCGTAACATCCCAGCCGCCTGGACACCTGCAATCCTCAACAAGATTGGCCCCATCGTGGGCGACGCCATCCACGACACCGACCTGATGCTGTGGTTTACCGGCGACAGGATCGTGAGCGCCTTTGCCCAGACCGTCAGTGTACGGAACCTGAAAAACCCCGACATCGGACAAACCATGTATCGCTTCAAGGGTGGGGCGACGGCGACGCTTGAAACCGTCTGGTGCATGCCGGAAAAAACGCCCTTCGACATCGACGAACGCATGTCGATCATCGGCACCGAGGGCATCATCCATATTCAGGATACGTTCCCCAATCTCGGCATCGTCTCCGCCGACAAGCTGCACAGCCCCGACACCACATACTGGCCGATGTTCGACGGGGTGCGCGGCGGGGCGCTTCGCGACGAATTCAGCTATTTCGCCAATTGCGCGCTCAAGGGCGAGACGCCGGCCATCGGCCGGCCCGAGGATGCGATGGCGGCGCTCGAGGCGACGCTCGCGGCGGAACAATCGGCGCGCACCGGTAACGTCATCAGAATCGGCGCCTGAGCGCCTGAACTTTGCAGGAGGATCATCATGGCAAGAAAACGTGTACTCGCCGTCGGCCTGGGAAACATGGGGATGAGCCACGCGCTCGCCTATGCGCGCATTCCGGAATTCGAGGTGGTGGGAGTCTGCGAACGCCATATCGCCAAGCGCGAACTGCCCGAAGCGCTGAAGGCCGCGAAGAAGTTCGATAATTTCGAAAAGGCGCTGGCCGAACTCAAGCCGGACGTAGTTTCGATCAACACGCTTCCCGACACCCACGCGAAGTTCGCCATCATGGCGATGAAAGCGGGCGCCCATGTGTTCGTGGAGAAGCCGCTCGCCGACAATGCCGAAAACGCCGAGAAGGTTGTCGAGACGGCCAAGCGCACCGGCCGCAAGCTGGTCATCGGCTACATTCTCCGCCAGCATCCGTCGTGGATCAGGTTCATCGAGATCGCCCGGCAGCTCGGCACGCCGCTGGTGTTTCGCATGAATCTCAACCAGCAATCAAATGGCGAGACGTGGGCCTGGCACAAGCGCCTGATGGACAGTTTTCCGCCGATTGTCGATTGCGGCGTGCACTATGTCGATGTCATGTGCCAGATGACCAAGGCCAAGCCGATCAAGGTTCACGCCATCGGCGCCAGGCTCAGCGATGAAGTGAAGCAGCAGAACTACGGCATGCTGCAGGTGATCTTCGACGACGGCTCGGTCGGCTGGTATGAAGCCGGCTGGGGCCCGATGATGAGCGAGACGGCGTTTTTCGTGAAGGACGTGATCGGTCCCAAGGGCTCGGTTTCAATCGTCATGGCCGAGACTGCGGGCAATGTTAAGTCGGACGACATCAATGCCCACACCAAGACCAACCAGATTCTCTGGCACCATGCCGACATGTCGAAGCCCGACGAGCGGATCGACATGAGCGACGAGCCGAGCCACGACGACCTGTGCGAGCGTGAACAACGCTATCTGCTGAAGGCCATCGACGAAAATCTCGATCTGACCGAACATATGAACGATGGCGTCAAGAGCCTGAAGATCGTGCTGGCCGCCGACCGGTCCATTCACGAAGGCCAGGTCGTCAACCTCTAGCCCACCTCACAATCGGTAGATGCGGATCGCATTGTCGCGATAGAGTTTGCGCTTTTCGCTGTCGCTGGCGCCCGCCACTACCTCGTCGATGATCGCGACCCAGTCGGGATAGTTGTGGGTCAGTTCTGAGACTGTCCAGTCGCTGCCATACAGGATGCGGTCGAAACCGAAACAATCAATGGCATGGGCCATGTAGGGTTTGACCTGCTCCGCCGTCCACGAGGCGTGATCGGCTTCCGAGATGACGCCCGACAGCTTGCACACGACATTGGGAAACCGCGCCAGTTCCCGCAATTGGCTCCACCACGGCTCGCGCAGTCCGTTCTTGATGTCGGGCTTGCCGATGTGGTCGAGAACGAATGACACTTCGGGGCAACGCCTCACCAGTTCGAGCGCATAGGTCATGGCGAATTGCTTGACGCAGATATCGAAGGTCAGATCATGGCGAGGCAGCAGCCGGAGCGCCGCAAGGAAAGGCGGCTCGAGGCAGAAGGCCGGATTGCGCTCGGTCTCGATCAGCCGCCGGATGCCGCGAAGGCCGCGGAATTTCTTGAGCGCCAGGATATCCTGCTCCACCGCCGGACCTTTCTCCAGCGGCAGATGCGCGACCATGCCGGCGAGCTTCGGATCGGCATCCGCTAGCTCCTGTACGAAACGCGCCTCTTCGAGATGCAGACCGGGATCGACCGCCACCTCGGCAAACACATATTTCTCGACCTCGACCTCGGCCCGCGCCCGGTGAAAGTCCGCAGGACCATAGTTGCGGTTGATCTTGGGCACGCCCCGCAACCAGGCGTAGCTCAGCCTTTTGATGTCGTAGAGATGGACGTGGGAATCGACGATGGGGAAATCGGGCATGCCTGTTCCTTCCCGGTGTTGCGTTTGCTGGGCGCGGCAGAAGGCTGTTACAGTCATAGTGGATCGTGTCTAGTATGCAAATCGACTTTGGGAGGCCGCACATGATAAAGGATCCGCCGGTTCTCAGGCTCCGGCGCAATTTTCCTCGGCCGCCAGCCGATATCGTTGCAGCACTGACCGGCGCTTCAACCGGCCATCTGGTTGATTGCATGAACGGCGGCGGCGCACTGGATTGGCGGATCAAGCCGCTGGCCACATACCCTTCCGGCATCTGCGGAGTGGCCGTCACCTGCGATGCGGGTCCGGGCGACAATCTCGCCCTCTTCGCGGCCCTCGACGTGGCTAAGCCTGGGGATGTCGTGGCCGTCGCAACCCAGGGCTTTCTCGGCGCGGCCATTCTTGGCGATCTCCTGGCCGGCATGGCCCGCAACTGCGGGATCGGCGCGATCGTGATCGACGGATCGGTGCGCGATGTCGCGGGAATTCTGGCGACTGGATTTCCCGTCTATTGCGCCGGCGTCACACCCAATTCCGGGGTGCGCAACGGACCGGGCTCAGTTGGTCTGCCGATCGTGATGGGTGGCGTCGCCATCGCGCCCGGTGACATCATCGTTGGCGATGGCGACGGCGTTGTGGTCGTGCCCCAGGGGATGGCGGCGCGGGTCGTAGAGGCTCTCGAAAGTGTGCGGAAAGCCGAGGCCGCTCTTGAGGCACAGGTCAAATCCGGCCTGCGACTGCCAGAGTTCGTCAAATCGATTCTCGCGTCCGGCCGCGTCGAGGAAATTCCGTGAGCAGCCTGGGCGCCGGCGAAGACACTTGGCGGATCGCTGCGGCGACACGCGACAGGCTCGGCGAGAGCCCGATGTGGGATGTGGCCGGACAGGCGCTCTACTGGATCGACTGGTACAACCCCATTGTCCATCGCCTCGTTCCGGCGACCGGAAAACTCAGCCACTGGACCGTTCCCGGAGCCACGACCATTGGTTCCATCGTCCTGGTAAGCGGCGGGCGCCTGCTGCTCGCGCTGGAAACCGGACTGCACATTTTCGATCCCGATTCCGGCAGTCTTGCGCAATTCGCCGATCCCAACGCCCAGCGGCAGGGCGTGGGCTACAATGACGCCAAGATCGACCGCGCCGGCCGCTGCTGGATCGGAACCTACGATCACGCCGAAATCGACCCACGCGGCATTCTCTACAACCTCGATGCGAATGGCCGGAGCGCTATCGGCGATTCCGGTTTTGCGGTGTGCAATGGCCCCGCGTTTTCACCCGACGGCGCCACGCTTTATTTCAGCGACACGGTGGGCCGGCGCATTCTCGCTTATGACATGTCGCCCACATCGTCTCGCCTCACCATTCGCCGCCTGTTCGCGGCATTCGATGACACCGAGGGAATGCCCGACGGCCTCACCGTCGATGCAAGCGGCGACGTGTGGTGCGCGCATTACGGTGCTGGGCGGATCAGCCGCTTTGCTTCCGACGGCAGGCGCAAATCACTGTTGCAACTCCCTTGTCCAGTGGTGACCAGCCTGTGCTTCGGCGGCCGCGATCTCCGGACACTTTATGTCACCACGGGATGGAGCCCCGGCATCACGCGCGGCGAAGACGAAAAAGGCCCAGGCGGCAACCTGCTGTCCATCGGCGCCGATACGGCGGGTCTTGCGGAACCCGTTTTTCAGTTGCCGTCATAAAGTCCTGCATGGGTTTCGCGTAAGCGATTCTTCAGCACCTTGCCCATGGCGTTGCGCGGCAAGCAGCCGGCCACGATCACCCGCTTGGGCAATTTGTAATTTGCCAGTCTGAGCTTAAGCCCAGCAATCACTTCCGCTTCATCAATTGAAGCGCCGGCGTCCGGCACCACGATCGCGGTAACCGCCTCGCCGAAATCCTTGTGCGGCAATCCGATGACGGCGGCTTCGGACACGCCTTCAAGGGCCTCCAGCTCACTTTCCACTTCCTTCGGATAGACATTGAGACCGCCGGTGATGACCAGATCGCGGGCTCGCCCCACGATCGTCACATACCCTTTGTCATCGATCTGTCCGAGATCGCCGGTGATGAAATAGCCATCGGCGCGGAACTCGGTCCCGGTCAATTCCGGTTTTCGCCAATACCCGGTGAAGACATTCGGGCCCTTGACCTCGATCATCCCTGCCTCGCCGTCCACCAGTCTTGCTCCGCTTTTTGGATTTGTCACGCGCAAGCTGATTCCCGGCAGCGGCAGCCCGACCGTGCTGGCGATGCGCTCGCCATCATACGGGTTCGACGTATTCCTGCCGGTTTCCGTCATGCCGTAGCGCTCGATAATCGCGTGACCGGTTTTCTCGCGGAACCGGCGGTGCGTTTCCTCAAGCAGCGGCGCCGATCCCGAGATGAAGAGCCGCATGTGCTTCACCACCTCGCGCGTGAAGCCCTGATGCCGCAGCAGCCGCGTATAGTAGGTCGGCACGCCCATCATGGCCGTCGCTTGCGGCAACAGCGAGATGACTTCGCCGGCGTCAAACTTTTTCCGGAACAACATGCTGCCGCCGCTCAGGAGGATCGTATTGACGGCGGTGAACAGGCCATGGGTGTGATAGATCGGGAGCGCGTGGATCAAAACGTCGCGATGGGTGAAGCGCCAGACTTCGGCGAGCGTCAGAGCATTGGAGGCAAGATTGGCATGAGTCAGCATCGCGCCCTTGGAGCGGCCGGTGGTTCCCGATGTGTAAAGTATGGCGGCGAGATCGGCCCAGTCCGGGGCGGCATCCGCGAATTGGGCAGGCGGCGCGCGCATTTCGCTGGCAAGGCTGCCCTCGCTATTGCCGTCAAGCGTCAATACAACTGCGCAGCGATGCTTCGAGGCCAGACCGGAAATGCCGGTTTGCCGCTCCGGAGCGCAGACAATCACCGCCGGTTCCGCGTCACCCAAAAAATAGTCCAGTTCGGAGTCGGTGTAGGCGGTGTTGAGAGGTACCAACACCGCGCCGAGCCGTGCGCAGGCCAGAAACAGGGCCAGACACTCGACGCTCTTCTCGGCCTGTACGGCAACGCGGTCGCCGCGTTTTGCGCCGCAGTCCATGAGGGCACCGGCAATTCGGCCAGAGAGCGACCAGTAATCCACATGGGTCAGCACTCGGCCGTCGTCATCGCGGATAAAGATGGCGCCTGACGGAAGACGTGATTTCACCAGATCGCCGAAATTTCGAATTGCCCAGTCGGGTTCATAGATCCATTGGGTCACGGCGCGGACTCCATCATGTCACCAGATCGATACGTCCGATAAAGGCGCCATTAACCCAATTTTTCCCAACGCCGAAACTCTTTCGAAACCCTGTTGCGCCATGATGCGTCCACGGCATTCCAAAAGCGGAAAATGCCAGGCAAAGTCCGGGATCAGGTACTGCGTACCCGGACGCCAGCTTCAATGCAGAAGGGGCTTCCCGGTTGGAAGCTCCTTCTTCGCCTGTTTCAGATCAGCCTCAGATCGGATCCCATGTCGAGGCCGGGAAATAGCGTAGTTCCGGCTTGCGCGGGGGTAACCCCGAAGAGTTTGGCGATGAGCCAGGCGGGATAGCGCCGGACATCATCGGTCGGCAGCAGGTCGCGCTCTTCATAAAGCTGGCCATCGCCCAAGCCCGGCCAGCGATTGGTGATAACCTCACCTCCCCGGCCGTTGGCGAGCAGACCGCCCGCCAAGATGGCGAGGCCTCCTGTCCCATGATCGGTGCCGAGGCTACCGTTGAACCGCGCCGTGCGGCCAAACTCGCTGCACATGACAACGGCGGTGCGCTGCCAGTTGCCGCCGAGACTTTCCCTGAGCGCGAGCAGCATCTCCGACAGCGATTTAAGCCGCATCGTAATGAGCCTTTCCTGTCCGACATGGGTATCCCAGCCGTTCAGCGAAAAGGCGGCAATGCGCGCATCCTGGTTGAGGAACTGCGCGGCAAGCTGCGCCAGTTCCCGGGGCGAGATGGCGGGATCGACATCGGGCGACGTCATCTTGGCGCCGGCCAGCCTTTGCACTTCCTCAAACGACGGCTCGAGGATCGGATCTCCCTCATACAATGCCTTGAGGAACTGGGCGCTTTCCACGGTCAGGTCGACATCGATATTCGGATACCAGCTGGCGTGGCGATTGGGCCCCTGCAGAATGATATCGGAACCCGGTCCGATATCGACCGCCAGCGAGGGTTCGGTAGTCCCGAGGACACCCAGCAGCCGGTTAAGCCATCCGGCTTCATGCTGGTTGTTCTCTTCGATGCCTTTTTCGAGAATGTCCTGACCGTCGAAATGGCTGCGCTGACGATAGGGCGTGGCGACGGCATGAACGAAACCCAGTTCGCGCGACTTGAACATTGGCGCGATCGGCGCCAGCGCGGGATGAAGACTGAAGAACCCGTCGAGATCGATCCCGCCGGTAGTCTCCGGACGAAGCCTGGCGAAGTCCGGATCGCCGAGCGGGCGAACGGCGTCAAGGCCGTCGATGGCGCCCCGCAGAATGACGACGACCAGGCGCTTGTCGCCGGGCGCCTGGGCGAGGGTGAGCGCCGGCATCGCCGAATAGAGGCCGGCCGCGGCGAAAAGATGCAGGCAGCTGCGGCGTGTGAGCATCGTCATCTCCTGTTGAATTCGGGGCTGGCCAGAACCAGCGCCATGCCTTCCTCGCGGTTGCTCGCGGCGAGAACCGTCTTGCGGGTCCGTTCGGACGCGAGCGGGCCCAAGACCCGGTCGAGAAATTCGGCCGTGGTCTGGTCGGTAATTTCACGGACAGCTTCGGGTATCCAGTCCAGCCGCTGCGCCAATGCGGTCGGAGCGAGCCACTCTTCGGCCCGTTCGGGCCACCCCGCCGGCGAGGGCGCGCCCCACAGGCGCTGCTGCATCCGATTCAGGGCCTGGATCGAGAGCTGGTTGGGCAGGAGCCGGCCGTTTTTTGATTTCACCGGTTCGAGCTCCGGTGTTGAAATCTGTATGGCCCGCAGCGCCGCCACCACGAACTCGAAATCGGTGCGCGCCTTGGCTCCTGTCGGTTGCCCTGCCTCGGGCAAGTCCAGAAGGGCGCGATAGACGGCCGGCAGATTCCCGCCGCTCTCCTTGAAGGCCGCTTCGAGCTTGTCCACAGCCGCCGCGGGCGGCGTGTCGGCGATGAAATGGGTGACGAGCTTCGTGGCAATGAAACGGGCGGTGGATGGATGATCCGCCAGTTGCCTGAGCGCCGCCGGATAGTCGCCTTGTCCGGCTTTCTTGCCGCCAATCGTCTGGCCGAGGAGCAGCTTGGTTCCCGGTTCCGCCCGGCGCGGCGCGAAACGCACAATCCCCTTCGGCCGGTCGATGATCCAGCCGGTCATGATCTTGGCGAATTCGGTTACGTCGGCCTGCGAATATCCGCCATTCACACCGAGCGTATGAAGTTCCAGAATTTCACGGGCCAGGTTTTCATTCAGCCCCTTGCCGCGCTGGCGTCCGAACGGCGAATTGGGGCCGACCGAGTTAATAAGGTCAAGATAGATCATCATCGCCGGGTGCAATTCGGCCGCGAGCAGCATGTCTTCGAACCGGCCCAGGACATGAGGTTCGATCGCCTCCTTCACATAGGGCCCGGCGAGACCCCGCGCTGTCCGTGTCTGTGAGCTCACGGTAAAATGATTGGCCCAGAACTCCGTCAGGCGGCTGAAAAACGGGCTTGGCGCGATCACCGCCGACGCGAGATGGGCATGCTGATCGGCAAGATAGAGACCATCCAGCCAGCGCCCGAAGTCGCGCTGAGCCTGCATCCGCTTGTCTCTCGGTATAGCCGCCAGCTTCCGCCGCCGCGAATGTTCCTCGAGAATTCTCTCGGCCGACAACCTGGCAGATTGAGCCGGAGGCGCCAGGAGCGCCGGCATGAGATCGTCCTCGGCTCCGGGTCCGGCAATCCCGTAGCCGAAGCGCGTCGCCTTATGGGCCGTGACCAAGCTCGGCATCGGTCGATCTCCGGTTTTCGATCCTGGCAGCATATGCAATCGCTATCTGGGTTTTTGTTGGGCCGGTCCCGGACCCCGGGACGTCCAGCCAAGCCAGTACGTACCCTTACCATCATGGTGGAGCAGAGGGGGATCGAACCCCTGACCTCGGCATTGCGAACGCCGCGCTCTCCCAACTGAGCTACTGCCCCTTTGAGGCGTCGCGGTTCATAGTGGGGCCAACGCCACCCGTCAAGCTTGCCTCGGCCCCCGGGCGGGCTTACATCTTCGATCTTCGTTCAGGCAAGGCTCCCATGCATCCGATCATCTGGCTCATCGACACCATCCTCAACATCTATTTCTGGATCATCCTGGCCACCGTCATCATGAGCTGGCTGGTGGCTTTTGGCGTCATCAACGGCTCCAACCCTTACGTCCGCCAGGTGGCCTATGGGTTGCGGCGCCTGACCGAGCCGCTGCTGGCGCCTATCCGCAACATGCTGCCCAATCTCGGCGCTATCGATATTTCGCCCATCGTGCTGCTGATCGTTCTCCAGTTCATCCGCTACGCCGTCATCTATTACGGTACCATGCTGCTGTGAGCGCGGACGGAACGATGGCGAAACTCATTGACGGAAAAGCCTATGCCGAGACCCTGCGCGGGCGGATTGCCGCGGCGGTCGGGGACCTCAAAAACAAGCGCGGCCTCGTTCCGGGCCTCGCCGTCGTGCTGGTCGGAGACGATCCGGCCTCGCGGGTCTATGTCGCCAACAAGGCCCGGCAGACCGTCGAGGTGGGGATGAACTCCTGGGAACATCGGCTGCCCGCCGAAACCCCCGAGGCTGATCTTCTTGCAATTGTCGCGAGACTTAATGCCGATCCCGCCTGCCACGGCATATTGGTGCAGCTTCCGCTCCCCTCCCACATCGATTCGGCCAAGGTGCTCACTGCGATCGACCCTTCGAAAGATGTCGACGGATTCCATGTCATCAATGTCGGCCGGCTGTCGGCCGGTCAGGATTCATTGGTGCCGTGCACCCCCGTGGGTTCGGTGATGCTGGCAAAAGATGCGCTTGGATCGCTCGCTGGCCTCGAGGCCGTGGTGATCGGCCGCTCCAACATCGTCGGCAAGCCGGTGGCGCAATTGCTGCTAGCCGAAAACTGCACCGTCACCATCGCCCATTCGCGCACCCGCGATCTGCCCGGCGTGGTTCGGCGCGCCGATCTTGTCATCGCCGCCGCCGGAAAAGCGGAAATGGTGAAGGGCGACTGGCTGAAGCCCGGCTGCTGCGTGATCGATGTCGGCATCAACCGGATCGAGCGCGGCGGCAAAAGCATGCTGGTGGGAGACTGTGATTTCGAGTCGTGTGCGAAAGTGGCTGGCTCGATCACCCCCGTGCCCGGCGGCGTCGGTCCCATGACCATCGCCTGCCTGCTGCGCAACACCGTCAAGGCGGCCTGCGCCATCAACGGGGTTGCAACGCCGGAGATGTAATTGAGCTATTTCGCCTTCGCCCGCTCGATCCCCTCGACGATCATGCGGCGGGCCTCGGCCGCGTCGCCCCAGCCCATCACCTTCACCCATTTGCCGGCTTCGAGATCCTTGTAGTGGACGAAGAAGTGCTCGATCTGCTGGAGGGTGATTTCGGGGAGATCGGTGTAATCATGCACATTCTCGTAGCGCCGCGTCAGCTTCGGCACCGGCACGGCGATGATTTTCTCATCGCCGCCCGCCTCGTCCTCCATCTTCAGGACGCCCACCGGCCGGCAGGCGACGACGGCGCCCGGAATGACACCGCGCTGGTTGGCGATCAGCACGTCGACCGGGTCGCCGTCGCCTGACAGCGTATGCGGGATGAAGCCGTAATTCCCTGGATAGCGCATCGAGGTATAGAGAAAGCGGTCGACCACCAGCGTTCCCGCCTCCTTGTCCATCTCATATTTGATCGGCTCGCCGCCGACCGGTACCTCGACGATGACATTGACTTCGTGCGGGGGATTGCTGCCGATCGAAATGGCGTCGATGCGCATGGGACTTTCCTGTTCACTGCTGCCGTGGCAGTGTTCTGCCATGAGACGAACTCTTGCGCCATTGTTCCTCGCGCTGGGCACGCTCGCAGCGAATGCGGAAGGCAATACGAGCGCCTATACGGCTTTCGACCTGGAGAAATGCCGGGTGATCGAGCCAGGCGACGAATATGTCTATGCCGGAACCTGGGCCTGCGACGGCTATGGCGGCGTCGATGTCATTCAATCCAGCGCCGATGACCGGAGCTTCGCTGCTTTCGGAAAGGATGGCGCAAAACATTGCTCCTTCGCCAAGACTTTTTCTCCGTTCAACACATCCCTGAGCCCGATTGAATGGCGCCTGAAGAACGGCCAGCCGTTCGCCGCCATCGAGCGCTGGTCGGTGGTGAGCGATGAGAACGGCAATTCAGTCACCTGGCTCGTGGTCAACGCCCTCCTCGAACGCGACTCATGCCATGTGCATTACGTCTCGGGTTCATATCCAAA
The DNA here is from genome assembly GCA_031402975.1 of Hyphomicrobiales bacterium. Lineage (GTDB taxonomy): Bacteria > Pseudomonadota > Alphaproteobacteria > Rhizobiales > Aestuariivirgaceae > Aestuariivirga. Next base: position 15,663 of record JANNSP010000342.1, read on the forward strand.
CGCCAACGAACAGGCCCGTCGCGCCGCCGACGATCTGGCGGAAGGCTTCGACTGCGAAAACGACGTGCCGACGGTGGATTCGAAAGTGGGCGCGCCGCCGATCGAGTTCACGGCGTGCAGGGAGCTGCCGAGGGAATAGCAAGACCCTCATCCGGCCTTCGGCCACCTTCTCCCCCGCCTGCGGCGCGGGCGAAGGCAAATCGTGTTTGCGCCTTCTCCCGTCCGAAGGATGGGAGAAGGTGCCCGAAGGGCGGATGAGGGTCTTCCTTCTACGCCGCGTTCTCCGCATCCTTGGCCCGGCTCATGCGCTTTCTGAGATGCGGGTCTAGCACCGCTTTTCTCAGCCGGATCGATTTCGGGGTCACTTCGACGAGTTCGTCGTCACCCACATAGGCCAGTGCTTTTTCCAGGCTCATGCGGATCGGCGGGATGAGGATCACCGCCTCGTCCTTGCCCGACGCCCTGACATTGGTCAGCTTCTTGCCCTTGATGACATTGAGTTCGAGATCGTTGCCGCGGGTGTGCTCGCCGATGATCATGCCGGCATAGACTCGGGTGCCGTGCTCGATGAACATCGGGCCCCGGTCCTGCAGGTTGAAGATCGCATAGGCGACCGCGTCGCCATCGCTGTTCGACAGCAATGCGCCGGTATGGCGTCCCGGTATTTCGCCGACATATGGCGCATAGGAATGGAACAGCCGGTTGAACACCGCGGTGCCGCGGGTATCGGTCATCATTTCCGACTGATAGCCGATGAGGCCGCGGGTCGGCGCATGGAACACGATCCGCTGGCGCCCGGTGCCCGAGGGCCGCATGTCCTTCAGCTCGGCGCGGCGTTCCGACAGCTTCTGCACCACGATGCCGGTATGGGCCTCGTCGACGTCGATGATGATTTCCTCGATGGGTTCGAGGCGCTCGCCCGTCGCCTCGTCGGTCCGGAACACCACGCGCGGACGCCCGACGGTGAGCTCAAAGCCTTCGCGGCGCATGGTCTCGATCAGGATGCCGAGTTGCAATTCGCCCCGCCCCGCCACTTCGAAGGCGTCGGTCTCGGTTTCCGATGGCGTTACTTTCAGAGCCACATTGCCTTCCGCCTCGCGCAGCAGGCGGTCGCGGATGACCCGGCTCTGCACCTTGTCGCCCTCCTTGCCGGCGAGCGGCCCGTCATTGATGCGGAAGGTCATGGTCAGCGTCGGCGGATCGATGGGCTGGGCCGGAATGGGCTGGCTCACCGCCACATCGCAGATGGTGTCGGCAACGGTCGCCGTGGTCAGCCCCGAAATCGCCACGATGTCGCCCGCCAGGCACTCGTCGACGGTGACCCGGTCCAACCCGCGAAAGGCCAGCACCTTGGAGACCCGGCCCTGCTCGACCAGCTTGCCGTCGCGCGACATCGCCTTGACCGTCTGGTTGGCCTTGACGGCGCCCGAACGGATGCGTCCGGTCAGCACCCGGCCGAGGAACGGATTGGCCTCGATCGTCGTCACCAGCATGCGGAACGGGCCTTCCTCGATGACGGGGGGCCTAAAATGCTTCACCACGAGATCGAACAGCGGCGCCATGTTCTCGTGCGCGCCATGCGGCGTTTCCGCCATCCAGCCCTGTTTGGCGGAACCGTAAAGAATTGGGAAATCGAGCTGTTCCTCGCTGGCGTCGAGTGCTGCGAACAGGTCGAACACCTCGTTCACGACTTCATTGTGGCGTTCGTCCGGCCGGTCGATCTTGTTGATGGCGACAATCGGGCGAAGGCCGATTTTCAAGGCTTTCTGCAGCACGAATTTGGTCTGCGGCATAGGGCCCTCGGCGGCATCGACCAGGAGTACCGCGCCATCAACCATGTTGAGAATACGCTCCACCTCGCCGCCGAAATCGGCATGCCCCGGCGTGTCGACGATGTTGATGCGGGTATCCTTCCAAACGAGCGAGGTCACTTTGGCCAGGATGGTGATGCCGCGTTCTCGCTCCAGATCGTTCGAATCCATGGCACGCTCGGCCACTTTCTGGTTCTCGCGGAACGACCCCGACTGCGACAGGAGCCGGTCGATCAAGGTGGTTTTGCCATGGTCAACATGGGCAATGATGGCGATATTGCGCAAATTCATAGGGCGCCAAGACTTTCTTAACTGTGTTGGATGAGGCCGCGCTTAGCACGGCCGCAGCGCCAAGGCAATTTACCGGATGCTGGCAATTGGGGTTGCAACATGACAATTGCAACACGGATACATTGCAATGTTCGAAAGCAACGCTCCCCCGTCGAAGTCGCATGTCAATCGCACCTCGGTCATCGTCACCCTGTCGGACGGCACGGCCGTCAATCTGGCGATCCGGCTGACGATGACCAGCAAGCTGGCTGACGCGCTCAACAACACCGATCATTTTCTCGATGTCCTCGATACCGAGGGGCGGCAGACTTTCATTGCCAAGCAAGCGGTGCGCAAGGTCGAACTCCTCGATGCCCCGCGCGCCAGCCTCAATATCCAGCGCCGCTCGACCGACCGCGCCGTGTTCGACCCTTACGCCGTGCTGGGAGTGGACAAGGAGAGTAACGCGGCAGCGATCAGGCAGGCCTATCATGACCTCGTTCGAAAATACCACCCCGACCAGTTCGCCAACTACCATCTGCCCAAGGAAATGATGGACTATGCCGCCGCCATGCTGGTCAGGATCAACCTGGCCTATGAACAAATTGGAAGTTAGGTTCCGTTGTCCGATCCGATGAAAGAGTCGAAAGCCGCGAAGAACTGAGCACGGACGGAATCGTTCTCGGTCAGGATTTCGTGCATCGCATCGGGGATGACAACGAGCGATACGCCCGGAACCCGCGCGGCGAAATCGCGAATCGCCTCGCTGTCGACCACCCGTTCGAGGCCGGCCGCCACGATCAGCACCGGTGTCCGCAAGGGCTTGCGGGGTTTGAGCCGCCTGAGCGCCGCAGTCGATTTCATGGCGGCCCGGAGCCAGGAAAATGTGGGGGCGCCGAGACCGAGCTGCGGAGCCGCCTCCAGGATGCCGCTATCGCGGTTCCACCGCGCCCGGTCGGAGGAAAGCGGATTGCCGTCGAAGTCCCTGCGGCCCAAGGGCCAGCGGCCCTGTCCGGGCAGAAACATCCAGCCGAGCCCCAGGCGGGTGGTCAGAAACACCAACAGCTTCACGATGGGCAGGGGCCAGGGCCCATAAACAATGCCGATCAGCGGCGCCACGACGATCGCCTTGGCGAACCACCGGCGCTCACGCAGCACCTGCAGCAGGATGTTTCCGCCGGTCGAATGGCCGAGTGCGTAGTAGGGCGGCGGGCAATGCGGCAATACCGCTTCCGTCATAAAGACGCGCATGTCTTCGTTGTAATCGGTGAAACTGCGGCAGTGCCCCCGGTAACGGTTCTTCAGCAACCGCGGCGATCCCCCCTGCCCGCGCACATCGAGGGCCGCGACGCTGAAGCCACGCGCCATGAGGTCGCTCATGGTCTCGAAATAACGCTCGAGGAAATCGCCCCGCCCGCCCAGGATGACGACAGTGCCCGTGGACTCCGGCGCCAGCGCCCGCATGGCCCGCAGCACGACATTGTCGCGGGTGCGCACGGCAACGCAAACCGCGTTCGCGGGCAAGGGATTGCCGGGAGTTGGGAAAAGTTCCATCGATTGCAAGACGCCCGGGTTGTAAGCGCGGCCCGGGCGCGGGGCAAGCCGGGAAAAAAGCCTATTCGACCTTCTTCACTTCAGTCAGTTCGCCGCTGACCGAACTTAGCTTGATTGAATAGGGCTTTCCGCCGCGCGTGGCGGTGAAAGCGTAAAGCTGGCCGTCGCAGTCCGACGCCTTGACGCTCTCGAACCCATACCCGCCCACGATGGACTGGGCCTTGTCACAGTCGATCAGTTTGCCCGAAGCAGTCTTTGCGACAGGTTTCTGAACCGGAGTTTCGACCTGCTTCTCGGCGGTGGCCACGACGGTCTTCTTCTTGGCGGGGACGGCGGGCGCCTTGACGGTTTTCTTTTTCTTGAGCTTTCTGGGTGGTGGCGCGTAGTAGTCCGGCTCGTAATAGCCCTGTTCGAATTCGTACTGATCGAACGGGGGTGGCTCATGGAAATCGTAATAGACGCGCGGACGGGCATAGCGGGGGGCAATGTATAACCCGCCATAATAGGGATGGAAACGGAACTTCTTGGTGCGCGCCTCGGCGGGATCCGCCGGGATCAGCATGATCGCCATTGCCGTGGCTACGGCGCTCGCCATTATTTTCCCCAGCATCTTGCAACCTCCTTCCGGCCTGACTTACGCCCGGCGAACATCGATGATGCGGCCACTATGGGCCGAGACCTTGACAATCCACAGCCTGCCGTCGCGCCGGGCTTCAAAGCTGTAGGACTTGCCAAGACAATCGATCACTCCAATCCGGCGGTAACCACGGACATGAAGACGATACGCCGCTTCACGGCAGCTTATGCGGCCAGCGCCGGGCACAACATAGATGCCAGGGCCAGGATTGATGAAGATATTGAAATCCACTCCGGCTCTGGCCGGCGCGACCGGCCCCATTGCCACGAGAGAAACGGCGGTGGCGAACAGGAAACCGGTCAAAGCCTTGGTCATGTAAGTCCCCTCCAGCTAAATTCGTTCCACCGACACCACCGCGCCGTTCCTGGAGCGGATTTCGATGCGGTAGAGATTGCCGCGCTTGACGGCGGTGAAGACATAGGTGCGGCCACCGCAGTCGCGGCTGCTGATGCGCCGGTAGCCCCGGTCACGCAGCATTTCGCGCGCCTCTCCGCACGAGACGTTGGCATTGCGGTGCCGGCGCCGGTCGTCATAATAGCGGGGCGGATCGTCATAGTAGCGCCCGCCCCGATAATAACCCCAGCCGGGTCCGCAGTAACCGTCATCACGGTAGTCAGAACAGTGGCCTGGCCAGCCGCCGATGCTGATATGGATTTTCGTCTTGGCTTCCGCGGTGACCGGCGAAAACGCCAGCGCGGCGGCCACCACAGATGCCGCCAAAGTGCCTTTCATGAGCATGATGCCCTCCATTTGCTATTTCTACCCAAGTATCGAGACCCAAACATGGCAGAAAGTTGCTGAATGAAATCCAAGCCGTCCGTTCATCCGCCGTTCAGCTTTGCCGCCATCGAGGCCTTTATCCAGCCAGGCCGGAGGGTTCCCCCGGCCCGGAATCACATCCTAGTAAATCCTTTCGACATCAGCGATGCCGCCCAGGCGATTGACCGTTACCAGATACTTGTGGCCCGATTTCCAGCCGGTATATTTGTACCGCGGCAGCCCGCAGTCAACTGCATTTACCTTGTGGAAACCATTCCACTTGACGATTTTCTTTCCCTTCTTGCAGCTGATGGCGTCGTCCCAGTGCCGGACCGGGTGGCCGTAGCCGTAGCCGTAGCCGTCACCATAGCCGTAACCGTAACCGTAACCGTAAACGGGATAGTAGCCGGGCACGCCGATTTGGAGGTCGATATTGACACCCGCCTGGGCCTGGTGAGCCGGGGCGATTGCGACAAGCGAGGCGGCGACGGCGCCGGCGGCGAGAAGGGATTTGAGGATCATTTTGCGGTCTCCAGTTTTATCTTGGGACGGCCCGATCGGCCATCGATGACCCGAACCTACGCCCCGCCACTTGAACGCCAGCCGAAATTCCCGTTCATTTTCAGTTCACCCCCCACTTGAATCGCGTCGCTGCGGAATTACCTAGGGTGTGCGGGTGCCTCATGGGCCCGCGTTTTCAACATTGCTCAAGGAGAATGTTCATGTTCGACCTGACCCCCCTCTATCGCTCGACCATCGGCTTTGACCGTCTGGCCAGCATGCTCGACGACGCCGCCAGTTTCGAGCCCCCGACCTATCCGCCCTACAATATCGAGCGCCTCGGCGAGGACGATTACCGGATTACCATGGCCGTAGCAGGCTTTGGACCGAGCGACATCAATATCGATGTGACCGGCAACGCGCTGACGGTGACCGGCAAGAAGACCGAGAAGCAGGAAGCGAAGACCGAATACCTGCATCAGGGCATTGCCGCGCGGACCTTCGAGCGCCGCTTCCAGCTTGCCGATCATGTGCTGGTGAAGGGCGCCGAAATGGACAATGGCCTCCTCCATGTGACGCTCAAGCGCGAGGTTCCCGAGGCCCTCAAGCCCCGTACCATCGCGATCAAGGCGGTCGCCGAGCCCAGGGTTCTCGACGCCAAAAAAGCCGCCTGATAACGGATAGATAGGGCGCTGCCTCGGCGGCGCCCTACGTTATCTCGGGAAGCAAGGACAAGAGCCGGTCGACGCTGTCCTCGGGGGTGGCGAAGGAGACCACGAAGCGAACCAGGGCTTCCCCCTCATCCACTCCAGCGGCGATCCAGCGGCCGCAAACTACTCCTGAATTCAATAGCTTATCGTAGAGCGCTTCCGGCATGAGGGCGAAGACCTCGTTGGCTTCGACCGGGGCGTACAGCCGGAGCGCTGGAAAATCAGCAAGACCTGCTCCGAGCCGCCGCGCCAAGCTATTGGCTTTATTGGCATTTTCGAGCCAGCGACCATCTTCGAGATAGGCCAGCATCTGGGCCCCGAGGAAGCGGCCCTTCGACATGAGCTGGCCCGCCCGCATGCGCCGATGGCTGAAATCCTCCGCCAGTGCGCAATCGAAAAACACCACTGCTTCCAATAGCATAGCGCCATTCTTGGTGCCGCCGAACGACATGACATCGACGCCGGCCTTCCAGGTCAGTTCGGCGGGAGTGACGCCCTGCCCCGCCACCGCATTGGCAAAGCGCGCTCCGTCCATGTGGAGGCGCAGGCCACGCGGCTTGACCAGATCGGCTATCGCACGGATTTCATTGGGCGAATAGACGGTGCCCAACTCGCTGGCATTGGTGATCGACACCGCCATGGGCTTGGGATCGTGTTCACCGCGCACGAAGCTTTTGAGGCAGGATTCGATCAGCGCGGGCGTGATCTTACCCTGGCGTCCCGGCAATCCGAGGAGCTTGGCGCCGCCGGTAAAGAACTCCGGCGCGTTGCATTCGTCGCAGAAAATATGCGCCTCCGCGTGGCAGATAATGGCGCCAAAAGCTGACGAAATGGAGGACAATGCGAGACCATTGGCGGCAGTTCCGGTCGCCACCAGAAACGCCCGCACCGGGGTCTCGAAAATCTCCGAAAGTTTCGCCTCGGCGGCGACGCTCAGGTCGTCGGCGCCATAGGAGCGCGCCGTGCCGGAATTCGCCTCGGTCACCGCCGCCATGATCCGGGGATCGATACCGTAGACATTGTCGGAGGCGAAATTCATCGGAACCCTTTTCATGCGATCGAGGCGACCGGGCCCTGCCGGGTCCGGCCTTCCAGCAGGATAACGCACAGGCCGCTCAGCATGATGAGGCCCATGCCGGCCACCGCGAGTGCGTTGGGCACGTCGCCGAACACCACCAGTCCCGACAGTACCGCCCACAGAGTGAAGGCATAGTTGAACGGCGCCACCACCCGCGCCGGGGCATAGCGGAAGGCGAGAAATATGAGCAGGTGACCAAACATGAGGAAAAATCCGGCAATCGCCATCAGCCCGATATGATCGGGTGAAGGCGTGACCGTGGTCTCGAAGGCAAGGGTCGCGGCGCCGGCGCCCATGAGAACGGTCAGGATCATGGAGAAGGCGACCACCAGTCCCGGTATGCCGGGTGGAACCTGGCGCGAGACGATGTCGCGCGCCGCCGAGCCGAGTGCGGTGCCGAAGCCGAGAATGGCGAAGGCCGATGCCGTGGGAGCGCCGGGCTGCGCCACCATCAAAGCACCCACGATGCCGAAGCCGATGAGCAGCCAGCGCAAGGGACCGATGCGCTCCTTCCAGATCAGCGCCACGCCGACCAGCACCAGCAAGGGTGCGATCTGGATGATCGCGGTGATGTCGGCGATCGGCATGTAGTAGAGCGCGAAGATGAAACACATGATCGCCACCAGTTCGGCGAGGCAGCGCAGCAGCACCCACGGGTTGAGCACCGACGGCAAGTGTTTTCCGTATCCGCACAAAAGCAGGATTGGCAGGCACCACAGGGTGGCCGCGATGCCGCGCAGGGCCAGGACCTGCAAGGGCGGCAGATCCGCCATGGCCAGCTTCATGCAGGTGTCATTGGCGACGAAGGCTCCGGCGGCAAGCACCATCGAGGCGATGCCGCGCAGGTTGGCGGAAAGGATCATGGGGCGAGACTGCTAGACGTCCCGCAGGCAGTTGGCAAATCGCGGCTGCAATGCGGCGGGCTCAGGTCTGTCCCACCCCGTCAATGTTGACCGGTACCCGGAGAAAATGCACGCCATTGGCCTCGGCGGGGGGAAGGTGGCCGGCGCGCATGTTGACCTGGATCGATGGCAGGAGGAGCGCCGGGGCTGCAAGCTTTGCATCGCGGGCCTCCCGCATGGCGACGAATTCGTCCTCGCCCACTCCTTCGTGAACATGGACATTGTGGGCGCGCTCTTCGGCCACCGTGGTTTCCCAGGCGAAGGTCTTGCGGCCGTCCTTGGGAAGATAGTCGTGGCACATGAACAGCCGTGTTTCCGGCGGTAGAGCCAGCAACCGGCGGATCGAGCGGTAGAGCGCGCGGGCGTCCCCGCCGGGGAAATCGGCGCGCGCGGTGCCGTAGTCGGGCATGAAAATTGTGTCCCCGGCGAAGACCGCGTCGCCGATCCGGTAGGAGATGCAGGCCGGCGTATGTCCCGGAGTGGCGATGACCTCGGCTTCGAGATTGCCGATCCTGAACCTGTCGCCGTCCTTGAACAGTACGTCGAATTCCGCGCCCGTGCCCGAGACATCGAGGGCGTTGAACACCGGCCGGAAAATTTTCTGAACCTCGCGCACGCGCTCGCCGATGGCGACCTTCGCCCCGGTCCTGAGCTTGAAATAGGGCGCCGCCGAGAGATGATCGGCATGAACATGCGTCTCCAGCACCCAGTCGATGGTCAGTCCGTCCGCCCTGGCTTTTGCCAGCATGGCATCGGCTGAGCGAACCGAACCCTTGCCCGATCTATGGTCGTAGTCGAGCACCGGATCGATCACCGCGGCCCGCCTGGTCGCTGGATCGACGACCAGATAGCTGACGGTGTTGGTGGGTTCGTCGAAGAACGGGTGAATGATGGGACCTGACGTCATGGCAATCTCCACTGCGCGATTGTGCTTGACAATATATTAGTTATCACTAAATTAGCAACATCTAATTTACGAGGATCCCATGACGGCATTGCAGATCGATCGGTCCATGGCGGATTTCGCGGCCCGCGCCGGCGATGCCGCGTCCCTGCTCAAGGCCCTGGCCAACGAGAAGAGGCTGATGATCCTGTGCACGCTGGTGGACCGGGGCGAAATGAACGTAACCGAGCTCTGTGGCGAAGTGGGGCTGAGCCAGTCTGCCTTGTCCCAGCATCTTGCCCGGATGCGCGAGGAGAAAATCCTCGGCTTTCGCCGCGATGGCCAGACGATCTTCTATCGCGTCACCGACCGCAACGTGAACCGCCTCCTAAAAACCCTCAAATCCATCTTCTGCTGAAGGAACCAGACCTATGCCCACCCATCAAATTTCTCCCGCCGACGCCAAGGCCCTCATCGACCGGGGAGCGCTTCTGATCGATATCCGCGAGAATGACGAATTCGCGCGCGAGCGCATCCCTTCGGCCAGCAACATGCCGCTGATGAAGCTCGGCAGCGTCGGCAAGGATCGGCCAGCGGTCGTCTTTCATTGCAAGAGCGGCAACCGGACCCGCATGAATGCCGCGCGTCTCGCCGAGGCCTGCGAAACCGAGGCGTTCATCCTGGAAGGCGGCATCGAAGCCTGGAAAAAGGCCGGACTGCCGGTGGCCCGCGATGTGAAACAACCGATCGAGCTGATGCGCCAGGTGCAGATCGCAGCGGGCGGTCTGGCCTTGCTTGGCGCCGTCCTGGGCTACACGGTCAATCCCGGTTTCTATGCCCTTTCGGGAGCTGTCGGCGCCGGGCTGCTGTTCTCCGGAGTGACCGGGAGCTGCGCCATGGCGCGCATCCTCAGACTCATGCCGTGGAACCGCATGGCGGCGTGATGCAGGACATTTTGTCGGTCGCGTCGGGCTCGCTGGTGGGATTCGTTCTGGGTCTCGTGGGCGGCGGCGGCTCGATCATCGCGGTGCCGCTCTTACTCTATGTCGTCGGTATCGCCTCGCCCCATGCCGCCATCGGCACCAGCGCCATCGCGGTCGCGCTCAGCGCTCTCGCCAATCTCGCCAATCAGGCGCGGGCGGGAAAAGTGAAATGGCGTTGCGCCGCGACTTTTTCCGCGGCGGGGGTCGTTGGAGCCTGGGTGGGGTCAAGCCTGGCGCTCCGCGTTCCGGGCGATGTGCTGCTGCCGCTGTTCGGACTGGTGATGATCGTGGTCGGGACCGTCATGGCCTTGCGCAAGGATGCCGAAGGCAATCCGGACGTGCGGCTGTCGTTTTCGACGGCGCGCGAATTGCTGCCGCTCCTTCTCCTGATCGGTTTCGGCGTTGGTGCGCTGTCGGGCTTCTTCGGCATTGGCGGCGGTTTCCTGATCGTGCCCGGCCTGATGCTCGCCACCGGCATGCCGATCGCCCATGCCATCGCCACATCGCTCGTGGCCGTAGCGGTATTCGGAGCGGCGACAGCTTCGAATTATGCCCTGTCGGGTCTTGTCGACTGGCGCATCGCGGGTTTCTTTGTCGCCGGAGGCGTGGTGGGTGGCCTCGCTGGCACATTTGCCGGAAAGCGCCTGGGCAAGAGGAAGAGCGCTCTTGCCGTGACATTCGCCGGGTTCGTCGTGCTGATCGGCATCTACATCGCAACCAAAGGCATCATGGACATCGTGACATGAGCAAACCGGAGACATTCATCAAATGAAGTACACATTCGATCGCATCCTCGCTGGCACCTTCGACGACGTCGTCGCCCGCACCATCGCCGCCCTCAAGGCCGAGGGTTTCGGCGTGCTGACCGATATCGATGTCCGCGCCACGATGAAGGCCAAGCTTGACGTGGAGTTCCGGCCCTACCGGATTCTCGGCGCCTGCCATCCGCCCTCGGCACACCGGGCCTTGCAAGCCGAGGACAAGATCGGAGCCATGCTGCCCTGCAACGTGATCGTGCAGGAAAAAGCCGAGGGAATCGAAGTCTCCGCCGTCGATCCCCTCGCCGGCATGGAGCGCATCGGCAATGCGCAGCTGACCGAAATCGCGCAGGAGGTCGCTGCCATGCTGAAGCGGGTTATTGCGCGCATCTGATTGCGCTTTTCGTCAGCGGCGATTCCGGGAATGGCGAAGGCCGATGCGGTCCGGCTGCGCCACCATCAAGGCACCCACGATGCCGAAGCCGATGAGCAGCCAGCGCAGCTGACCAATTCGCTCCTTCCAGATCAGCGCGACGCCGACCAGCACCAGGAGGGGTGCGATCTGGATGATCGCGGTGATGCCGGCTTGGCTTTGGCGGCCGCGATGAATTGTGGTATTCCCTGGCGCGGAGACGTGCCGATGCTGAAGATCAGAGCGGAACAGGCAGTTATTTTTCGACAGCGCGCGAGCCTGCGCTACGACGCCAAGCTGGCCGCCTATATCGAGGAAGAATACCCGGACTTTTTCATCCTCGAAGAGGAAGCCGGGGCCAGGCTCCGGCAATTCGTCGAACATGCGGAAGGCCGCGGACTCAAGACAAGGCGCCTCATTACGATGTATGTCGAACTCGCCATCCTGTTCGGCGAAGATGCCCTGGCGGATGCCGTTATCGATTTCGAGACTTTCGTGGTGACGGCCTGGGCGGCCGCCTTCCATCACGGCACAGGCGCATGAGCCTGATGTCGAAACCGGCCGCGGTGCTGGACGCGCTCCAGGCGCGCCACGACAAGATCGAGAATGGCCTGAAGAAACTGCCGCTGACCGCAGAGCAGCGCAAAGCGCTGGAGAAAAAGATCAGGGATCTGATCGAGCGCATGCATCTCGAAGCGATGCGGCTCTACAAGCGCATTCCGTTCGATGCCGGACAGAAATTGCAAGAGGCGCGGCAGAAGGCAGCCGGGATCGCGCAAAAATACCTGACCGAGGGCGCCCTCTGGATCAAAGCGGCCGGCGCGGACGACGCCATCAACGAAGCGATCAAGAAACTTGAAAAGAAGGTCGCCGACACGGCGGCCCGCGATCCCGAATTGTTCGACGACATCGACCGGGGCAACCCATCCGAGACTTGTTTCGATAAAAGCCTGAAACTGGCGGACGCGATCAGGCAAAAGAAACTCGCCGCGCTCAAGGCCAAGAAAAAGGCGCTGGAGCAATCGGCGCAGATGAAGCTGGCGGAGGAGCTTGCAAAAGCCAGGGACGAGGTGGCGAGGCTCAAGCAGGCGGCGTTCAAGGCGGGAGAGGATGCCTACAACCACGCCGACAAGCTGCAGCATGAACTGGCGCAGGAGCTGGCGAAGGCGAAGGCCAAAGCCGACCAGCTGCAGAAGGAATTCGAAGCGCACCGGGCGGAAATTCTAGCGATCTACCGGGAGATCCGGTCGCTGGTTAAAGAGATCGAGGAAATGGAGAAGGCCGTGAAGTCACTGGTGCCGGGCTAGCCCCTTCCTCTTCCGCCACGAACGCCTCGACCCCTTCCATCCATCCGGCCTTCTCCTCCGCGCTGCAGGACGGCCAGTAAATGCGCCAGACCCGTGGATCGTAGAAGCGGAAGAGGACGGTGTCGCCTTCGGGCAACTGGGCCAATAGGAATTTGCGCAAGTGGCGGCGGAGATCCTGAAGCTCGAGAGCCGAGCGGACGAGGATGCCCCAGGACTGGCCCCAGCCTTTGACCCGCCAAATGTCCTTCAGTGGGCTTTCGCCGGTGAGATCGACCAACCAGGGCGCGGCGCGGTTGAGGGGTTCCTCGATCACCCCGGCGAACAGGCAGTCACGGACGGGGCACGCCATCACCAGATCGTAGAGGCCCGGATCGCGGGCGGTGTCGACGATGCCGTAGAGGCGGCTCATGGCTACAGTCCCAGCGCCCGGGCCACGGCCAGCGCCGCGCAACGGGCGCAGAACGGTTTGCCCACGGCCGCAGCACTGACCAGGGCTCTTGCCTGGGCGGCCGCTTCGCTCAGGCCGGCGACGCTGGTGGCAAGAGCCGAGGCTACATCGGAGGCTGCCGTGGTCCCGGAGTCAGTGTCGGTTGCCTGACCGGGATCGCCGGCCTTGGCCGATACCCGGCCAGAACCTCCGGCTCCGCCACCACCGCCGCCGCCGCCGCTGCTCTGTTCGCCGATCAGCACGGTCGGCCAGCCGGTGACGATGACGCCGCCATGGGCGGTCAGGTCGCCGATCCTCGCCGCCATCAGGCCTCCGACCAGCACCGTGGGCGAGCCCTTGACGATGATATCGGGCGGGCCGACGCAGACGCAGATATCGGTGATCCTAGCCTGCGGCATGCCGCCGGTGATGACGGTGAAACAGCCGGTGACGATGGGCCCGCCGACATGCGGCACCAGCACCGTGATCATCGGGCAGACATGCATGTCGGTGATGCGGGCGGCCGGCATTCCCATGGGCGCAAGCGTAATCCCGGGGCAGCGAGACGGCAAGCCGGTTTCACAATGTGGGATAGGGCCGGTCCCGCGATTTATGAACGGCGGCCGCCATGCTATGGCGGAGGACACACAACAGGGCGACGCCATGACCTCAAGCCACTCCGAACTTCCCCTATTCGCGCGCAATGCCATCAATCTCGCTTCGCCGAGGCTGGGTGCTGAGGTTTTGTCGGCGACCGACGATTTCTTCGCCGACAAGAGCCGCATGCTTGCCGATGCGCCCGCCGTGTTCGATCCCGATAAATACGACGCGAACGGCAAATACATGGATGGCTGGGAATCGAAGCGGCGGCGCCAGGGCGGGCATGATAGCTGCATCGTCCGGCTGGGGGCGCGGGGCGTGGTCAAGGGGGTCGATATCGACACCAGCCATTTCACCGGCAACTATCCGCCCGCCGCCTCGCTCGAGGCCTGCGTTGCGGCGGGCGATCCGGGCGGTGGCACGCTATGGACCGAGATCCTGCCGGCGGTGTCGCTCGGGCCTTCGGCGCATCACTTTCATGGCGTGACGAGCGGCGAGGCGTGGACGCATCTCCGCCTTCATATCTATCCCGACGGCGGGGTAGCGCGGCTCCGCGTCTATGGCGAGCCGGTGCCGGATTGGGAGGGGAAGGACAGAGCTGCCCAGCATGAACTGTCGCTGGCCAACAATGGCGGCAGGATCGTCGCCTACAACAACGCGCATTATGGCTCGGTGTGGACGCTGCTGACGCTCGGCCGCGGCATCAATATGGGCGATGGCTGGGAAACGAGGCGGAGACGCGAGCCCGGCAATGACTGGATCATCGTCAGGCTGGGAGCGGCCGGCATCGTCGAGCGGATCGAGGTCGATACCTGTCACTACAAGGGCAACTATCCCGACCGCTGTTCGCTGCAGGCGGCACTGGTGGAGAAGGCCACGGACCAGTCGATCGTCACCGAGGCGATGTTCTGGCCGGAACTGATGGGGGAGCAGAAACTGCAGATGGACCATGTTCACGGGTTCTCGGGCGAGGCCATCCGCAAGCTCGGCCCGGTCAACCATGTGAAGCTCAATATCTTTCCCGATGGCGGGGTTTCGCGGTTGCGCATTTTCGGCCGGCTGGCGTGACGCCGTTGCGCAT
>JANNSP010000343.1:0-4826 GCA_031402975.1 Hyphomicrobiales bacterium
ACGAGGCCTTCGTCGATGCCCTGCTCGCCGGCGACAAGACCTCGTTCAAGGAGTGGGAGGGCACGCCCTACTTCGACGGTTGCCTGCCGATCGAGGTGATGGCGGAGCGTGGGTCCGAGACGCTGCGACATGGTCCGATGAAACCGCGGGGCCTCACCAACGCGCATCACCCACAGGACAAGCCTTACGCCGTGGTGCAGCTTCGCCAGGACAACAAACTCGGCACGCTCTACAACATGGTGGGATTCCAGACCAAGCTGAAACACGCCGAACAGGTGCGCGTGTTCCGCACCATCCCAGGCCTCGAACACGCCGAGTTCGCGCGGTTGGGCGGTTTGCACCGCAATACCTTTCTCAACAGCCCGAAACTGCTCGACGAAAGATTGCGGCTCAAGGCCGAGCCGCGATTGCGCTTCGCCGGGCAGATCACCGGGGTCGAGGGTTATGTCGAGAGTGCTGCCATGGGCCTGCTGGCGGGGCGGATGGCGGCGGCGGAACGCCTGGGTGTTGCATTCACTCCCCCTCCTCCCACCACGGCGCATGGCGCGCTCCTCAACCACATCACCGGCGGGCATATCGAGACGACCGACAGCCGGGGCTCGTCGTTCCAGCCGATGAATGTCAATTTCGGACTGTTCCCGCCGGTGACGCTTTCGGGCAAGCGCCTGCCGCACACCGAACGCGCCATCGCCCGGAAGCGCGCCTATACAGGTCGCGCGCTCGCGGATTTCACGGGCTGGCTGGGGCACAGGCAATGAAAACACAGGCGCGGGTGGTGATCGTCGGCGGCGGCGTGATGGGCGTGGGGCTACTCTATCACCTGGCGCTGGAAGGCTGGAGCGACATCGTTCTCGTAGAAAAAGGCGAGCTCACCTCGGGCTCGACCTGGCACGCGGCGGGGCAGTGTCCGCATTTCAACGGCTCGCTCAACCTGACCAAGGTGCATGTTTACGGCACCGACCTCTATGCCAAGCTCGAAGCGCTGACGGGCCAAGCGGTGTCGTGGCATGGCTGCGGCGGCTTGCGCCTCGCTCTTACCGATGACGAAGTAGACTGGTTCAAATATGTCTACGGCATCTCCAGGCTTGCCGGTTACGAATGCGAGATCATTGGACCCTCGGAGATCGGGCAGTATCACCCCTATCTCGAAACCTTCGGCGTCAAGGCGGCGTTTCGCACCGTGCATGATGGGCATGTGGCGCCGGCCGACATCACCAATGCGATGGCGGCCGGTGCGCGGAAACTGGGCGCCGAGATTTACCGGCGCACGCTGGTGACCGACATCAAGCGATTGGCGAATGGCGAATGGCGGGTGGTGACGGACAAGGGCGACATCGTGTGCGAGCATGTGGTCAATTCCGCCGGCTCCTATTGCGACGTGGTCGGCTCGTGGACCGGCCATAACGTGCCGATTGCCAACCTGCTGCATCATTACATGATCACCGAGCCGCTGCGTGAACTGATCGATCTCAAGCCCGAACTTCCCGTGGTGCGCGATCCCTATTCGCATGCCTATATCCGCGAGGAGACCAACGGCATTCTCGTCGGGCCTTACGAAACCGCGACAGCGCATCTGTGTTGGGATGACCAGCCGCCGCCTTGGGATTTCGAGAGCGAGCTGATTGCTCCCGAACTCGACCGGCTAGTGCCGTGGCTCGAACGCGCCACCGAGCGCCTGCCGCTGTTCGGCTCAACCGGCATCAAGTCGATCGTGTCGGGGGCCATCACGCATACGCCGGACGGAACCTATCTGTCGGGGCCGGCGCCGGGACATCCAAACTACTGGATGCATTGCGGCGCCTCGATCGGCATCTGCCAGGGCGGAGGGGCCGGCAAATATCTGGCGCAATGGATGGTGCATGGCCAGGCCGAGATCAATATGCGCGAATTCGATCCGCGGCGTTTCGGCAACTGGGCCGGCAAGGACTATACCGCCAAAGTCGCGATCGCCGACTATCATCATATGTATTACTGCTACAGGCCGGGCGAGCAGCATGAGGTCGGCCGGGATATCCGCAAATCATCGCTGCACGAGCGGCTGAAAAAAGAAGGCGCGCAGTTCGCGCAGATTTTCGGCTGGGAGCGGGCGCGCTGGTATGACCGGACTGGCACGGGCGAAAAATTCTCGTTCAAGCGTTCGAACTGGTTCGATTGGGTGCGCGAAGAAGCCCAGGGCGTGCGCCAGCGCGTGGGACTCATGGACCTCTCGACCTTCTCCAAATTCGACGTGACAGGCCCAGATGCCTATGCGTTCCTCGAACGCATCTGCGCCAACAAAATGCCCACGAAGGATGGGGGCATCGTCCTCGCCCATCTGCTCAACGCCAACGGCTTCATCGAGTCCGAGATCACTGTCACTCGTCTCGGCCCTGAGCATTTCTATGTGCTGTCCGCCGCCGTGGCGCAACTTCATGACCTGGACCAGTTGCAGTGGCGCAAGGCCGCCTCCGAACAGGCGACGATCACCGGCATCACCGACGACTATGGCGTGCTGGTGCTGGCGGGGCCCCGCGCGCGCGATGTTCTGTCGCAAGTAACATCGGCCGATCTGTCGCTGCCCTGGCTGACCGGCCGCGTGACGGTCGTCGCGGGAGTCGAGGGCGTGCGGCTGCTGCGGGTCAATTATGTGGGCGAACTTGGCTGGGAACTGCATGTGCCGATGGCGTCGATGCCGCAAGTCTTCGACGCGTTGCGCCAGGCGGGCGTGGCCCACGGCATGGTGCTGTTCGGCACCTATGCGATGAATTCGCTCCGCCTGGAAAAATCCTATCGCGGCTGGGGCGCGGAACTGACGACCGAGGTCGACATGTTCGAGGCCTCGATGGGCCGTTTCATCCGCCTCGACAAACCGGACTTCATCGGCCGCGACGCGAGCCTCAGGCTGAAGCAGCGCGGCCCCCGCATGCGGCTGGTGACACTCGAAGTCGATAACACCGACAGCGACTGCATGGGAAACGAGCCCATCTATCAGGCGGACCGCGTGGTGGGGCTCACGACCAGCGGCGGATATGGGCACGCGGTGGAGAGGTCTCTGGCGCTGGCCTATGTGGAACCGGCGCTGGTGGAGCCCGGAACCACTCTCGAGGTTCTGGTGTTCAACCAACGCCGCGCCGCCCGCGTGATCGCCGACTCGCCGTGGGATACGAAGAACGGGAGAATGAGAGTCTGATCCTCCCGTGATGATCCGCGGCATGGAAACCGCACCTGACAATGGCCGCTTTCGGCCGCGGAAACAGACACAGGCGAATGATCCAGTCATGCCCGTTTGTGATTTCATGCTCCAATAAAATCGGGGCTACCCCATCTGCAACACCGAGATGAAGGTATCCAGCGCGACGTTGCGGCCGCAGACCACCACCGCAATCTTTCGGCCCCGATAGTCGCTTGCAGTCTTGAGACCGGCTGCCAAGGCTACGCCCGCCGACCCTTCAATGATGAAATTTTCAGCGGCCGCCATCTCGCGCATGGCACCGGCGATCTCCATCTCGCTCACCAGCAAATGCCGGTCGATGACCTGCTGGCAAAGCGCCAGGGTGATCGCTCCCTCTTCTATGCTGCCGGCAGAGCCGTCGGCCAGAGTGGCAGTCTCCGGCGTGTCATGGATCTGACCCCGCTTCATGCAAAGATGCATCGCCGGCGCGTTTTCAGGCCAACACCCGATGATCTCAACATCCGGCCTAAGGGTCTTCAGATAGGCGCCGATGCCCGAAATCAACCCGCCGCCGCCGACACAGACATAGACGGCCGCCAGATCGAGGCATTGTTCCGCCAGTTCCAATCCCACTGTCCCCTGACCCGCAATGATGTCCAGATCCGAATAGGGGGATACATATGTCTTGCCTTCGCGTTCCGCGGCCGCGCGCGCGACAATTTCCGCCTGGATTCCGTTGCCCTGCACCAGAACCGTGTTGGCGCCCAACCGCCTGATGTTGGCGTGTTTCAGGGGAGACACGGATTCCGGCAGATAGACGGTGACGTCCACGCCGCTGACCTTCGCTGCCTGGGCGGTCGCTATGCCGTGATTTCCAGACGAAGCGGTGATGATGCCGTCTTTCGAGTCTTGCTCATTGAGACACAGCAATTTGTTCATGGCCCCGCGCATCTTGAAGGAACCGGTGCGCTGCAAATGCTCGCCCTTCAACAGGAAATCGGCGCCTGTCCGATCGCTGAATTTGCCCGACTCGTCCAGCGGTGTCTCCCGGGCACCACCATCGATCGCCTTTATCCGTTGGTTGGCGGCAATGATATTGTTCACCAGTTCTTTCATGGAACAGCCTCTCCCAGCTCACAGCAGGCTTAAAAAATTCCTCGTGGGCAAGCTCGGAAAGTTCATTTACCGCCGCCGCCATATCCACGCGCGCCGCCTACTCATCGTTGCGTGGCAATCCGGTCACCCTAGCGCTTCGCCTTCATAAGAGACCGGAGCTGCGCGCTGGCCGCGCGGGCACTGTCCAAGACATAGCTTGTGTCGAGACCATAGGTGAAGAACGTAAATCCCATCTCCCGGAAAAGGGAGAAGAACTCGAAGTTGGTGGCATCAATGCCGAGCGCCTTGCCATGCTTGGCCGCCACGGTCGCAATCCGTTCGATTGCCGCGGTCAAATCCGGATGCCGCTCCCCGACCGTCAGACCCATGGAGGCCGCCAGATCGGCGGGTCCGACAAAGAGCACGTCGATCCCGTCCAGCGACGCAATGTCGTCGATCGCGTCCACCGCTGCGGCGGATTCAATCTGCATGATCAGGCAGGTTCTGTCATTGGCCGCGGCGACGTAGCCCAGATAGTTCTCGTAGTAGTTCGAGGCGCGCCAGGGACCGATTCCGCGCT
>JANNSP010000344.1:0-6276 GCA_031402975.1 Hyphomicrobiales bacterium
TGAAGATGGTGGTGATGAAATTGATAGCGCCGAGGATGGAGGACGCACCGGCCAGATGCACCGACAGGATGGCGTAGTCCATGGCGGGTCCGGGCTGTCCGGAAGTCGACAGCGGCGGATAGAGCGTCCAGCCGCCGCCCACGCCATGGGCGCCGGCCGGACCTTCGACGAACATCGAGATGAGGAGGAGCGCTAAAGCGGGCGGCAGGAGCCAGAACGAAATGTTGTTCATGCGCGGGAACGCCATGTCGGGCGCGCCGATCATCAGGGGCACGAACCAGTTGCCGAAGCCGCCGATCATCGCCGGCATCACCATGAAGAAGATCATGAGCAGGCCGTGGCCGGTGACGAACACATTGTACATGTGCTTGCCCTGGTCGATCGCCGCCTCGCCCTCGGCGCCATAGACCACCGAGGCAAGCCCATGGAAATACTGGATGCCCGGATCCTGCAATTCCATCCGCATCATCACCGAGAGGAACGCGCCGATCAGCCCCGAGATGATGGCGAACCACAGATACATCGTGCCGATGTCCTTGTGGTTGGTCGAATAGACGTAACGTTTCCAGCCGGTCGGATGGCCGTGATCGTCGTTCGCGGTGGTGACGTATGACATGGGGTCCTGCCTCTTATTTCTGCGCCAGCTGGCCCTTGGCCTTGAGCATGGCAAATAGGAACTCGCGCGCTTCGTCCGCCCCGGCCGTCTGGATCTTCGTAACCCATGCGTCATAGTCGGCCTGGGCCACGACATGCACCTCGATCGGCATATAGGCGTGGTCCTTGCCGCACAGTTCCGAGCACTGGCCGTAATAGACGCCCTCGACGGTGGCCCTGAACCAGTCCTCGTTGAGGCGGCCCGGCACGGCGTCGATCTTCATGCCGAAGGAGGGAATGGTCCAGGCATGGATGATGCCTTCGGGGTCCGAGGTGATGATCATCTTGACGGTCTTGTTGACCGGCACGACCATCGGCACGTCGGTGGCGAGAAGCCACGGCACGCCTTCCTTGTCGGCCTCGTCCTTGGGCTTGAGATAGGCGGTGAAGCTGACCTTGGCCGAACCATCGTCGTTCAGACCGAGGTCGGGATATTCATAGGTCCAGTTCCAGCTCGGATTGCCGATCGCCTTGATGGTCAGGTCGGCCACCGGAATGTCGCGCTGGAAATACAGGAGCCGGAACGACGGAATGGCGATGATCACCAGGATGAGGATGGGGATCACCGTCCACAGCACTTCGACCGTAGTGTTGTGGGTGGTGCGCGACGGCACCGGATGGACCTTGGCGTTGAATTTTACCCCGACATAGATCATCAGCCCCAGCACGAAGAGCGTGATGACCGTGATGATCGGCATCAGCAACCCGTTGTGGAACCAGTTGATGCCCTCGGCCACCGGCGTCACCGGCAACTGCAACCCCAGCTGCCAGGGTTCGGGCTTGCCGGCACTCGCCGCCAGAACGCCTGGAGCAAGCCCCAAACAACCCGCCAAAGACATCATTCGAACCAACGTCTTCATCGTCATCCCTTGTTTCTTGGCCGCCACCAAAGGCGCGCCGATCCCAACCGGATTGTGAACCACATTCGGCAGGCCGCCGCAACGGAGCCGGGCGCGGCAAAACGTCGTGGCGCGACGGTTCTCGCCGGCAACCGGAATTCTGCCCCAATTGTCCATGAAACCGGCCTGAGGAACGGCCGGGGGTCACAATCCCGGCCATCAATCCCTCAGTTGTGTGACGGCGTTCGTGGCGCTAAGAGCCCGCGGCATCAATATGGAAGGTATCAATTCGTGCGAATCACCCAGTCCCTGCGCCCCCTCCTGACCGCCGCCCTGATCGCCGTGGCATTCGTCCCCGCAGGCTTTCACGATGGGTTCGCCCAGAGCGTCAAACAGACCCAGAAGAAGCAGTTCGGTCCGAGGGTCGGTCAAGCCGACAAGGCGCCGGCCGGAGCCGAGGTCGTCGCCACCCATGGCGCCTGGAAGGTTCAGTGCGAAGTTCCGCCCGCAGGCCAGGCGGCGGAAGGCCAGGCCGGCCAGAAGCAGTGCGGCATGATCCAGGGCACCAAGAGCGAGAAAAATCCCAAGGCCGGGCTGACGCTGGTCATCGTCAAGGCCAAGCAGGGCGACAAGATCGCCACCATGATGCGGGTGATGACGCCGATCGGGGTGTTCCTGCCGACCGGCGTGGCGCTCGAGATCGACGGCGCGGCGGTGGGCCGGGTGCCGTTCACCCGCTGCATGCCGCAGGTCTGCGTCGCCTTCGCCGAGGCGAGCGAGGAAACGCTCACCAAGATGAAGAAAGGTGGAGCGGCCAATTTCATCATCTACGAGGCGCCGGGTCTCGGCCTGCCGATGAAGATTTCGCTGGAAGGCTTCTCGGCGGCGCTGGGCGAACTCGACAAGTTTTGAGTAAGGGGTGAAACCAAAATCGTTTTGTTCTTGATCGAACCCCGGCGCACCCCAATTTGTCATTGCCGGATTTATTCCGGCAACCCATTCCTCCGTTTTCGGATGAATGGCGCCGGTTGATAGATGGGTCCCCGGGACAAGCCCGGGGATGACAAACGCAGGAGCAGAAGGCAATTTCCATGGGTCAGATCACCTCGGTATTGGAAGGCGTGGACCTGCCGCGCGAGCGCGCTCTCTCGATTGTCGCGGACACGCTGAATGGCGCCGATGACGGCGAGCTTTTTCTGGAGAAGCGCCAGACCGAGTCGCTGGTCTATGACGACGGCAAGCTGAAGGCGGCGAGTTTCGACGAGTCGCAGGGCTTTGGCCTCCGCGCCGTGAGCGGCGAGACCGCGGCTTACGCCCATGCCACCGACATTTCGGAACAGGCCCTGAGGCGCGCCGCCGAGGTGTGCAAGACGGTAACGGCGGGCTCGAGCGGCACCATGGCGCTGGCGCCCGAACGTACCAACGCCAAGCTCTATGCCGAAACCAATCCGGCGGCGGCCTTGGGATTTGCCGAGAAGGTGGCGCTGCTGCAGAAGGCCGATGCCTTTGCCCGCGCCCTTGATCCCCGGGTGCGCCAGGTTTCTGTGTCGCTCGCCAGCGACTGGCAGGCAATCGAGATCATCCGCGCCGATGGCGGCACCTATCGCGATATCCGCCCCCTGATGCGGTTCAATATTTCGATTGTGTCGGCGAGCGGCACCGAGCAAGGCCAGGGCAGCCACGGTTTGGGTGGCCGGGGCGAACCTCTGTCCTATCTCACCGACGATATCTGGCAGGAGGCGGCGCGCGAGGCCTTGCGCCAGAGTCTGGTGGCGCTCGAAGCGAAGCCGGCGCCGGCGGGCGAGATGGATGTGCTGCTCGGTCCCGGCTGGCCCGGCATTCTGTTGCACGAAGCCGTGGGTCATGGCCTCGAAGGCGATTTCAACCGCAAGAAGACCTCGGCCTTTGCCGGCCTAATGGGCCAGCGCATCGCGTCCAAGGGCGTCACCATCGTCGATGACGGTACTATCCCCAACCGCCGCGGCTCGATCTCGATCGACGACGAGGGCACGCCGTCCAACTGCACGACACTGATCGAGGACGGCATCCTGGTGGGCTTTATCCAGGACCGGCTCAATGCGCGGCTGATGGGCATGAAGCCGACCGGCAACGGCAGGCGGCAGTCCTATGCCCATGCGCCGATGCCCCGCATGACCAACACCTACATGCTGGCGGGCGACCGCCATCCAGATGAAATCCTGTCTTCGATGAAACGCGGACTGTTCGCCAAATCCTTCGGCGGCGGCCAGGTCGACATTACCTCCGGCAAATTCGTGTTCTCCTGCACCGAGGCCTATCTGATCGAGGACGGGAAGATCACCACGCCGGTCAAGGGCGCCACCATCATCGGCTCGGGCGCCGACGCCTTGACCCGGATCGCCATGATCGGCAACGACATGGCGCTCGACCCCGGCATCGGCACCTGCGGCAAGCAGGGCCAGGGCGTGCCGGTGGGCGTGGGCCAGCCCACGATGCGAATCGACCGCCTGACGGTGGGCGGCACGGCGGCGTGAGAACGAGACGCAACCCCCCGGTCCAACGGTCATGGATTTTGACTCGTGTGCACCCTTCCCTACCCCGTTTGTCATCCCCGGGCTTGTCCCGGGGACCCATGGTGCAACGCAACTAACTCTTGAACTTATTGCGCAATGGGTCGCCGGAATAAATCCGGCGATGACAGTTTAGGGGATTTGCATCCCTCTTGCTTCGCTATAGGATTGCCCCAGAGGTCCTGACGGGGAACAGACATGGTCCTGATGACCGCGCTGGCGAAGCTGCAGAACGGCCGGTTTTTCCAGGACGCCGCGGCGATCACCGGCGTCGAGGAGGAAGCGGCCCGGAAGGCGCTTGGCGCGCTCGTTCCGGCGATAGCGCTCCGGTTGAAGCTCAAGGCCGAGCAGGATGCCGAGGCCTATGAGGATCTGCTCGACCTCCTCGAGGATGGCTCGGACCTCGACGATCCGTCGGGCGCCGAAGCCATCGCCGATGGCAATGCGATCTTGTCGGAAATCTACGGGTCGCGGAATACGGCGATCACCGAGGCGCGGAAACTTGCATTCGATCTGGCGGAAATAGCCCTGGCCAAGCTGGCGGCGATCGCAGCGACCGCGGTCCTGGCGTCGCTGGCCAGGCGTCACGCCCCGGCCATGGGGCTGGTGGGGGCGCCACAGGCTGCCTCCCAAGAAGGAAGTCTTTTCGGCAAGATTGTCGCGGCCATCGTCAAGGGCGCGGTTGAAGGAGCGGTCAGGCAACTGGCGCCGAAACGGCGCAGGCGCCGCCGCACTTACGGGAGTTATTTCGGACGAAAACGGCGGCGGACACCTGTGACCCGCCGCCGTAAACGCAGCACAACGCTTTCACTGGACGACATTTTCGCGGACATCCTGGGCACGCGAATCCGCTGATCGCCGGTTCGTGCCGGAGCGCTCCTCAAGGGCGATCGCGGCGTTGACGGAGAGCGGCAGGCCCGCCGCCCAGCGCACGTCCGAGCGTTCGACGCCGATATCGCGCAACAGGTAATCGTCATAGCTGTCAAGCTTTGCGACGGCCCGGCGGGCAAGCCAGTTGTGGACAAAGCGGCGCAGCAGCGATACGCCTCTGACCTCGTCGAGGCCGATGGCGCGGTTCAAGGCATAGTCTCTCATGGCACAGTCTCCTTATCTCGCGAGAAGACCAGTTCTTCCCGCGCCAGGCCACCCGAAAGCGGCTCTCGATCACCTTTGTGATGCCCTATATTTCGCCGATTTCTATTGATTAGTCCAACGAATGTATCTTATACTATCGATCACGGATACTGATGAGTGGACGCCATGATCCCCAATCTCGATATCGATCTTCTGAAGACTTTCCTCGCCATCGCCGATACCGGCAGCTTCACCCGCGCCGCCGAGGACGTGCACAAGACCCAGTCGGCGGTGTCGATGCAGATGAAGCGGCTGGAGGAACTGCTCGGCCGGCCGCTATTCGCCAGGGACGGCCGCGCCAGCCGCTTCACCGCCGATGGCGACCGGCTGTTCGACTATGCGAGGCGCATGGTGGCGATCAACGACGAGGCGGTTTCGGCCTTCACCAAGCCGGAACTGACGGGGACGCTGCGCTTCGGCACGCCCGACGATTATGCCGACCGTTTCCTGCCCGAGATCCTGTCGCGGTTTGCGAGGACCCATCCCCTTGTCACCGTCGATGTCGAGTGCCTGAGCAGCACCGATCTCTTCGAGCGCACCAGGCACGGCGAGATGGACCTGGCACTGGTCACCTTCGGTTGCGATGTGGCGACCGACGAGCCGATCCGGCGCGAACCCCTGGTATGGGTGACCTCGGCCAAGCACAATGTCCACATGCTCGACGTGCTGCCCTTGGCGTCGCCGCATTGCGAATGGCGGAGGGCCGCGCTCGATGCACTCGATTCGCAGCAGCGGAAATACCGGATCGCCTATTCGAGCTCCAATTCCAATGCGATCAACGCGGCGGTGCAGACGGGGCTGGCGGTGGGTGCCGTGCCGGAACTGTGCGTGAGACCCGGCATGCGCATCCTGACCGAGCGCGACGGCTTCCCGGCGATGGGCACCTTCGACATCGGGATTGTGCGCAAGCCCGGACGCCCGAGTTCAGCCGCCGACGCGCTGGCGCGGCATGTGACGGAGGGGCTGGGGAATATGAAGCAGTCGATCATGGCGGCGGAGTAGGGGGAGAACGAGTTTATGAAGAGTCCAACACTCAAGGACATCTTGCACCGTGCCGAGAATTGGCCAGAAGCAGATCAGCAAGAGCTGATGCGGATGGC